>SHVO01000011.1 GCA_009694245.1 Rhodospirillaceae bacterium | reverse complement strand
ATGCAAGCGGCCTTAAGACCCAATTGTGCCGCACGGATGGCGCAGACGTAGCCGCCGGGTCCGCCGCCGATAACAATGACATCGAAGGTATCGGACATGGGCTTCAAGTCTCGATCAACAGGCGGCTGGGGTCTTCGATGGCTTCCTTCACGCGCACCAAGAATGTCACGGCCTGGCGGCCGTCGACGATGCGGTGATCATAGGATAGAGCCAAATACATGATCGGCCTTGAGACAACGCTGCTGTCGTCCAGAACGACGGCGCGCTGCTTGATGTTGTGCATGCCGAGAATACCCGATTGCGGCGCGTTGAGAAACGGCGTTGACAGCATCGAGCCATAAATGCCGCCGTTGGTGATGGTGAAGGAGCCGCCGGTCTTGTCGTCGCGGTACTCTTCCTCGTCGCCCATCTGCGCAAATCCTGCCCAAGCGCCTTCAAGCCAGTCGGCTTTATTGGGCTTGAAACTGGAGGCCGATTCAAAGTCGGCCTCCATCATGTGCATGAACTTGCTCAACATCAGATCGGCCTCTTGCTGGGTGTAGAGGCCTTCCTGGACGAGCTTTTTTGGCATAGATCGTGCGCACCGTGGGGTGGCCTTCGATCGTCTTGTACATCAGCGGCTGAGTAAACTTAGGCTCGTCGCCTTCGTTGTGGCCAAAGCGGCGGTAGCACACCATGTCGAGCACGACGTCGCCGCCGAATTCCTGGCGGAATTCCATAGCCAGGCGCGCGCAGTAGACTACGGCTTCGGGATCATCGGCGTTGACGTGAAAAATCGGTGCTTCAACCATCTTGGCGACGTCGGTGCAGTAGAGGCCCGAGCGGCTGTAACGCGGCGTCGTGGTGAAACCGATCTGATTGTTGATGACAAAGTGAAGTGTGCCGCCGGTGGTGTAGCCGTCAATCTGCGAGAAGCCGAAGCACTCGGCGATACTGCCCTGACCTGCGAAGGCCGCGTCACCGTGGATGAGTGGGCCCATGACCTGATTGCGCCCGGCGTCGCCCAGCTGCTCTTGCTTGGCGCGGACTTTGCCGAGCACGACCGGGTCGACAACTTCCAAGTGCGACGGATTGGCGGTCAGCGACAAATGCACGACGTTGCCGTCGAATTCACGATCCGCCGACGTGCCAAGGTGATATTTCACGTCGCCCGAGCCTTCGACGCTTTCCGGATTCGACGAGTTGCCCTGAAATTCCGAGAAAAGCGCGCTGAAGGGCTTGTTCATGACGTTCACGAGCACGTTGAGACGTCCGCGGTGCGCCATGCCGATGACGATCTGCTTCAGGCCGAGCTGGCCGCCGCGCTTGATGATCTGTTCCAAGGCCGGAATGGCGGCTTCGCCACCGTCCAACCCGAACCGCTTGGTGCCGGTATATTTGATGCCTAGGAAACGCTCGAAGCCTTCAGCCTCGGTTAGCCGTTCCAGGATCGCTTTCTTGCCGTAGCTGGAGAAATTGGGCTCCATCCGGTCTTTTTCGAACCGCCGCACCAGCCAGTCGCGTTGCTTGGGATGCTGGATATGATTGAACTCGACGCCGATAGTGCCGCAATAGGTCTGGCGGCAGACGTCAAGAATCTGCTGCAACGTCGCGCGCTCAAAGCCGAGTATGCCGCCCAGGTGAATCTCGCGGCCAAGGTCGGCCTCGGTAAAGCCATGGCTGCGGTAATCCAGCTCGGGATGATCGGCCTTCTTTGCGTTGTCCAGCGGATCGAGATGGGCGAGGCCGTGGCCGCGCGCACGGTAGGCGCGGATCAACTGCAACGCATGGATCGAATCCTCGGCTTGCTTGCGAAGGGCGGCCTTATCGGCGCTTGCCGGCGCATCGCCGGCGCTTGATTTACCTGGCGCCGACTTGCCGTTGCCCTTTTCCGGTGCGGCATCGGGATCGGCGACACCGATGACCGCGGCACTGGACGGCGCCCAGCTTGCGCCGTGGAGGTCGCTCAGCAGCGCGGGCTCGTCGTCGGTAAGGTCGTCACGAAAGAAAGCCGCCCAGCTGGCGTCCACGGCGGCGGGATTCTTGAGATAGTTGGCGTAAAGCTCGGCGATAAACGTGGCGTTCGCGCCGGTGATGAAAGAGCCGTCCACGGGTGAGGTCCTTAAAGTCCCAAATCAGGCGCTCGCTGACCCCTCAGGGGAATGGGACTGCAATGCGAGCCGCCGATCAACCTTAATAATAGACGAAAATTCCCTTTCCGACAACGACTTAGACTTGCTTTCCAGGGCTGGCCGACACCCCGGTCAGGTATCGGTCTTGCGATTGCAGGAAGAACCGACCCGGCGTCGGAAACGCCGGGGGTTTTGGCATAAAACCATTATAAGTCAAATAATTAGAGCGATAGCCGGGGGCAAGGACTTTACCCGATGCCGTAGGTGGCCGGGTCGGCCGAGTAACCAAAGAGTTGGGCATCGGCAGCGACCAGCGCGCGAACAATTCCGAACGTCTCGGTCGTATAAAGCCCGGGCCAAGCGGCATGGTAGCTCTGATTAAAGTGATCGAGCGGCAAGGTGCTGATCCCCAAACGCGCGATCGTCGTGGCAAAGTCGCGTTCCAGCGACACGTAGCGGCCGATGAACGACACCGCCAGCTGACCGGCGTCATCGACCAAGTAGGGATATTGCAAGCCCGCCAAGCGCTGCGAATCAGGCTGGGTCAGACACTGCAGGACGTATTTCTGAAAGGTTCCAGCAGCGGCGGCCTCGGCGTGGCCGGCGATCGTCGGGTTGATCAGGCGGTAGTGAAACCACGAAACCGCGACATCCCACGGATTGCGAACAAAACCGAACGTGTAATAGTCGTTAAAGACGCCGCGACCCAATGTAGCGATGAATTGTTTTGCCGACGCGTGTTCGGTCAGTCCGGCCGTCGCCGGCGGCAGTCCGGCTTTCTCCGCAACGGCCTGCCGCGCCGCAGAGCCGCGCGCGCCGAAAAAAAACGTCATGCATCGACACCGCGCTGTTGATGGATGTGCCTGCTGCTTTTGGCACGTGGATGAAGATGAAACGCTTTTCGGCTGCGAGGATCATCCCAATTGATCAGGGCCCGGCGAAGGTGAAGGTATAGGTGGCCAGGACCGAATTCACACCCGGGTTCTTGGTGTGCAAATTGGCATTGGAGATGTGATAAATGCCGACGCCCAGACGGCCGTTCTCGCTTACGGCGTAGTTGGCGCCAAGCCCAAGATGGAACTCGAATGTGCCGCCGAGATTGAGCAAACTCGAGCCTTGGCGGTATGCGCCGAGCGCGCCTTCGGCAACGATCTCCCAGCGGCCATCGGCGCCGAATACGAAGGGCAGCGCCAAGCCGGCGTAACCGAAGACCGAGCCGCTGGTCTGCGCGGCGAGACCGACCAACGGCTTGAAGCCGCGAAAGGCGCCGTCGCCGCCCAAGAAACCGTTCTTGAAGCGGTATTGAATGCGAGCTTCGACGTTGTTGGGTTCGCTCGCGACGCCGAAGCCAAAGACGCCGGCGCCCACCATCAGCTGCGACTGATCCCCGGCCGCCATGGCGGGTTGTGTCGCGCCAATCACCGCAGCCATGAAAAGCGCGGCGGCGATCACCACTCGTTTACACATCGTCATCACGGGATAGGGAATATTAGCCCTTCATGGCCTTGAGCATTGTCGACCCCAAGAACGCTGGCGAATCGGCCAGAAGGAAGCCGGCATCTTTCATGGCTTCAAACTTGGCCGCAGCGGTGCCCTTGCCGCCCGAAATAATGGCGCCGGCATGACCCATGCGCCGTCCCGGTGGAGCGGTTGAGCCGGCGACAAAACCGACAATGGGTTTTTTCTTTTTTGCCGCTTTGTAAAATGCCGCGGCGTCTTCCTCAGCGGTGCCGCCGATCTCGCCGATCATTATGATGCCTTGGGTCTCGTCATCATTGAGGAACAAATCGAGGCAATCGATGAAATTGGTGCCGTTGACAGGGTCGCCACCAATGCCGATGCAAGTGGTTTGACCCAAACCGGCGGCGGTGGTCTGCGCGACGGCCTCATAGGTCAGCGTGCCGGACCGCGAGACAATTCCGATCTTGCCGCGCAAGTGGATGTGACCGGGCATGATGCCGATCTTGCATTCGCCCGGCGTGATGACCCCAGGGCAATTGGGCCCGATGAGGCGGGTCTTGGAGCCCTGTAAGGCGCGTTTCACCCGCACCATGTCGAGTACCGGTATGCCTTCGGTGATACAGACCGCCAGCGCCAGCTCGGCATCGATGGCCTCAAGGATGGCGTCGGCCGCGAACGGCGGCGGAACGTAGATCACCGACGCGTCGCAACCGGTTGCCTTCTTTGCGGTGGCGACAGTGTCGAAAACCGGCAGGTCGAGGTGGGTGGTGCCGCCTTTGCCGGGCGTCACGCCGCCGACCATTTGGGTGCCGTACGCAATCGCCTGCTCGGAGTGGAATGTGCCTTGGCTGCCGGTAAATCCCTGACAAATGACTTTGGTCTTCTTATTAACGAGAACGGCCATCTACGCGGCCTCCTTCACGGCCTTGACCACTTTTTGAGCGGCGTCGGCGAGGTTATCCGCGGAAATGATCGGCAGGCCGGAATCGGCCATGATCTTCTTGCCCAACGCGACGTTGGTGCCTTCAAGGCGGACGACCAGCGGCACGTTGAGGCTGATCTCGCGCGCCGCCGAAACAACGCCTTCGGCGATAACGTCGCAGCGCATGATGCCGCCGAAGATATTCACCAGGATACCTTCGACGTTGGGGTCCGAGAGAATGATCTTGAAAGCAGTGGTGACACGCTCCTTGGTCGCGCCACCGCCGACATCGAGGAAATTCGCGGGCGAAGCGCCATAGAGCTTGATGATATCCATGGTCGCCATGGCCAAGCCGGCGCCGTTGACCATGCAGCCGATCGAGCCATCGAGCTTGATGTAGTTAAGGTCATGCTGGGATGCTTCAAGCTCCATCGGATCTTCTTCATCCTCATCGCGCAGTTCGACGATGTCCGGATGACGGTAGAGCGCATTGGAATCGAAATTCATCTTGGCATCGAGCGGCAGGACCTCGCCTTCGGTCGTAACCACCAGCGGGTTAATCTCCAGCATCGAGGCGTCGGTCTCCAGGAAGGCCCGATAAAGCGCCATCAAGAGCTTGGTGCAGGACTTGACCTGGTTGTCCTTAAGGCCGAGCGCAAATGCGATTTTGCGGCAGTGGAAGCCTTGAATCCCGGTGGCCGGGTCAATGCCCTGAAATACGATTTTCTCGGGTGAGTTATGGGCAACGTCCTCGATATTCACGCCGCCTTCGGTCGAGGCCATGATGGTGACACGCGACGTTCCGCGATCGACCAGGATCGCTAGATAAAGTTCGCGAGCAATATTGCAGCCGGACTCGATATAAACTCTTTCTACCTTTTTGCCGTCGGGGCCCGACTGGTGCGTGACGAGAGTATTGCCGAGCATTTGGCGGGCGTTTTCCTTCACCTCGGCAGCCGACTTGACGACGCGCACGCCGCCCTTGCCGCCTGCGGCGGCCTCCTTGAACTTACCTTTGCCCCGACCGCCGGCGTGAATCTGCGATTTCACGACAAACACGCTGGCCTTAAGGCCTTCCGCGACCTTCTCCGCCTCCTCGGCGGTGTAAGCGACACCGCCCGCGAGAACGGGCACGCCGAACTTCTTCAGAAGTTGCTTGGCTTGATACTCATGAATATTCATTGAAGTCCTGTCCGGTTCCTACTTCAGGTTCTTGTCGATGTTCTTGCAGGCGGCAACTAGGCCGCGCACGGCCGCGACCGAGTTGTCGAACATTTTTTGTTCGGCCTTGTTGAGTGCGATTTCAACAACCCGCTCGACGCCGCCTGCGCCAATAATGGTCGGCACGCCGACATAGAGGTCCTTTTCGCCGTATTGGCCATTGATATAAGCGGCGCACGGCAGTACGCGCTTTTTGTCCTTCAGGTAGGCTTCGGCCATCTGAATCCCCGACGCCGCCGGCGCGTAAAATGCCGAGCCGGCCTTGAGTAATCCAACGATTTCTGCCCCGCCGTCACGCGTGCGCTGGACTATCTTGTCGAGGCGCTCCTGGGTGGTCCAACCCATTTTGACCAAATCCGGCAGCGGGATACCGGCGACGGTGGAATAGCGCACCAGCGGCACCATGGTGTCGCCGTGTCCGCCGAGGACAAACGCGGTGACGTCTTCCACCGACACTTTGAATTCCTCGGCGAGGAAGTAGCGGAAACGCGCTGAATCGAGAACGCCGGCCATGCCGACGACCATGTTGTGCGGCAGGCCCGAAAACTCGCGTAGCGCCCAGACCATGGCGTCGAGAGGATTGGTGATGCAGATGACGAAGGCGTTCTTGGCATATTTTTTGATGCCGGCGCCGACCTGGCCCATCACTTTGAGGTTGATGGTCAGAAGGTCGTCACGGCTCATGCCGGCCTTGCGCGGCACGCCGGCGGTGACGATCACCACATCGGCGCCCTTGATGACCGAATAATCGTTGCCGCCGACATAGGAGGCATTGACGCATTCGACGGGAGTGGACTCGGCAATGTCGAGGCTTTTGCCCTGGGGAATGCCCTCGGCGATGTCGAACATGACGACGTCGCCCAGTTCTTTCAGTCCGATCAGGTGAGCAAGGGTACCGCCGATATTGCCCGAGCCTACCAACGCAATTTTGCTGCGTGCCATGTTGTCCCCATTTCCCAAAACTTATCGATGACGGTCGGCGGTTACGAACCGGAGGCGACCGCGAATTGTGGTGTCGTGGTAGCGCGAATACTGTCCTCAGGGCAAGCAGGGGGGCAGGCAGGACCCGGCATCGGATACGCTGCTTTCCTCAATCCCAGGACTGAACTAAGCTTTTATTGGGCGGCAGACATTTGCGGGCATTTGGGAAGGGCTGACATGTCGTGGGCTGACTGGCCAAAAGCCGCCATTACCGCACTTTTAATTGGGATTTTCGCCAATCCCGAAGGCCTCCAGGCCCAGGCACCACTAGCGGGCGCGAGCGCCGGAAAGGCGCAGTCGCCGAGCTTAAATCCGCCACCAAACCCCGCCTACTGGACGACGCTGACAAGCGAGCGGCCACAAGGACCCCGCCCCGACCTTACCCAGACTTGCGCAGGTCCGGGCAGCAGTCCGGTCTGCACCTTTAAGACCTATCTGGCCTGCGTACTCTATGATGCGCCTGATCTTTGCGCCGCTGCCGGCCTGGAGAATGTTCCCGAACGCTATCCGGGTCCCGATACGCTGGACAGCCTGGTGCTGACGGCGCCTTGGACGCTGTCTTTTGAGCGCCTCATGCCCGAGGCCTTTGCCTTGCACTTTTATGATGGCGGCCTGGTCCCGGCCGCTCGGTTCCAGGCCGCCCGGTCCGCTAACGATGGCCAGGCAGCGACGCCCGCATTTGAACCCTTAACCGGCTTCCCCGACGGTGCCTATGAGCTGATCCTCGACGTGCCCGAGCCCTATGTAAAAGGCTTGGCGTACCGGCAATCAAGCTTCTTCCGCCTGAGCGAGGGTCGCTGGCGCATGATCGCCTGGTCGAGTTCGCGCGCCAAGGCCTGCGACATCGATTTTGGAACCGCGTCGTGGGCGCTATGTCATTGGTTTCTGAAAGAACTCAGGCAGCGAGATGTCTTTGCCCCCGACGTCAGCCGGATATGGAACTCAGCCAAATCCGCCGGGCCTGAGGAATACCCGCATCCGGGAATCGAGATCATGATGGGCCTACCCAACCAGCCGACGGTGGCGCCCTTCGCAGGCACGGTGGTTCGCCGAAGCCTGAAATATCCCGACATGCCGCTCTATGACTGGGTTGTGATCCAAGGCGAAAAACGTCAAGCCAACATGACTGTAAAGATTGCGCTGGTGGATCGCACGGGGCCGGCGCCGGGAAGTCACGTGGAAGCAGCAGAACCAATCGGCAATCCGCAGTGGGTGGGGCGCGAGCATCCGGGAGCGGGTCGGTTTTTCCATATTGAACTCTTGCGCGACGGCTATCAGATCGACCCCCGATCGGTGATGCGCGAGCGCCGCGCCCAATAGCTCGGAAACTGAGGACAGAAAATGCGACGTGCCGGCAAAGTGTTTATCACGACCATGAGTCGCTTCGCCGGCCCCGGCCTTGCGCTGATGCTCGCGGCCTGCTCGACCGGATCGGAATCGACGACGCTCGACGCATCGCTTCCCGACCTGACGTCCTACGCGTTGATTTATACCGACGCCGGCGCACGCCCGGCGTGGCGCGTCTCGGTCGACGAGGCCGCCGAAGTGCTCGCCCGCTTTGATGTGATCTTTATCGGCGAGGCCCATCAACATCCGGGCAATCATTTGGCCGAGATGGCGCTGGTACGGGCGATACATGCGCGCGCGCCCAACTTAAGCCTTTCCATGGAACAGTTCGAGCGCGACGTTCAACCGGCGCTGGATGATTACCTGGCGGGACGTATCGGCGAGACCCCGTTCGCTGAAAAAGCCCGGGCCTGGAGCAACTACACAACCAGCTATCGGCCGCTGGTCGAGTACGCCAAAGAACATAAGCTGCCGGTGGTCGCCGCCAACGCCCCCGAGAAGTTCATCCGTTGTATCGGTCGGGAGGGCACCGCCTTCTTCACCCGACTCAAGCCGGAGCAGCGCGCCTGGGTGGCCGCCGAATTGAACCAAGCGGACGGTCCCTACAAGGACAAGTTTCTGGGCTTTGTCGGCGGCGACGCCGGACACGGTGGCGAGGATTCGAAAGACAAAGCAGCGCCCCGCAAGCCGCCCAGCGAGACGCAATTGCGCAGCTTCGTGGCGCAAGTGACGCGCGACGACACCATGGCCGAGTCGATCGCGCTTCATCTCGCGAATAATGCCGGGCGCAAAGTCATTCATATCAATGGCTCGTTCCACAGCGATTCGTTCCTAGGAACCGTGGAGCGCCTCAAAGCGCGCATGCCCAAGCTGAAGATCGCCGTGGTGAACCCTGAGTTTGCGGACAATCCCATGCAGCTGAACGTCACAGTCCAGGAAGCCAAGGCCGGCACTTTTACGCTCCTGCTGCGCCAGCTGCCGGAGTTCTACGCCACCGACGAGGAAATAACCGCCGCCGTCAAAAAGCAGATCGAGGCCCGCAACCGGAATACCTGCGAGTTTTAGGGTTCCGTATCGCCGGCTATTCCAAATGCCGTTGCTTGATGTAGTCGGCGGCCTGCATTTCGATCAGACGCGAAGCCGTGCGGGCGAATTCGAAACCGCCCTCGCGGCCCGAATAGAGTTGGTCCGGCGGCACCGCGGCGGAGCACACGAGCGCCGTGCGGTGCTCGTAAAGTGCGTCGATCAGGGTGACAAAGCGGCGGGCCGAGTCCTTCTTCTCCTCGGTCATCTGCGGAATATCCTTCAGGATTACGGTGGAGAATTGCGCGGCAACGGCTAGATAGTCGCTGGGGCCCAGCGGCTGATCACATAAATCGCTGAATGTAAAACGCGCGACCTCGTGGGCGGCGGCCGGCACCGCTATGCGCCGACCCGGCATTTGCACGAAGTCGGAAATGAGTGGAGCGTCGTCGGTCAGCCGTGCCCAAGCCGCATCCAGCGCGGCATCGGCGGCGCGTCCCAGCGGCGCGTGATAGACCGTCTCGCCGGCAAGCCGATCCAAGCGGTAGTCCTGCGCCGATTCCAGTGCGAGAACGTCCAGGCGTTCCTTGATGAGCGCGATGAACGGCAAAAAGCGCTCGCGCTGAAGGCCGTGTTTGTAAAGTTCGTCGGGGGGCCGATTGGACGTCGACACGATAACCACGCCGCGTTCAAACAGCTTCTGGAAGAGTCGCCCGACGATCATGGCGTCGGCGATGTCGCGCACCTCCAGCTCGTCCAGACACAAGAGCGTCGTGTTGTCGGCGATGCCCTCGGCCATGCCCGGAATCGGGTCGCCCTCGTCCTCATACATCGGCATCTGACGGCGGCGATGAATCTCGGCATGGATGTCGCGCATGAAGGCGTGAAAGTGCACCCGTTCCTTGGCTATTACCGGTGCCGTGTCATAGAACAGATTCATCAGCATGGACTTGCCGCGCCCGACGCCGCCGTAAAGATAAAGACCCTGGGGCGGCGGTGTTGTTTCGCGCGCATTGAGGCCAAAGCGGTTCATCCAGCCGCGTTTGCCGCTCTTGGGCACGTATCCCTTTAAGGCATGGGCGAGGCTGGAAAGTTTTTCCGCCGTTAGTTCCTGATTCGGATCGGCCTTGAGACCGCCGACCTCCACGAGCTCGCGATAGCGTTGCAGTGGCGTTTCAGTCATCGCGATGATGAATTTGCAACTTCCATTCGCAACGTGCCGCCCGAGCTCGTGCCGGGATTCCGAGATTCGCGCCGCGCCGCATCAGCCATTGATGGAGACATTGGGATCGATGCAGTACGGGAAAACGATAAATCTCGCGTGGCCTTTAGACATAAAGTTCCGGCGCGAACGTACCTCGAGATATTTGGAACTTCAAATCCACGCAACGAACGGAGGCGGCACGCAGCGATCCACGCCATATGGTCGGAGTGCTTAACCGTCTTTGTTAATCTTTTCGATCAGATCCTTCAGCGTCTTCTCTGCCTGATCATTGGGAACCTGGCAGGTTCCGGCCGCGTGGTGGCCGCCGCCGCCATATTTCAAACACAGCTCACCGATGTTTGTCTTGGAGGAGCGGTCGAAGATTGAGTTGCCGATGGCGAATACGGTGTTCTGCTTCTTCAAGCCCCACATCACATGGATCGAAATATTGGTTTGCGGATAGAGCGCGTAGATCAGGAAGCGGTTGCAAGCCCAAATGGTTTCCTCATTGCGCAAATCGAGGACCGCCAGATTCTTGTGGATCGTGGAGGAGCGCTTGATCTGCTCCTTGGCTTTGGCTTCGTGCTCGACATAGACGTCAACGCGTTCGACCACATCGGGCAGCATGACGATGTCATCGACCGACATCTGGACGCATTTGTCGATGAGTTCCATCATGAGCTGATAGTTGGATATGGTGAATTCACGGAAGCGCCCCAATCCGGTGCGCGCGTCCATAATGAAGTTCATAAGATCCCAGCCCTGCGGATTGAGGACTTCGTCCTTGTTAAACTGGGCGGCATCGCCTTTGTCCACGGCCTCCATGAGCGCGTCGGATATGCGCGGCAGCTTCTTCTTGCCCCCGTAATAGTTGTATACGACCCGGGCGGCCGACGGCGCCTTCGGGTCGATGATATGGTTTTGTTTCTTGCCGACGCGGATGGTTTCGCTCTCGTGGTGGTCGAAGGCAATGTAGGCGCCCTCTACGAAGGGTAGATTGGTGGTGATGTCGCGATTGGTGATCTCGATCACGCCGTCCTGCATGTCCTTCGGGTGGACGAACTTGATCTCGTCGATCATGTTCAATTGCTTGAGGATCGCAGCGCAAACGAGGCCGTCGAAATCGCTGCGGGTAACAAGCCGGTATTTTCCTGAGGACATCGAAAACTCCCCTCGACAAAAGTGCGTCCGGGAGAAAAGATAAACAGGACGAGGGGTTAAGACAACGCCCGATCGGCGACCGGCATAATTACTCAGGCCGGCGGCGCCTGTGGATAACATTGAAAGGTGGGCCCGATGGCTCCGAGGAGACGCCTGTTTGGGGCTAAATCCGGGCGCCGATTGGCCCTGGCGATCGTCGCGCTTCTGCTGAGCGCCTGCGGAACGGCGGCCTATGTGGACAGCCGCCGCGAAGCCGGCCAGGAGGCGCCGGTCGGCCCCTCGACTCGCGATCTGGTGGCAATTTGCTATTCCAGTTCCGCCTCGGCGGCAGGCGATGTCATGAAACTTGCCGAGTCGGAATGTGCCAAGACCGACCGTGTTCCCGAACTCCAACGCGAAGAGCGCTGGACGTGCGCCATGCTGACCCCCCGTCGGGTTTTTTACAGCTGCGTGCCAAAACCATAATGTCTGCAAATATGCTATACGGCGCTGCCAGCGAACGCGGGGGCCTTTCATGAAGAAGATGCGCATCAACGTGATCGTTGCCGCGATCGCCCTCGCCGTTGGCGCATTCCTGGGAGCCCAGCGCTTAGCCCTGATCCCGGGCCCTTGGTCGAAGCAAGGACTTTACGGAGCACCCACCGGGGATGGTAGGACGACACAAGAATCTCTTTCCGCAGCCGTGGCCGATAACCTAAGCGACTACATGACCTACTATCGACGCGGCATCATGTTCGATCGACGGCGTGAGTATGGCAAGGCCCTCGCGGACTTCGACCAGGCCGTAAGACTTAGCCCCACACCCTTGAGTCTCGAAGCTTTGGGCCCCCGCGCGCGGGATTCAGCCGACCGTGAGACCCACACCCTAGGGCTGGTCTTTCTAATTCGCACCACCCGAGCCGAAACCCTTCAAAAGATGAACCGGCCCGTCGAGGCCCTTGAGGATCTCGATCATGCCATCGCGCTCGACGCAACCAAGATAGACGTCGTCTATTCACGTGGGATGCTGCGCACGATTACCGGCCGGTACGAAGACGCCATTGATGATTTCGATACGATCCTTAGTCGAAGAGCCAATCTTGATTGGCACTATGGACGCGGCCTGGCCAAATACTTCAAAGGCGACTGGCAAGCTGCGGCCGCCGATCTTCAAGAGGCGCTGCGGCGCGCACCCGGAAACGATTCCTATCTTAATCTGGCTGGCAAAGGCACATTTGCGCGCCAGCACGCCGCTTCCGACGCAGCCGTTCGCCAACATCGATAAACGAAGCGGGGCCTGGCCGGTGATTGAAGCCATGATGACCGACCATGACCCGGCGCAATTCATTGCCGGCGTTAAGGCCGGGGCGGACTATACCGGCGCAGGCGGCCGTGACGCGCAGTGTAAGGCGGCGCTTTTCCTCGGTGAATGGCTGACAATTCGCAAGGGCGGCCAAGGCGCCGATGGAATGTTCGCCGAAGCCGAAGCCCTTTGCCAGCCCTTGAGCATCGAACATGCGGCGGCCGCGGCCGAGCTGCGGCGAATGAACCCATAATCGGCTAGACCGCTTTTCGTTCAAGTTGAATTAGGTGGCGCGGTCTTAGAGTCTTGGTGTGGTCGCGTTTCCCCGCGCGCGAAGGCGCGCATCTGATTAATGCCAGCCTTCGCCGGCGCGAACCGGTACCCACTTCGTCGGAAAACGCGCTAAAGCCCGAAAACTTCCGAGCACATTCTTCAACCCGCTCGTTCGACCATTTTCATCTTGATGTCGGCGATGGCTTTGGCTGGGTTTAGTCCCTTGGGACAGGTATTGGTGCAGTTCATGATAGTGTGGCAGCGATAGAGCCGGAAGGGATCTTCCAAATTATCTAGGCGCTCGCCCGTGGCTTCGTCGCGACTGTCGTTAATCCAA
Source organism: Rhodospirillaceae bacterium (assembly GCA_009694245.1). Taxonomy (GTDB): domain Bacteria; phylum Pseudomonadota; class Alphaproteobacteria; order Rhodospirillales; family Rhodospirillaceae; genus SHVO01. The sequence continues at coordinate 25,042 of SHVO01000011.1, read as the reverse complement.
CGAGCGGCCTGCAATAGAACGGCCGGGCCTAGATAGCGATCGCCATTCCACCAGTAGCTCGGGCAGCTGGTCGTACAGCAGAAGCAAAGAATGCATTCCCACAGACCGTCGAGCTTGGCGCGTTCTTCCGGTGACTGCAGGCGTTCGCCGCTGGAGGGCGGCGGGGTATCATTTTTCATCCAAGGTTCAATGGAAGCGTATTGCGCATAGATATGCGTGAGGTCGGGCACGAGATCCTTGACCACCGGCATATGCGGCAAGGGATAGACTCTTACCGTGCCCTTACAATCTTCGATCGGCTTGAGGCAGGCGAGGGTATTGCCGCCGTCGATGTTCATCGAACACGATCCGCAAATTCCCTCACGGCACGAGCGGCGCAGCGTCAAGGTCTGATCGGTCTCGTCCTTAATCTTGAGCAGCGCGTCGAGCACCATCGGACCGCAGCTGTCCATGTCGACATCGTAGGTGTCGATGCGCGGATTGGCGCCGGTATCGGGATCATAACGGTAGATCTCGAAGCGCTTGAGGTTTTTGGCGCCCGCGGGAGCGGCGTGGGTCTTGCCCTTAGTGGGCTTGGAATTCTTGGGGAGTGAAAACTCAACCATGGCGCGGGTCCTTTAATACACGCGAGCTTTTGGCGGGATGTACTTCACGTCGTTGGTTAGGGTGTAGGTATGGACGGGACGGTAATCGAGTTTCACTTTCCAATCGGCGCCGACCCAAGCCAGCGAATGTTTCATCCAAGTCTCGTCGTCGCGGGTTGGGAAATCCTCGTGGGCGTGGGCGCCGCGGCTTTCTTGACGCGCTTCGGCGCCCCGGATGGTCGAGAGCGCGCAGGCCATAAGATTTTCTAACTCAAGGGCTTCGATAAGGTCGGTGTTGAAGATCAGCGAACGGTCGGAGACCTTAATGTCGCGCAAGGAATCGGCGATCTGACCCATCTTGTCGCAACCCTCTTTCAAGGTCTTGGTCGTCCGGAATACCGCGGCGTCGTTCTGCATGGTGCGCTGCATGCTCTTGCGGATTTGCGCTGTGGTCAGTGATCCGTTGGCATTACGCAGGCGTTCGAGCCGGCTGAGCGCGAGGTCGGCGGCGTCTTTCGGCAGCGGCCGGTGCGGCAGGCCTTTCTTGATGAGGTCCTTGGCGCGCAGTGCCGCGGCACGGCCGAACACGACCAGATCCAGCAGCGAGTTTGTCCCGAGACGGTTGGCGCCATGCACCGAAACGCAGGCCGCTTCGCCGATCGCCATGAGGCCCGGTATAACCGCGTCGGGGTTGCCGGGTTGCGGGCGAATGGCCTCGGCCATGTAATTCGTGGGGATGCCGCCCATGTTGTAGTGCACGGTCGGCAATACTGGGATCGGCACCTTGGTGGCGTCGACGCCCGCGAAAACCTTGGCGGTTTCGGTGATCCCGGGCAGGCGCTGATGCAGCACTTCGGCACCAAGGTGCTCGAGGTGCAGGAGGATGTGATCCTTTTCGGGACCGACGCCCTGGCCTTGGCGAATTTCCATGGTCATGGCGCGGCTGACGACGTCGCGCGAAGCCAGATCTTTGGCGGTGGGCGCATAGCGCTCCATGAAACGCTCGCCGTGACTATTGGTGAGGTAACCGCCCTCGCCGCGCGCACCTTCCGTGATCAGGACGCCGGCGCCGTAAACGCCGGTGGGATGGAACTGGACGAATTCCATGTCCTGCAGCGGCAGACCGGCGCGCGACACCATGGCGTTGCCGTCGCCGGTGCAGGTATGCGCCGAAGTGCACGAGAAATAAGCGCGGCCGTAGCCGCCCGTGGCCATGACGGTGGTGTGGCCCTTGAAGCGGTGGATCGTCCCTGTGGCCATGTCGAGCGCCACGACGCCGCGGCAGCCGTCGCTGTCCATCATGAGGTCGAGCGCGAAATACTCGACAAAAAACTCGGCCTTATGCTTCAGGCTTTGTTGATAGAGCGTATGCAAAATGGCGTGGCCGGTGCGGTCGGCGGCGGCGCAGGCGCGCTGCACCGGCGCCTCGCCGAAATTGCGCATGTGACCACCGAAGGGCCGCTGGTAGATTTTGCCTTCAGGTGTGCGCGAAAACGGTACGCCGTAGTGTTCAAGTTCGTGCACCGCCGGAATCGCTTCGCGACACATGTACTCGATGGCGTCCTGGTCGCCGAGCCAATCGGCACCCTTAACGGTGTCGTACATGTGCCAAATCCAGTTGTCCTCGGCCATGTTGCCGAGCGCCGCGCCGACACCGCCCTGGGCGGCGACCGTGTGGCTGCGGGTCGGAAAAACTTTGGTGATGCAGGCGGTCTTCAGCCCGTGCTGGACCATGCCGAAGGTGGCGCGCAAGCCCGCGCCGCCCGCGCCGACAACCACCACGTCATACTCGTGGTCGATAATGTTGTATGCGGCCATGGCGCTTAAACTCCGAACGTCACGATCAGCGTGGAGACGATGCCGAGGGCCCCGAGGCCGCAGCAGATGAATTTGACGACGACGATCGTGCCGATGCGCCAGCCATGATTGCCGACATAGTCCTCAATCACGACCTGCATGCCGAGCTGGGCATGATGGAAGGACACGCCGAGGAACAGGATCATCGCCGAGGCGTTGTAGGGCGTCGACAGCCAATTGACGAACTGCTCGTAGTCGCTTCCGGCGAGGCCGACGACGGCGGCGACAAACCACACGGTCAGCGGAATCAGTGCGAGCGCCGTGAGGCGCTGGGCCCACCAGTGATGCAGGCCTTCCGTGGCAGAGCCGAGCCCCCGGGCGCGGCCGAGGGGTGTGCGGAGATTGTAATGGGCAAACATAATCCGGTGGCCTCCTTTACATCAACGCGAGAAGCCAGGCGGCCGCGGTGAGCACCACGGTGCCCGACAGGACCAGCCAATTGCCGCTATTGGTCTGGGCGATCTCGAAGTTCATGCCGGCGTCCCAAAACAAATGCCGGATGCCGTTGCACAGGTGATAGAACAGCGCGAGCGAGAATCCCAAGAGCAGGAAATATCCGAACGGCGAACCTATGAAGGCCGTGAAGGCGGCGTAGCTATCGCCGCCGTGGGTCGCGCTGACGATCCAGCTCGTCAGCAGCAGCGTACCGATGGTCAGGCCGATGCCGGTGATGCGGTGGGTGATCGACAGCAAGGACGCTAGGGGCCACCGGTAAATGAATACGTGGGGCGAGAGCGGCCGGTCGGCGGGTTTTGCGGTTTGGGTCATGGCGGGTCCGATGCGCTAACTCAGCAGTGGGGGGGCTAAAGCCAAGTGTCAAAAGACATTTTGGCGAGGGGGCGCGCTCCCGAGCGGCCCCTTGCCAGTACTACTCACCCCATCCGGTGAAGTCAATTCAACTCGGAAATCGCCGCCGCCTGGGCCATCAGCCGCTCGGCCTCGCGGACGTGAAGATTCTCCACCAGGCGACCACCCAGCAGCGTAACGCCCCTACCCTGTTTGGCGGCTTCGGCGTGGGCTGCAACAATTCGCCGCGCATGCGTTAGTTCATCGACAGACGGCGCGAAGGCAAGATTGGCGGTCGCGATCTGCTTGGGATGGATAAGTGTCTTGCCGTCAAAGCCCAGGGCGCGCGCCTGACGACAGGCGGCGGCAAACCCGGCTTCGTCTTCAAGATCGATGTGAATGCCATCCAGCACGAATATTCCGTGAGCGCGCGCCGCCAATACGCAGTGTTGCAAGGCGTAGAGCATTGGCGCACGGTCGGCGGGATGAGCGCAATGCAGATCTTTGGCGAGATCCGCCGTGCCAATCATGAAACCCGCCAAGCGCGGGGTGGAAGCGGCGATGGCCGCGGCCGCAACGATCCCGCGCGGTGTTTCCATCATCGCCCACAATGCCAACGTTTCAGGCGCTCCGCCTTTGCGCAGCAAGTCATCAACCCGGCGGACGTCTCTTGGGTCGTTGACCTTTGGAAGAACCATGCCATCGGCGGCGGATCGCGCAATCGCGGCGATATCATCCTTGAACCAATCCGTATCGAGCCCGTTGGCCCGAATCAGGATCTCGCGCCGGCCGTAGCCCTTGGAGTTGGCAGCGGCAACAGCCGCGATGCGCGCCGCCGGCTTAGCGTCCGGCTCCACGGCGTCCTCCAAGTCGAAGATCAATCCGTCGGCGGGAAGCGCCTTAGCCTTGTCCAGCGCGCGCGGGTTGGAGGCCGGCATGTAAAGCATGCTGCGCCGGGGGCGTGGCGTGTCGCGTTCGACGGTCGGTGTCATCTGTGCGTAAACTCCTAAAGCGGCGGTAATCGCCGGAGGCCGGCGCGGCCAATCGACCGGCAATCATAACCTGGGACGAGCAAGGCGGAAATCTTGCGAGGGCGGCGGCAAACGGTGTAGGACGCGGGGCATGGAACTCACGACGACGGCGGCGCGATTCTTCGATTTGGCCTTTGTGCGCGGACTCGCGGTCGGTTTTGCCCTGGCCGCGCCTGTAGGCCCGGTGGCTGTGCTTTGCATTCGCCGTGCCCTGGCGCGAGGATGGCCGGAAGCATTCGCCGCCGGACTGGGCGCGGCCCTGGCCGACACGGCCTTCGGCGTCGTGGCCGGCCTTGGCATCACGTCGGTGAGTGTTTTTGTTACCGACTATGAAATGACCATTGGGCTGATCGGCGGCGTATTGGTGCTGGCGCTTGGTCTGGTCACGTACCGGTCGGCGGTCGTCATGAACGGCGGCGCGGTCGCCGTGAACAGCCTCGGGCGTGACTTTGCCGGCGCAGTCAGCGTGGCCATCACCAATCCGGCGACAATGATCGCGGCCCTGGGCCTATTCGCCGCATTCGGGCGGATCGATGTTTACGCAGCGCCGGTCGCTGCCTTCTGGCTGGTCGCCGGCGTCTTCACCGGCTCGGCGATTTGGTGGCTGATCCTCGCCGGGTCTGTCTCAAGACTTCGCGAACGATTCATCGCAAACGGCCTACCATGGCTGAACCGGGTCTCCGGCGCCATTATCGCCCTTTCGGGCGGGCTGGTTATCGGGGCAATGGTCGCCAAGATGCTAAACGCGGCCTAGATGTGAGCTTTCAGGTTGAATCGTGATCGCGCTCGAGAGTCTTGATTGGTCGCATTTTCCGGCGCGCGGAGGCGCGCATCTATAAGTTGCCGGCCTTCGCCGGCGCGAACCGGCTCCCACTTGGGCTAAAATGCTCTAGCGCCCCGCGTTCAGATATTCCTTCACCAGAACTTCGGCGATCTGCACGGCATTGAGCGCGGCGCCCTTGCGCAGATTGTCGGCGACGCACCAGAATGACACCCCATTCTCGACCGAAGAATCCTTGCGGATGCGGGAGATAAAGACGTCGTCTTCGCCGGCGACTTCGGCCGGCGTGGTGTAGCCTTCGTCGGCGTGGTGATCGACGACCCTAATGCCCGGCGCCTTGGACAGGGCCGCGCGGGCGGCCTGGGCGGTGATGGGCTTCTCGGTTTCGATATTGATGTACTCGGCGTGACCAACGAAACTGGCCACGCGCGCGCAGTTGGCATGCACCTTGATCTCAGGGTCCAGGATCTTGCGCGTCTCAGCTGCCATCTTCCATTCTTCCTTGGTCTCGCCACCGTCGAGAAAAACGTCGATATGCGGAATGACGTTGAAAGCGATCTGTTTGGTGAAAATGGATTTGGTCAACACCGCCGCCTGATTGGCGTAGATGCCTTTGGTCTGGTTAAACAGTTCGTCCATGCCCGACTTGCCGGCGCCCGACGTGGATTGATAGGTCGAGACCACCACGCGCCTGATCTTGAACGCGTCGTGCAGCGGCTTCAGCGCCACGACCATTTGAATCGTCGAGCAGTTGGGGTTGGCGATGATGCCCTTCTTCTTGTAGCGCGCGATCGCTGCCGGATTCACTTCCGGCACCACCAAAGGAACGTCGGCATCCATGCGAAAATAAGAGGTGTTGTCGATTACCACGCAGCCCGCTGCCGCCGCGCGCGGGCCGTGCACCGCCGACACCTTCGCCCCCGGTGACGACAGCGCAAGATTGACGCCCTTGAAATCGAATGCGGCCAGGTCGAGGACCTTGAGCACATCGTCTTCGCCGAAGGAGATCTGCGCGCCGACGGAGCGCTCCGAGGCCAAGGCATAGACCTTCGACACCGGAAACTTACGCTCCCAAAGAATGTTCAGCATCTCGCGTCCGACGTTGCCCGTGGCGCCGATCACGGCTACGACGTAGCCGTCGCGGCGGGCGGGTGTGCGGGAGGTGTCAGGCATAGCCATAATCCATTGTTGTCATTCTGGTTTTTCGCGATTCCGGGCGTTCGGCGCCGACGGTCGGAAATAAGGAGCGGCAAACTACGCCTCCTTGATCTTGAAATCAACGTTCGCCGGGAGTTGCGCCATAATCGGGACATGAGCCGGAGCCCCAAGCCCAAGCGATTCGCCGCCTATGCGGCGTTTTGGCCCCACTACTTGCGTGAGCACGCGCGGCCAATGACGCGGGCATTGCATTACATCGGAGCGGGGCTGGCACTTCTTCTGATGATGCTGGGCGCGGCAGTGAACCCTTGGGCCTTTGTCGCCGTTCCTTTCGCCGGCTACGGATTCGCCTGGGTGGCCCACGGTGCCGTCGAGCGCAACAGGCCGGCGACGTTCACGCATCCGTGGTGGTCGCTGATCAGCGACTTCAGAATGTTTGGATTATTCGTGACCGGACAGATTGAGCCGCATCTCGTGAAGGCTGGCGTGACAGCGGCGCGGACTTAACGGCGTTTGGTGAAATGCCGCGGGCCGCCCGAGGACGGCGGCGCTTCGCTACTATCCTTGTGCCGGAAAACCAGGCGTCCCTTATTGAGATCGTATGGCGTGACTTCGACCGTGACACGGTCACCGACCAGGGTGCGGATGCGGTTTTTTTTCATACGCCCAGCGGTGTAAGCGATGATTTCGTGATCGTTGGAAAGTTTCACCCGGTAACGCGCTTCGGGTAGGACATCGGTGACGATGCCCTCGAATTCGAGCAATTCTTCCTTAGCCATGGCTACTCCACGGGGGCTTGCAAGAACATGCGGGACAACCCGTGGGCTATCCCGCTTTCAAGCACTAAAGGGCTTTCAGATTGGTGGCGGCGGCTTTGCCGCGCTCTTGCTGAACTTCGAAGCTGACGCGCTGACCCTCGTTCAAGGAATCTAGGTTGGCGTTTTGCACGGCCGAAATATGCACGAACACATCCTTCGAGCCGTCTTCCGGTTGAATAAAGCCAAAACCCTTGGTCGCATTAAACCACTTCACGGTGCCCACCGGCATGTATCTCTCCAGAACAGATGACCGCAATGCACATGCACAGCGGGCCAAACTTCAAAACGGGCGGGACCGGATCAGCTCTCAATAGGGAGCCGGAACAAGGTCAACCCATAGCGAGCCGACGGCCTCTTCATATGACTTTATGCGTTATTTTTCAATGCGGGATGCGGCGCGTGTCGCGACACCGGGATTGGCAAAATCTTGCGGCCGGCGCCTCGGCCCGCTTTGGAGTCCCGTCGATACGAGCAACATTTTGAATCTAGTGTTGTTTTTCGATTTGGCGCTCCTCGACCGGGCGCCCGCTAGACCGCGAGCCGTGCCAGTTCGCTGACCACGGCGTCGCCCATGACCCAGGTGGACACGGCGGACTGACCCTTTTCTACAATGTCGGCCGTACGCATGCCGGCGCTGAGGACGTTGTGCACGGCCTTTTCAAGCAGGTCGGCGTCGGCCGAGAGATTGAAGGAGTAGCGGAGCATCATGGCGTAAGACAGAATCATGGCGAGCGGATTGGCGATGCCTTTTCCGGCGATGTCCGGCGCCGAGCCGTGGATGGGTTCGTAGAGCGCCGCCTGGCGACCCGACGCCTCCTTCGGCCCCAGACTCGCCGACGGCAGCATACCCAGAGAGCCGGTAAGCATCGAAGCCAGGTCGGAGAGCAGATCGCCGAACAGATTATCGGTGACGATGACGTCGAACTGTTTCGGATTGCGAACCAGCTGCATGGCGCAGTTATCGGCGTACATGTGGACAAGCTCGACGTCGCCGTAGTCGCTGGCATGCAGCTTGGTGACTTCCTCGCGCCACAAGACGCCGCTTTCCATGACATTGGCTTTTTCGACGGAGCCGACCTTCTTCCGGCGCTTGCGTGCGAGCTCGAAAGCCACGCGAGCGACCCGCTGAATTTCCGAGCTTGTATAGACTTGCGTGTTGATGCCCCGGCGCTCTCCATTTGGCAGCGTTTCGATTCCGCGGGGCTCGCCGAAGTACACGCCACCGAGAAGTTCGCGCACGATCATGATGTCGAGGCCCTTGACCACTTCGGCCTTCAGGGTGGACGCGCCCGCGAGCACGTCAAAAACCACCGCCGGACGTAAATTGGCAAACAGCCCCATTTCCTTGCGGATGGCGAGCAAGCCGCGTTCGGGCCGGTCCTTGAACGGCAGCGTGTCCCATTTCGGTCCGCCGACGCAGGCCAGTAGTACGGCATCGGCCTCTTTCGCGCGGGCAAGGGCGGCCGACGTCACCGGCGCGCCGTGTTGGTCATAGGAAATACCGCCGACAAGATCCTCGGTGATCTCGAATGCCGTGCGGCCGGCGCGCTGAAACCAATCGATGATCTTACGCGTGGCGCCCGTCACTTCTGGGCCAATGCCGTCGCCAGGAAGCAGAAGGATTTTCTTTTTCGGCGCGGTCATGGGCTCAAGGCCTTGGTCTGAGCATGATCTTGTCGGAAAGTCGGCAACCACCCTCGGATCGCGCGTTCCGATGCGCGCGATCCAATAAGGGCGGCACGCGCCGCCGGGTCCGGGAGCAAGCCTTTCCGGATCGTGTTCGGCCTGGCCTAGCCGTTGTCGGAAGCCGCGGCGGTTTCGCCGCTGCTCATAACTTCTTCGGTGATACGCGCCGCGCGGCCGCGGCGATCGCGCAGGTAGTAAAGCTTCGCGCGGCGGACGCGGCCTTTGCGGACAATCTCGATCTTGTCGATGATCGGGCCGAACAACGGGAACACGCGCTCGACACCTTCGCCGAAGGAGATTTTGCGGACGGTGAAGGACGAATTCACGCCGGCGTTTTTGCGGGCGATGCACACGCCCTCATAAGCCTGGGTGCGTTCGCGTTGGCCTTCCGACACCTTGACGTGAACACGAAGCGTGTCGCCCGGGGAAAATTCCGGCACCGCGCGCTTGGCCAGCATTTCGGTCAAATAGTCGTGTTCAAGTTTTTGCATTGTGTTCATTGCCGTCGTCCTTTTCACTCTAATCTCTACTGGCCTGCCCGCTTAATGGGGCGCGGTCTTATCTTTTGCTGTCTCTTGCCTTTTCATAACGCGCCCATAACTCCGGACGCCTCATGCGGGTGATCTCTTCGGCTTGAGCCCGCCGCCATGCTTCGACTTTAGCATGATGGCCGGATTTGAGCACGTCAGGCACTTCGCGCCCCTGCCACGTATCGGGCCGCGTGTAGTGCGGATACTCTAACAAGCCGGTCTCAAAACTCTCGTTCGCCAACGACTCCGCCTTACCAACCACACCCGGAAGCAACCGGACCACCGCGTCGAGCAATGCGATAGCCGCCGCTTCGCCGCCGGAGAGTATGAAGTCGCCGAGGCTCAGCTCCTCCACTTCTTGCGCCTCAAGAAGGCGCTGATCGACGCCTTCGTAGCGGCCGCAGATTAGTGTGACACCCGGTCCCACCGCCAGGGCCTTGACACGCGCCTGATCCAAAATCCGGCCCCGCGGGGTCAAATAGATCAGCGGCGTGCCGTTCGGGCGGGACGCGGCGATGGCGGCGTTCAGTACATCGGGCCGCATCACCATACCGGCGCCGCCCCCGAAGGGGCTGTCATCGACGGTGCGGTGTTTATCGCTCGCGAAATCCCGAATGTCCACCGTTTCCAGCGTCCATATACCGTCCTCTACGGCCTTGCCGGCAAGCGAAGCGCCCAAGGGTCCCGGAAACATCTGGGGGAACAGCGTCAGCGCGACCGCCCGGAAGGAAGCTACGCCCGCCATGTCAAATCTCCCCAAGCCACAAGACTTTGAGCGAGGCCCTAGGCATCATTATTCGGCTGTCCGCCTTTTTCTCCGCCCTCCCTACCGCCTTGTTCTTTGCGTCGTTCACGTTCGTCCGCCTCCGAGTCGTTTTCAAACAAACCCGGCAACGGATTAAGCGTGATTTTGCCCGCGGCCGTATCGACCCGAGCGACCGCCGCAGCGGTGAACGGCACAAGTTCGGTCTCGCGGTTCGTCATCTCGACTTCAATCATGTCGCCGCCGCCGAAATTGTGAACTGCCTTGACCTTCCCGATCGACTCGCCGCCTTCCGACTCAACCGCCAATCCGACGAGGTCAGCGTGGTAGTAAGTGCTGGCGTCGGTCGCCGGCAGCGCCGTCCGATCGACATTGAGCTTCACATCCCTCAGTGCCTCGGCCGCGTTGCGGTTTTCCACACCCTCGATGCGGGCGATGACCACTCCTTGCGCGGCTCCCGTCACAGTGACGACGAACCTTCGACCATCGTCGGTCGTAACCGGCCCGTATGCGCCGACGTCCGCGGGGACCTCCGTGAAGCTCTTGATCCGCACCTCGCCGCGCAAACCCTTAACGCCGACAATGACGCCGAGGGTTACCCGCGGTGACGTGATGTTCACTGCGACTGCCCTAGCCTTCCGCTGCCTTGGCCGCGGCTTCAGCCGCCGTCTTCGCCGCTTCTTCGGCGGCGCGCAGCCGCTCTTGAGTCTTCGCGCGCGGCTTATCCTTCTTGGTCTGGGCATGGATTTCAGGGGCGGAGGTGATGCCGACTTTCGACAGCAGGCGCTGCACGCGATCCGTGGGTAGGGCGCCGGTGCCGATCCAATGCTTGATGCGATCTTCCTTCAGGACCAGGCGTTCCTTGTGATCGTGCGGCACGCGCGGATTGTAGGTGCCGACCTTTTCGATGAAACGGCCGTCACGCGGAAAGCGCGAGTCTGCGACCACAAGACGGTAATACGGCTGAGCTTTCGCGCCGACGCGCGACAGTCTTATTTTAAGCGACATGCGAGTTCACTCTCCTTGGTTTGGTATTTATCTATCTGGGTTCTATTTTCGAGATCTGCTTTGAAGTGTTCGCTTAAGTCTTCGGCGATCGAATTATCTACGGCCAGAAGGTGGGCCGCTGGGGCGAGGCAAGTTGCCGATCATCCCGCCGAGGCCGGCCCCTGCTCCGGCGCCGCCCATCATGCCGGCGAGCGCGCCGAGGCCGCCCATCTTCTTCATGCGCTTCATCATGGTTTCCATGTGCTGATGCTGTTTCAGCAGTTTGTTGACGTCGGCGACCGTGGTTCCTGAGCCGACGGCAATCCGCTGTTTGCGCGAGGCCTTGATAAGGTCGGAAACCCGGCGTTCCTTCGGCGTCATCGATTGAATGATGGCCTCCAGGCGTTTGAACGACTTGGGGTCGAGGTCGGCGCTTTTGATCTGTTTGATGGCCTGCCCGAGGCCGGGGATCAGTCCGAGAATGCCCTTCATGTCGCCCATGCGCTGGATCTGCTGTAACTGCGCGAGCATGTCGTTGAGATCGAACTTACCCTCTTGCATGCGCGCGGCAAGTTTCTCGGCCTTCTCGTGGTCGATGTTGGTAACGGCCTTTTCCACGAGACTGACCACGTCGCCCATGCCGAGGATCCGCCCGGCGACGCGGGCTGGATGGAAGGCCTCCAGAGCGTCGACTTTTTCGCCGACACCCAAAAGTTTGATTGGTCGGCCGGTGACCGCGCGCATCGATAAGGCGGCGCCGCCCCGCGCGTCGCCGTCGACGCGCGTCAGCACGATGCCGGTAATGCCGACTTTCTCGTTGAAGGATTGCGCGGTGATGACGGCGTCCTGGCCGGTCATGGCGTCGGTGACGAGCAGGGTCTCGTGAGGCTTCACCAGATCGCGGATGGCCAAGACTTCGCTCATCATGGCGTCGTCGATGGTCAGGCGCCCGGCGGTATCGAAGAGCACGACATCGAATACACCTGTGCGGGCCTCGGTGAGGCCACGCCGCGCGATCTCCACGGGCTGTTGCCCGGCGATGATCGGCAGAGTTACGACGCCGACTTGTTTGCCGAGGATGGCAAGCTGCTCCTGGGCCGCCGGGCGGTAGGTGTCGAGCGACACCATCAGGACGCGCTTTTTTTCCTTGATCTGGAGCCGATGGGCGATCTTGGCGCTGGTCGTGGTCTTGCCCGAGCCCTGCAATCCGACCATGAGCACGGCGACCGGCGCCGGGGCGGCTAAATCTATTCCGGCCGACTCGAAGCCGAGCGCGGCCCCAGAGTCGGAAGGGTCGCCGCCCAGCATTTCAACCAGCTCGTCGTGGACGATCTTGACGACCATTTGGCCGGGCGTGACGGATTTCACGACCGCTTCGCCGACCGCCTTCTCGCTGACCTTGGCGATGAAGTCTTTGACCACCGCGAGGGCGACGTCGGCCTCGAGCAAGGCCAGCCGTACTTCGCGCATGGCGGCGGCAACATCGGCCGGCGTGAGCGCGCCACGCCGCGTCAGTTTGCTCAGGACGGATCCCAGTTTGTCGGTCAGGCTATCGAACATCAGACTTCCCGTATCCAAAAGCACAAACTCGCCAGTGCGCGTAATCGCGGACTGGCGGACCCCCTCGGGAGCGAGGCCCAAATTTCAGGACGTATGCGAACGGTCAAAGACGGGCCGAAAGCTGCGCTTATCTACGCAAGCAGCGGCGGAGAGTCAAGAAAGAGAGATTTTTTGCTTATTTCCAACGAATTAGGAATGGCGCCTCGCGTCGGCGACGATTATTAATAGTCGACTATTGTATGGCGCCGGGATGATGATCGGTCGCGGGCGCTGGGCGATAGCTAAGGCGCAATATAACATATCCGGCTATTCCTGAGAGCAGCGAGCCCCCTAGAACGCCGACTTTCACCGAGGCCAGGTATTCCGGGTCGGTGAACGCCAGGTTGCCGATGAACAGGCTCATGGTAAAGCCGACACCGGTCAGCAGGACGACGCCGTAGTATTGCCAAGCCGTGGCGCCGCTAGGCAAGCGCAGCCAGCCCGCGGCCTGGGCAAGCCAGGTGATGGAGAGCACGCCGAGCTGCTTGCCGACGAACAACCCAAGAACAATGCCGAGCGTGACGGGATGCGTGAGCGCATCAAGCGTGATCTCTGCAACCGCCACGCCGGCATTACAAAAGGCAAACAGCGGCAAAATGAGAAAAGCGACCCAGGGGTGGAGGGCGTGCTCAAGCGCGGTCAGCGACGATTCTCCCGCATCATCCGTATTCGCGGGTACGGCCAGCGCGGTGATGACGCCGGCCATGGTGGGGTGAACGCCCGACTTCAGCACCGCCACCCACAAGATCAAGCCGACAAAAACGTAGGCCGCGCAGTTTCGGACACCCCGGCGATTGAGAGCTGCCAAAGCAATCATGCACAGCGCCGAGGCGACCAGGGCCGGGCACGAAAGTTGGTCGGTGTAGAAAATCGCGATAATCAGGACAGCCCCAAGGTCGTCGATGACGGCGAGCGCCGTCAGGAATATCTTCAGGGACGCCGGCACCCGCCGGCCCAGAAGTGTGATGATTCCCAAGGCGAAGGCAATGTCGGTCGCGGTCGGAATCGCCCATCCGCGCAAGTCCGGCGAACCCCAGTTGAAGAGCGCATAGACCGCCGCCGGCCCGGCCATGCCGGCAGCGGCGGCTAACACCGGCAACGCCGCCTTGGCGCCTGTGGACAACTCCCCCGCAACCACTTCGCGCTTGATCTCCAGCCCGACAAGAAAAAAGAACGCCGCCATGAGGCCGTCGTTGACCCAATGCAGTGTGGTTTTCGAGAGCGCGAAGGTGCCCGCGCCAACCGTCAGCGGAAGATCGAGAAAAACGGCATAGGTTGAAGCCAGCGGAGAATTGGCGACCACCAGCGCTATCGCGCCGGCCGCCATGAGCATAAGCCCGGCCGTCGCCTCGCCTTTGAGAAACCCCTCAATGCTTGAAATTGGCTTTATACCCAAGGCGCTAGCGTCTCCCACAACCCGCCAACATTGGTGCGCCTCCCTGGACAGCGGGGAGCCTCGCACCTATAACGCGCAGCATGGCATTGAGCGCGTCACTGGACAAATCGGGTGCGGGACTACCCTTCCGCAAAATGCACGGGCTAGGCAATGACTTTGTCGTGCTCGATGCCCGCCGGGCCGACATCATGCTGACACCAAAGTCCGCCCGCGCCATCGCCGATCGACGGACCGGAGTCGGCTGCGACCAGATCCTGATCATCGAACGGCCGCGGGGCGGCGGCGACGTTTACCTCGCGATTCGTAATTCCGACGGCGGCGTGGTGGAGAGCTGCGGCAACGGCAGCCGCTGCATCGCGAGGTTGCTGCTTGATGAAGGCGGCAAGAACAAGCTGACATTGGAGACCATCGCCGGGCCGATCATCGCGGCACGCGCGGGCAATGGGCATATTTCCATCGACATGGGACCCGCCCGCGATTCATGGAAGGAAATCCCCCTAGCCCACGCCGCCGATACCTTGCATCTCGATGTCGGCGAAGGCGCGCTTCGCGACCCGGTAGCTGTGAACGTCGGCAATCCCCATTTGGTATTCTTCGTGCCCGATACCGCCGTCGTCGATCTCGCGGCAGTCGGCCCAAAGCTTGAACATCATCGGTGGTTCCCCGAACGCACCAATGTCGAAGTCGTCCAGGTTGTGGGCCGCACACGCTTGAGGATGCGGGTATGGGAACGCGGCGTCGGCATCACCCGGGCCTGCGGAACCGGCGCATGCGCGGCCCTGGTGGCCGCCGCGCGACGGGGCCTTGCCGACCGTAAGGCGACCGTGACCGTCGACGGCGGCGATCTCGAGATCGAGTGGCGCGCCGACGGCCATGTCATCATGACCGGCCCGGTCGCCGAAGCCTTCGCCGGCACCCTCAATGCGAGCCTGCTCGCATGACGGCGCTGAAACCTTCGGACCAGATGCCGATAGTCGTCACTATGGGCTGCCGCCTTAACGCCTATGAATCCGAAGTCATGCGCGCCCATGCCCGCAATGCCGGCTTAGCCCAAGCGATCATCGTCAACACCTGCGCTGTGACCAAGGAAGCCGAACGCCAGGGTTTGCAGACGCTGCGCCGCCTGCGCCGCCTGCACCCGGCGGCCCATATCGTCGCCACCGGTTGCGCCGTGCAATTGGATCCGGCGCGCTACGCCGCCATGCCCGAGGTCAACCGCGTGCTCGGCAACGAGCACAAAATGAGCGCCGAAAGTTTCCGGCCAGAGATGGATACGCCGGTTCTTGTTACCGATATCATGGAAGTCCGCGAGACCGCGGAGCACTTGGTCGAAGGCTTCGACGGTCGCGCCCGAGCCTTTGTTCAAGTTCAGCAGGGCTGCGATCACCGCTGCACCTTCTGCATCATCCCCTTCGCTCGCGGCAACAACCGCAGTGTACCCATGGGCCGGATCGTTCAGGAAGTGCGCGGCTTGGTGGCCGCGGGCTTCCGCGAGATCGTTATCACCGGCGTCGATATCACCGGCTACGGCGGCGATCTTCCGGGTACGCCGACTCTCGGCCAAATGGTCAGACGTCTGCTCGCGGCCGTGCCGGAATTGCCGAGACTCCGCCTCTCGTCGGTGGACCCTGCCGAAGTCGATGCGGATATTTTCCGTTTGGCCGCCGAGGAGCCGCGTTTGATGCCGCACTTCCACGTCTCGGCCCAAGCCGGCGACGATGTCATCCTGAAACGCATGAAACGCCGGCACGCGCGCGCCGACATCATCGCTTTCTGCGATCGCATCCGGACCTTGCGCCCCGACGCGGTTTTCGGCGCCGACTTGATCGCCGGTTTCCCAACCGAAACCGATGAAATGTTCGCGAACACCGCCAGCTTGATCGACGACGCGGGGCTGACCTATTTGCATGTTTTCCCTTTTTCCATCCGCCCCGGAACGCCCGCCGCCCGGATGCCGCAGGTCAACGGCCGGGTCGTCAAAGCGCGCGCCGCGCGGCTACGCGAGAAGGGTCACGCCGCCCTCGCCTCCCAGCTCCGCGGCTATATCGGTACCTGGGCCGAGGTGCTGGTCGAGAACAGCAGTGAAGGCCGCAGCGCTCACTATGCGCCGGTTCACTTGGCCTCGCCCGGGGTCGCGGGCGAGGTTATTCCGGTGCGCATCACCGGCGCCGGCAAGAACGCCCTTTACGGCGAAGCGATCGCCTAATGACCGGCGCCACCAGCACATCGGCCGGCGGCCCGGAGCAGCCACCGTCGAGCGGTTGGCTTTCCCGCCTGGTGTCGGGGCTCGGCAAATCGTCGTCGCGCCTGGTCAGCGGTATCTCCGACATCTTCACCAAGCGCAAATTGGACGATGCGGCCCTGGCGGAACTCGAGGACTTGCTGATCACCGCCGATCTCGGGATCGCCTCCGCCGGCAAGCTGACGGCCGCGCTCGCGCAAACGCGCTTCGGCAAGGAAATCTCCGCCGAGGAGGTGCGCGCCGCCTTCGCCGCCGACATAGCCAAAATCCTTGAGCCCATGGCTCGGCCGCTTGCGGTGGATCCGGCACGAAAGCCCTTTGTGATTCTCATGGTCGGGGTCAACGGCGCCGGAAAGACCACGACCATCGGCAAGCTCGCGCACCAGTTCCGCCGCGAGGGTCTGAATGTGACACTGGCTGCCGGCGATACCTTTCGGGCGGCCGCCGTCGAACAGCTCAAGGTCTGGGGCAAGCGCACCGGCTGCGCGGTTGTCGCGGGAGGCCCCGGCGCCGACGCCGCCGGCTTGGCCTTCGAAGCCTTGCTTGAAGCGCGCAAACGCCGCGACGATGTGCTGCTAGTGGATACCGCCGGCCGCCTGCAGAATAAGGACGCGCTGATGGCGGAATTGGAGAAAATCTCGCGCGCCATCGCCAAGGCCGACCCCGGGGCGCCACACGCGACCTTGCTCGTGCTCGATGCCACCGTCGGGCAGAACGCCCATTCCCAAGTTGAGATTTTCAAGAGTCTTGTCGGCGTGACCGGTTTGGTCATGACCAAGCTCGACGGCACCGCCAAGGGCGGCGTGGTCGTGGCGCTGGCCGAGAAGTTCAAGTTGCCGCTGCACTATATCGGGGTCGGCGAAGGTGCGGACGACTTGCGTCCCTTTACCTCGCAGAACTTCGCCCGCAGCCTGATGGGCTTGAGTCCGGAAGGTTAAGGCATCAGGCCGCGTCTTCCACGGCGCCGTGGCAATGCTTGAACTTCTTTCCGGACCCGCAGGGACAGGCCTCGTTGCGCGCGACTTTGCCCCAGGTCGCGGGATCGGTGGGATTGCGTTCCTCCGCCGCGACGCGCGGCAGCACCCGCATGGCCTCGCGACCGCTATCACCAACCTGGGGGGTCGGCTGCATGTGGACGGCGCGCAGGCGCGGCGCCGGCGGCCGAAGATCTTCCGGCGGCGGCTCGGTGCGCAGCTCGACGCGCGAAAGGAAAGTGGAGACGCGCTCGCGCAAGCCCGACATCAGTTCGGTGAACATAATGAAGGATTCGCGCTGGTACTCCAGCAACGGTTGTTTCTGTCCGTAGGCTCTGAGGTTGACGCCGTGACGGAGCATGTCGAGTTGCGCGAGATGGTCGCGCCATCCCTGGTCGATCATTTGGAGGACGATGCTTTTCTCGACCCGCCGCATGAGTTCCGGCCCGATGGCCGAGATCTTCTCGTTCATCTTGGCATCGGAGGCAGCCCGAATACGATCGCGCATTTCCTCGTCGGCGATACCTTCCTCCCCCGCCCAATCCTTCAAGGGCAGATCGAGACTAAGGATGCGCAATGTCTCTTCGTGCAGCGCGGCGATATCCCATTGCTCGTGCATGGCGCGCCGGGGGATGAACTTCGACACCAGATCGTCAATCGTCTGGTGGCGCATGTCGGTGATCATTTCCGACAGGTCTTCGCTGCTCATCATCTCGCGCCGCTGTTCGAAAACCACGCGGCGTTGATCGTTCATGACGTCGTCGAACTGGAGCAGGTTCTTGCGGATGTCGAAGTTGCGCGCCTCGACCTTTTGCTGCGCTTTCTCGATGGCCTTGTTGATCCAGGGATGAATGATGGCTTCGCCCTGTTCGAGGCCCAGACGCTGCAGCATCGAGTCCATGCGGTCGGAGCCGAAAATACGCATCAAGTCGTCGTGTAACGACAGAAAGAACTTGGAGGCGCCGGGATCGCCTTGTCGGCCCGAGCGGCCGCGCAGCTGATTGTCGATGCGCCGGCTTTCGTGGCGTTCGGTACCGACGACGTAGAGGCCGCCGGCCTGCAGGGCAATCTGCTTCTTCTCCTCGACATCGCGCCTGATGGCGGCCTTCTCCTCGTCGGACAACGCGCTGCCCTTGGTTTTTTCGTCGGCCATGATCCGCGCTTCAGAGTTGCCGCCGAGTTGAATGTCGGTGCCGCGGCCGGCCATATTAGTCGCGATGGTCACGGCGCCGGGCACGCCGGCTTGGGCGATGATGAAGGCTTCCTGCTCGTGATACTTAGCGTTCAGCACTTGCGGGGTGATCTTCTTATTCTTTCGCAGAAGGGCCGCCAGGGTTTCGGATTTTTCGATCGAGATCGTGCCGACCAAAACCGGCTGCTGGCGGGTGTGGCAATCCTCGATCAAATCGATGATGGCGGAATATTTTTCCTCGGCCGAGCGGTAGACTTCATCATGCCCGTCGATGCGAACGCGCGGCATGTTCGGCGGCACGTCCACGACCTCCAAGCCGTAAATCTGGCCGAATTCCTCGGCTTCGGTCATGGCCGTGCCGGTCATGCCGGCAAGCTTCGGGTACATGCGGAAGTAATTTTGAAAAGTGATCGTGGCCAGCGTCTGGTTCTCGTTCTGAACGTCGACGCCTTCCTTGGCCTCGATGGCCTGGTGCAATCCTTCGGACAACCGGCGGCCTTCCATGATGCGGCCGGTGAACTCGTCGATCAGATGGACCTTGCCTTCCTTGACCAGGTAATCGACGTCGCGCTTGTACATGTTGTGGGCGCGCAACGCCTGATTCAAGTGATGGACGAGCGACATGTTGTGAAGATCGTAAAGCGCGCCTTCGGTGAGGATACCCATGTCCTTCAAGGCCTGCTCGGCGAACTCGGTGCCGGCCTCGGTGAAAGTGATCGAGCGCTGCTTCTCGTCCTTCTCGAAATGTTCGGGTTGCAAGTGCGGGACGACCTTGTCGACCCGATCGTAAAGATCGGTGCGGTCCTGGGAGGGACCCGAGATGATCAGCGGCGTACGCGCTTCGTCGATCAGGATAGAGTCAACTTCGTCGACAATTGCGTAGTTGAAATCGCGATGGGCCATGTCTTCCATCGTGTATTTCATGTTGTCGCGCAGATAGTCGAAGCCAAGCTCGTTGTTGGTGCCGTAGGTGACGTCACAGGCGTAGGCGGCGCGGCGATCGGCGTCGGACAAGTGATGCTGGATGCAACCGACGGTGAGGCCGAGGAAGCGGTAAATCTGTCCCATCCACTCGGCGTCACGGCCGGCCAGGTAGTCGTTGACGGTGACGACGTGAACGCCCTTGCCCGACAACGCGTTGAGGTAGACCGGAAGGGTCGCCACCAGCGTCTTGCCCTCGCCGGTGCCCATTTCCGAAATCATGCCGCGATGCAAGACCATGCCGCCCATGAGCTGGGTGTCGAAGTGGCGCTGCTTGAGCGTGCGCTTGGCGGCCTCGCGAACCGTGGCGAAGGCATCCGCCAAGATGTCGTCCAGAGTCTCGCCGGCTTCTAGGCGGCCCTTGAGCCAGGCCGTGCGGGCGCGAACGCCCTCGTCGTCGAGAGTCGCGACTTCGGCTTCCTTGGCGTTGATCGCCTCGACCGCGGGCAGCAGCGACTTGATCAAGCGGTCGTTGCGCGACCCAAAAATGCGTTTGGCGAGAGCGCCGAGCATAGCTACCTCAAGAACGGGGAAATGGGACAGGCCGCAGCCTGCCCCCCGATGGCCGAAGACTGATCCTAAGACTGGCCGAACAAAGAACGGAACGCGAATTCAGCTGTGGTTGCGAGAGAGATAGAAGCTGGGTGCCCCGAAGTCAACGATGGGCCGGAAAGATTCCGCGGATTTCCTTGATATTTTGAGGCTTTATGGGCCGAAAATGACGTGAAGGCCAAGACCGGCGGGCACGGTCAGGCGCTTGTCCCTGGGAAGCGCTTATGTCATTGAAGCGCGCCCTTTTTACTCGTCACCCAGAGACCAGAGCCCGCCATGGCGCTGCCGATTTCGCCCTTAGCTCCGCCCTCGCTGCCCGAGCTGCCGCCGATCAAGGGCGTGCGGCTGGCCAGCCACGCTTGCGGCATACGCTATCCGGACCGCATCGATCTTCTGGTTGCGGAATTCGCGCCGGGCACGGCGGTCGGGGGCGTACTCACCAAGTCGCTGACGGCGGCGGCGCCCGTGGATCTGTGCCGGGCCAACCTCAAGGGCGGCAAGGCGCGCGTCTTGGTCGTGAACGCCGGCAACGCCAACGCATTTACCGGACAAAAGGGCATCACGACCGTTGAAGCCA
Source organism: Rhodospirillaceae bacterium (assembly GCA_009694245.1). Taxonomy (GTDB): domain Bacteria; phylum Pseudomonadota; class Alphaproteobacteria; order Rhodospirillales; family Rhodospirillaceae; genus SHVO01. The sequence continues at coordinate 4,548 of SHVO01000011.1, read as the reverse complement.
CCGTCGGCGGAGCGGTCCGGGCTTTCGGCTGCAAACGCAACGAAGTCTTTGTTTCATCCACCGGCACAATCGGCGTGCCGCTGCCAAGCGACAAGATCGTCGCGGCCTTGCCCAAGGCCCAGGCCGCTTTGAAGGAGGATGCCTGGACGGACGCGGCAAAGGCGATCATGACCACCGACACCTTCGCCAAGGCCGCGACGCGCAGCACAACCATCGACGGCGTGAGTGTCACCATCAACGGCATCTGCAAAGGCTCGGGCATGATCGCCCCGGACATGGCGACATTGCTGGCCTACGTCTTCACCGACGCCGCGCTGGAAGCCCCTGCCGTGCAGACTCTGATTGCGGCGGGCGCGGCCAAGAGCTTTAACTGCGTGACCGTCGACGGTGACACCTCGACCTCCGATACGCTGCTGATGTTCGCGACCGGCCAAGCCAAACACAGGTTTGTATCGAGCGCGGTCGATCCGCGTCTCACGATGTTCAGAGCCAAGCTGGATGAGCTTCTGATCGACTTGGCCAAACAGGTGGCGCGCGACGGCGAAGGTGCGACCAAGTTCGTCGAAATCCGCCTCACCGGCGCCGACAATGATTTGGCCGCACGGCGCATCGCCATGTCGATCGCCAATTCACCCTTGGTCAAGACCGCCATCGCCGGCGAAGACGCCAACTGGGGCCGCATCGTCATGGCCGTGGGCAAGGCCGGCGAAAAAGCCAACCGCGACCGGCTGGCGATTACCATCGGCGGAATCATTGTCGCCCGCGCCGGCGAGGCCGTGCCGGACTACGATGAGGAGCCGGTGACTGCCCACATGAAGGGGCGCGAGATCATCATCGAAGTCGATGTCGGCATCGGCCGAGGTGCGGCGACCGTTTGGACCTGCGACCTCACTCATGGTTACATCGATATCAATGGTTCATACAGAACGTAAATATGGCCGCACCTAGTTCGGGACAACCGGCCGACGGCGAGGACGGTTGCTTCAATCCGGCTGTCCCCGAACCGCGCGCGGGACTCCCCGTCATTACCGTTGTCGCCGTGGCGCTGCTCGATGCCGACGGCCGCATTCTGCTGGCCCAGCGTCCGGCGGGGAAACATTTGGGGGGCCTTTGGGAATTCCCCGGCGGCAAAGTCGAGGACGGCGAAACCCCCGAGGCCGCGTTGATCCGCGAGCTCTACGAGGAACTGGGCGTCGACATCCGCGCGAGTTGCCTGGCGCCGCTCAGCTTCGTTTCCCATTCATATGAGAGCTTTCACCTCTTGATGCCGCTCTATGTCTGCCGCCAGTGGCGGGGCAAAGTGACGCCCCAAGAGGGCCAGAAGGTCGCCTGGGTGCGCGCCGAGCATTTACGTAACTATCCCATGCCGCCCGCCGACGAGCCCTTAATTCCGGTCTTGCAGGACCTGCTCTAGACCGCGAAACTGTCGGGCATGAGCGCCGTCCCCACCGCATGCCTATTGATAATCGGCGACGAAATTCTTTCGGGCCGCACGCAGGATTCCAACTTGCACTACCTCGGCCAGCGGCTCGCGGCCATGGGCATCACCCTCAAGGAGGCGCGCATCGTTCCCGATGTTGCCGCGGTAATTGTCGAGACGCTCAACGCGGTCCGCGCGCGCTATACATACGTCTTTACCACCGGCGGCATCGGCCCCACCCACGACGACATCACCACGGCTTGCGTGGCGAGCGCCTTCGGGCGCAAGGTCGTCCGTCATCCCGAAGCGGTGCGTCGCCTGGTCGCCTACTACGGCCACCAGGCCAACGAGGCGCGGCTGAAGATGGCCGAAGTTCCCGACGGACCCGGCGTGGAGCTGATCGATAACCGCGTGACCGCCGCGCCCGGTTATCGCATCGAAAACGTCTTTATCATGGCCGGTGTGCCGAGCATCGCGCGCGCCATGTTCGAGGCCGCGGCCCCTTTGCTCACGCGCGGCGATCCGGTGTATTCAAATTCGGTGGATGCGACGGTGCGCGAAGGCGACATCGCCCAGGAATTATCGGCCATCCAGGATAAGTATCCGCAAGCCAGCATCGGCAGCTACCCGTTCATGCGGGCTGGCGTGCTCGGGACAAGCATTGTCGCGCGTTCGACCGACCAGGCGGCGATCGCCGCCGCCTTGAACGAGGTCGCCGAGATGATGCGCGCCAAGGGCGCTATGCCGGTGATCGGCGAATTAAGCTAATTTCGTGGACTCGCTCTCAAGATTTTTATCGCCGCTCTTGTCGCCGGTGTAGCCGCAGGCGGCGAGATCGGCGCGCATGTGTTCGGGCACCGGCGCGCGCACGCGGATGGGATCGCGCTTCGGATACAACGGAAGCGCAATCGCGCGGGCGTGCAGCATCAGCGGATCGCCCTGCGACCCGGCGGGCAGCATGCCGCCATAGACCTTGTCGCCGACCACCGGGCAGCCCAATTCGGCGCAGTGCACGCGGATTTGATGGGTGCGGCCGGTGTGGGGGTGAAGTTCGAGCCAAGCGCGTGGCCCGCGCGGCGTCTCGGCAACCCCGCGCACCTTATAGTCGGTCACGGCCGGCAGGCCGGCGGGATCGGCTTTCATCATCCAGCCGGGACCGGCGCCGACTTTGCTCAAGGCCACTTTGACCCGGCCTTCGGAGATTTTCGGAACGCCCTCGACCACCGCCCAATAGGTCTTGCGCACATCGCCGTCGGCGAACAGCTTGCCAAGGTCGCGCAGCGCCTTGGTATGGCGGCCGAGCACCAGGCAGCCGGAGGTGTCGCGGTCAAGCCGATGCCCGAGCGCCGGCGGGCGCGGCAATCCGAAGGTCAAATGGACGAAGGCCTCTTGCAAATTGGGACCGCCACCGAAGCCGGCATGGACCGGGATGCCGGCGGGCTTGTCGATGACCAGGATGAGGCCGTCACGGTAAAGCACACGGGCGAGGATCTCTTCGGCGGTAACGGCGCACGCGGCGGGATTGGGCATGGCCGTGGTCGTGCCTTATCCTGTCGATAAGATCAAGGTTGAGGGGCCAAAAGGGTGAGGGGCCGGAGCGTTGCCCGCTCCCTCTGCAAGCAGTAGCTTTGCTTCTTTCGCCCGAAGGACAAGCGATGCAGGAGCGCCTCGATCGCGGCAAACGCCGGCTGCTCTTGAAGGAAGATCAGGCCTGGATCGGCAGGCCCTTCGAGATGGACAGCAATCTCCGCGGCGTTCAGGCCAATACCCGCCATATCGCTTTGATGCTGCGTGATAGCCACATCAAGCGCCGCGCGAGCCGCGCGGCGGCCTTCGCCGCCAAGCTCCTGGACGGCACGCTCGCCAAGAAGACCCAAGGACCGGTGGCCTGCGCCAAGGGCTGCTATTATTGCTGCAAAACCTATGTCAGCGTGACCATCCCGGAAATTCTCCATCTAGCCCATGCGGTTCGCGGCCAGGCGGAGAAAACCGCGCGCGTCAATGCCGCCGCCGATGAGTCCAAACTCATTGCCCAGGACCAGCGGGAGAAGACCCGGGTGGTCTGCCCGATCCTTGAGGCGAAGGTTTGCTCGGAATACGCGCCGCGGCCGCTGGTCTGCCGCGCCGTGCTGTCCACGTCGCTCGATGCCTGCCTCAGGATTTTCGAGCGGAACAGCGGCGAGATGGTGCCGTTCGCCGGCGGCACGGTCGATATCCGCGCCTACGTGGTGGTGATGATGCAGGCGGCCCTAAAGCTCGGCGGCTTTTCCCATGTCCATTATGAGATGAACCAGGCCTTGGCCGTCGCCTTGAATCACGCCGACGCCGAGGAGCGCTGGCTTGCGGGCGCGCCGCTGTTCGCCGAGGTGCCGGTGGATACCGCCGATCTGCGCCGCGGCGGACTTTCCGCTATGATGGATGCGCTGGTCGAGAACGTCGGCCCGACGCTGTAGCGCCGGATGATTTCAGCTCTAATCATTTGTCGAATAGTTGGGGTCGGAGTAAAATTCCGCTCGCGGCTCGTCCAGCTCGCCAACGTCGGTGCGCGGATTTTTACTCCGACCCCAATTATCATCACCACCGCTTCAATCTAAAGTCATTCCGCTCTAAGGAACGCCGCATGGAACGTCTGGATGCCTCGATCCGCCGGCAGCTTTTGAAGGACGACCAGGCCATTGTCGGCCAGGTCTTCGAACTCACCAGCAACAACGCCCGCGCCGTGCAGGCCAACACCCGGCATATGGCGCTGATGTTGCTCGATACCGCTGTCAAGGACCGCGCCAGCCGCGCCGCCGCCTTCATCGAGGACCTCGCCGATGCCGGCCTCAGCAAGCATGTCACCCAACCTGTCGCCTGCGCCAAAGGCTGTTCGCATTGCTGCACGACCTATGTCAGCACGTCGCTGCCGGAAATTTTCCTCCTCGCGCGGGCGCTGCGCGGCAAAGGCAGCGTTACGGCGCGCATTCGCGAAGCCGCCGATCGCTCCAAAGCCATGGCGCAGCTCCAGCGCGAGATCGATCGGGTGATCTGCCCGATTCTGGAAGACCATGCTTGTTCCGAATATTTGCATCGCCCGGTCATCTGCCGCGCGGTGCCCTCGACATCGCTGCCCAGCTGCATCCGGTTTT
>SHVO01000010.1 GCA_009694245.1 Rhodospirillaceae bacterium | reverse complement strand
TTCTGGCGGAGGGGCGCATACTAGCCGACGGCACTCCGGCTAACGCGCTCTCGCCGGAAACGCTCTTACGGGCCTACGGCGTGAAAGCGCGTGTTTGGGGCGGCGACGCCGGCCCGGTCATTGAAATCATCGGCCGGCGGGGCTGATTTCAAACGCACTGACACTATCGACCACGCTCAGATCCGAGCTGACCACGGGCCGTGCCGACCGCCCGGGGCCGTGGAATCTCGGGGTGGACCGGCGGGCGAACTTCCAGACGAACGATCGGTTCAGGCCGAGTGGGAATTACATTGGGCCGCGCTGGACCCACATCGGGGTGGGTCGGGGTTGCATTCGGCCGCGCTGCGCCCGCATCGGGGCGGGTCGGAATCGCGTTGGGCCGCACGACCGGCGCCACCTCCTGCAGCGTTTGCGGCCGCGTTACGACCGTTGCACCGTAGACGCCGCGCTGTGGCTGCAGTGTCTCGCCGCTGATGACCGCCGGACGGGTAACAGTTGTAGTTACCGTCGTCGCGCCCGCGGCCCGACCGGCGGCCGTGCCCGTTACCGCCGTACCCATTACCGCCGTGTCTGCCGCCCCTGTATTCGTCCCCCCTGTGGCCCTCGCGGCGCATCGGTCGTCGACGTATCCGTCGTAGCGGGCGCCCGAACGTCATTGCTCAGCGGATTGCGGCGATCGGGCACGATCACCGTCTCCGGTCGGAGGCTTCCGGCGCCCTCACGCCGTCCCAGAACCTGCACACGCTGACCGGCGGCGACACGGCCATACATTGCTCGTCCCAATCCAAGGCCGGGAATTTCGCGCACGGCCGTGCCGCGAATGGCGTAACGTCCATCGGACTGAAGGACAAGATAGCCTTCGATCGAAAGGCGTCCACCCGCCGTGTTCGAAAGCTCAAGTCCGACAACAACACGGTCGGCGGTCAACACGCCGTTCGCCCATACGCCCGAAGCGGCAGCCCAGACTCCGTCACCGAGAATTGTCTCCGGCGACGCGGCAACCGGGGCGGGGGTGAGTCGGTCGCTCACCGAGCAGGGACATTCTACCATTGGCGTCAATCCGCCTGGACCGGCGGCCGGGCTGCCCATGAAGTATTCGTTTACGCGGCCTATCGATTCAACCAGCGCTTTTCGGTCTCGCTCTACGGGGCCACCGGCTTCTCTCGCCAAAGCGTCGATCGGGAACTGGGCCTGCGCTATTCCTTCCGGTGGCCGTGAGGCACCATATCCGGCTCATCGTTCGCCGCCCTCGCAGGTCCCGTCGGCGCGATATATGATATCGCGGAAGCTGCATCCTGCGGGCAAGGGAGGAAGGCCGTGCGAAGTCACATACTTGCGGCCTGGCTCATGGTTTTCGGTGCGTCCGAGGCCCTGGCCCTATCGGACGCGCCCTACGTCATGCCCGGGCAGATCGACGCTATTTCGCTGCTCGCGCCGCCACCGGCGCCGAATTCCGAATTCGAAAAGCGCGAGCTAGCTACGGTTCTCGCCGCGCAGAAGGCGCGCAGCCCCGCGCTCATCAAGCGCGCGCTCGAGGACCGGGACTTCCTGGGCTTTGCTACCGTGCTCGGCGCCAACTTCACACTTGCGAAAATTCCCCTGGCCGCGGAGTTCATCCGCAAGGTCACCCGCGAAACGACGCAGGAGATCGATCGGGTCAAAGACTGTTGGCCGCGGCCGCGGCCCTTTGTCGTCAGCACCGAAATTCAACCGCCAGGCGATGCCGCCCAAGGGACGGTGAATAGGCCCGGCGCGGCGATGGCGAACGCGGCAACTCAGGCCTCAGCACCGCCCTGCCTCCCGGCGGCATCATCGGCCTATAGCCATTCCTATCCGAGCGGCGCGGCGGGCGTCGGCATGACGGCGGCGATTCTGCTGGCGGCCATGGTGCCGGAAAAGCGCAGCGAGCTATTCTTACGAGGGCAGGAGTACGGCGAGAATCGCATAAACCTCGGCCTTCACTTTCCGAGCGACATTGAAGCTGGCCGAATCCTGGCGAGCGCGATGATCGCGCTGATGATGCCGAGGCCGGCGTTCAATACCGATCTTGCGTCCGCCAAGGCCGAGGTCCGCGCGGCCCTCGGGTTGCCGCCATAGGCACTATTTGAACCCTACGACCGCATGGGGCACATAGGCCTCTTCGAGCACGGCAATCTCCTCGGGCGCGAGGGTCAACGACAGAGCGGCGACGGCGTCATCGAGGTGCCCGACCTTGGTTGCCCCGACAATCGGCGCGGTCACCGCGGCTCTCTGGAGCAGCCAGGCCATCGCCACCTGCGCGCGCGGCACGCCGCGCGTTTGGGCGACTTTCGCGACGCTCTCGACTACCAGTCGGTCCGCGTGAGCCGTCGCCCCATAGAGCGTCTTACCAAAAACATCGCTGTCCTGGCGCTCGCTGGTCTCGTTCCAATCGCGCGTCAAGCGGCCGCGGGCGAGCGGACTCCACGGCAGGACCGCGACGCCCTGGTCGGCGCAGAACGGTAGCATCTCGCGTTCTTCCTCACGGTAAAGCAGGTTCACATGATTTTGCATGCTGACAAATTCGGCCCAGCCGTGCCGGCGCGACGTGTAAACCGCCTTGGCGAACTGCCACGCATGCATGGTCGAGGCACCGATGTAGCGAGCCTTCCCGGCCTTGACCACGTCGTGCAGGGCCTCGATGGTTTCCTCGATCGGCGTGCGGTAATCCCAGCGGTGGGTCTGGTAGAGGTCCACGTAATCCGTGCCCAGGCGCCTGAGGCTGTGGTCGATCTCGGCCATGATCGCCTTGCGCGACAGTCCGCCGCTGTTGGGCCCCTTGCCCATCGCGTGGTGGACCTTGGTCGCGATTACGATCTCGTCGCGCCGCGCGAAATCCTTCAGGGCTCGGCCGACAATCTCTTCGGAACTGCCTTCGGAATAGCTGTTGGCGGTATCGAAAAAATTGATCCCGAGATCAAGCGCCTTCTTGATCAAAGGGCGACTCGCCTCCTCGCTCAGCGTCCAGCGGTGCAGGCCAAGCTCACGCGCGCCGAAACTCATGCATCCCAGGGCCAGACGCGATACCTCAAGGCCCGTGCGGCCCAGCTTGACGTACTTCACCGGCTTACACTCCTTAAGCGCAGGCGCATTTTCATACCTTCGGGACGGTTGAGACGCTAACACACATGCCCTAGAGTGACGGGCCCTAGAGTGATCGGCATCACAGGCTCGCGGTAACCGACGTCCATCTGACTTCGAAGATACAGGGAAGGCCCAACAATGATCCATCTTTATTACTTTTACCCGGCCTGTTCCTTGGCCGCGCATATCGCCCTAGAGGAAGCAGCTCTTCCTTTTGAAGCGCACCGCGTCGATCTGAAAGACCCGGCCCAGGCCGCCGAATACAAGAAAATCAACCCACGCGGCACGGTTCCGGCGATTACCGTCGATGGTGTGGTGTTGTCCGAGAGCGTTGCCATTTTGAACTACATCGCCGAGGTGGCGCCTAAGGCCGACCTCATCCCGACGTCATTGATGGAGCGGGCTCAGTGCCTATCCATGCTGGCCTGGTGCGCGAGCACCGCTCATATCAATTTCCGCCGGTCTTTCCGCCCCGAGCGATTTTGCGCCGATCCGGCCACGCACGACGCCGTGCGTGCCGACGGCCGCGCGGCTTTCTGGAGCAATCTCGAAACTGTCGACCAGCGCCTGCAGAACCATGATTGGGTCATGGGCAAGAACTTCACCGCCGTCGACGGCTACGGCTTGAGGTTTTACGATTGGGGCCGCATCGCTAAATATCCGGTGGACGACTTGAAGGCGCTGACGGCCTTCAAGGACCGCATGCTTGCGCGCCCGGCCGTGCGGCGCGTGCTCGTCCGCGAGGGCAGCCCGCTCGTCGCATAGCCGAATTTACCGAATACTATTTCGGCGCCGTTGGCGGCACCCACGCCGCCTGCTCAAGGGGCTGGCCGGTCCGCATGCGGTATTCGGAGACTCGGGATGACGATTTCCGCCAGATGTTGCGGCGTGGGCGCGCGTTCTTTCTTATCGCCGCGGCGCGGGCACGCCTTTGGTTAGGAAGCGCTGAGACTTGTGTTTGCGGCCCATGCGGCTGCCTTCGCCGCCGGAACCGCCTGTCCCGGCCGGTTGCCAGGTCGGGATGAGCTGGTGTTTACCGGGGCCGATCAAATCCGCCCGGCCCATGCTTTTCAACGCCTCGCGCAAGATCGGCCAATTCTCGGCGTCGTGATAGCGCAAGAACGCCTTGTGCAAGCGACGTTGCCGCAGACCCTTGATGGCATCGACGGCTTCCGATGCGCCGCGACGGATGGGGCGCAACGGATTTTGCCCCGTATGATACATCGCCGTCGCCACAGCCATGGGCGAGGGCAGAAACGTCTGCACCTGGTCGGCGCGGTATTTGTGGCGCTTCAGCCACAGGGCGAGATTCAGCATATCCGTGTCCGAGGTGCCCGGATGGGCAGCGATGAAGTAGGGGATGAGGAAATATTCCTTGCCGGCTTGCTTAGCGGCCTGATCGAACAACTGCTTGAAGCGGTCGTAGGCGCCGATGCCGGGTTTCATCATTTTTGAGAGCGGCCCGGCCTCGGTATGCTCCGGCGCGATCTTGAGATAGCCGCCGACGTGATGCGTTACAAGTTCCTTGATGTACGCCGGGCTTTTGATGGCCAGATCGTAGCGCACGCCCGACGCCACCATGACTTTCTTGATCCCCGGAACCTCGCGCGCCTTGCGGTAGAGCTGGATGAGCGAGTCGTGGCTGGTGTTGAGGTTCGGGCAGATCTCGGGGTATACGCACGACGGCCTGCGACACATGGCCTCGGTCTTCGTGTCCTTGCAGGCGATGCGATACATATTCGCCGTCGGTCCGCCGATGTCGGAGATGATGCCGGTAAAGCCCTTGGTCTTGTCGCGGATGGCCTTGATTTCCTGAATCACCGAATCCTCGGAGCGATTCTGGATGATCCGTCCTTCGTGCTCAGTGATTGAGCAGAACGAGCAGCCGCCGAAACAGCCGCGCATGATGGTCACGGAAAACCGGATCATGTCCCAGGCGGGAATCTTGGCGTCGCCATAAGATGGATGGGGTGCTCGTGCGTAGGGCAGCCCGTAAATCCCGTCCATCTCGGGCGTGGTCAGCGGAATCGGCGGCGGCGACACCCACAATTCGCGGTCACCGTGTTTTTGCACGAGGGGTCGCGCATTGCCCGGGTTGCTCTCGCGGTGCAATACCCGAGACGCACGGGCGTAAGCCTCTTTGTCGGCCGCTACCTGCTCGAAGGACGGCAGTCGAATGACGGTCATGGGGCCGCTAGCACGCGCACCCTCGTCGCTGGCGTCGATATCGTCGGCATGGAATTCGCTCCAGCCGTCGGGGACCGCCGCCTTCAGAAGCGCGACCCCGCGCATATCGTCTAGATCGCCGGGTACCGCGCCTCTCGCCAATCGATGGGTAACTTCAACAATCGCGCGCTCGGCGTTGCCGTAAAGCAGGATATCGGCTTTCGCATCAACCAGAATCGAGCGGCGAACTTTGTCCGACCAGTAATCGTAGTGGGCGATACGCCTGAGCGAGCTTTCAATGCCGCCCAACACAATCGGCACATCCCTGAAGGCCTCGCGGCAGCGCTGGGCATAAACGATCACCGAGCGGTCTGGGCGTTTGCCGCCTTCGCCGCCCGGCGTATAGCTGTCGTTGTGCCTCAGGCGGCGGTCGGCGGTATAGCGGTTGACCATGGAATCCATGTTTCCGCCGGTGACGCCGAAATAGAGCGTCGGGCGGCCCAGCACCGCGAACGGCTCGGCGGTTTGCCAATCGGGCTGGGCGATGATGCCGACGCGAAAGCCTTGCGCCTCCAGCAAGCGCCCGATGATCGCCATGCCGAAGCTCGGGTGATCGACATAGGCATCGCCAGTCACCAGAATGATGTCACAGGCATCCCAGTCCAGCACCTCCATTTCCGCCCGCGACATCGGCAAGAACGGGGCAGGGCCCAAGCGGTGGGCCCAGTGCTTGCGATAGGAGAAAAGCGGCTTGGCGATGGTGGCAACAGCGTTCATGCGGCGACTATGTGAGCCACGCCGCTGCGTCCGTCAATGGCGGCGCTCAGGGGCAAGCGATGAAGTTGCGTGATATCAAGGCCTTACGGGCGCACCCCCGGGGCTAAACCACCGCCGGTCCGCGAGCAAGGTTGAGCCATTCGGCTATTTCCTGGGCGGCGGCATTCGCCAACAGGTTGGTGACATCAAGGCGGAGCGTGCGGTCACCGCCCCTGTCAAGCAAGGCTCTACCAGCTCGGTTGTCATTGACCATTTCAGGGTTGCGTGGCTTTCGCTTTGCGGCGCGGCCTTTGTTTTTAATGCGGCGTTCGTTCTCGTCCGGCGAGCAGGTCAGAAGGACGTTATTCAAGGCGCTGCCGCGTCGTCGGGCTAAGGCAATCACCGCGTTCCAATTTTCGTTGCCCCAGACCAAGTTTTGCGAATACCAATTTGTCAAGATGACCGGCGTTTCTGCCGGAAGGTCCAATACGCGTTTGTAAGCTATATTCTGAACAGCCCGAACCGTGTCGTAGAAGGCTGGAGATTTGAACTCCGTCAATGCGAAGGCCACGTTATAAATGCCGTGGTTATCAACTAACTTTCCGCCGATTAGCTCAGCAAGCGCGGCGCCTATAGTCAATTTCCCAACACCAGGATAACCATTAATATGGACAATCATCGGTGATTCCATTTGGTCCGGTGCGATGGCGCCGCTATGTCGAGCACGCCAGCCGTCCTCAAAAGCGTTGCTCAAATGCCGTTCGTGTGTTGCGACTGAATCCGGCCTTCTCATAAAAGGAAAGCGTGCTCTCGCGTTTGCTCCCAGTGGTTAGTACGACTTTGTAGCAATTGGCATCGCGAGCACGTCGCACAGCATCATCGAGAATTGCACGTCCCATGCCCTGCTTCCTGAAATCTGGATGGGTCACAACATTCTCGATGACGGCATAGGACCGTCCACCCCGGGTGAGATTGGGCACCACAACAAGTGTGCACGTTGTTACGGCTTGATCCCCGATTTCACCGAGCAGGACGAACGAGCCACTGCCGAAAACTAATGGGGCGTCCGGCGTGGTTTTGCACAGGTGTCCCGGCGTATTGGCGAAATTGTCGAGATAATTTGCCAAGACGGAGTTGGGCCGTGAGTAGTGAAATGGAACCGTGCGACAAGTAAGCGGACGAATTCCGTATATGCTACACTTGTCTGCCTCTAGTGCCGGACACTTTTCCTTTTCAATATGTACCGACAGCGCCGAAATTGTCAGGTGCTGGGACCTCTTGCGGCCCCGATCAATTTCGTCCCGCACGGAAAAATTCGCCATGTGATGGCGCGCTTCCTCAAGGGCTTTGCAGATCGGGAGAGATCTGCGTTGTTTCTTCTACCAATCCACAGCTCGGCCTTTATGCGCGTCCATCGGAAGACTGTGCAGCTTGAAAGTCAGGCGCGAAATAAATCGATCCGCCAATGCCGTAGCTTCCCCAAGTTCCATCTCGGGACCGCGAGTGCAACATTTTCCACATGAGCGGCATGAAAAATGGCGAACGTCAGACTTCGTGCGCATATCGGTGTGGCCTTGGACAATAGATAACGCTACCACTTTTTGGCGCGTTTTCAGAACGCATAGCGGGCTTTGAAGTCCGGATGATCGACGCGATTACCTCCGTGAGAGCTACAGGAAACAGCAGAACGATCGGTTGTCGCACTTTGCGCTAAGTCGTTGAAGTTATTCGAGCGGCCTAGCTCTTTCCTGCCAATGCATGAGCACACTTCCCGAACTGCGCCGGGCAGATTCGCCTGCCGGTGGCCGAGCATGGTGTCGGCCTCCCGCGCAGGAATTCCGTAAACGCGGCCAGCGCCGCGATGAACACCGGCTCGGTTCGCACCGCGCCGAGCCGCGAAAAATGCGGCACACCGGAGGCGCTTGCGAGATCGCGCATGGTTTCGTCCAGCTCCACCAATGTCTCGACGTGTTCCGAGACGAACGAGATCGGCACGATGATGATCGGTACGCGGTCCACGCCCGCCCGTCGGATTTCACTTTCCACCGATGGGCCCAGCCACTTCACCGGCGTTACCCGGCTCTGATAGCAGACCTTCCAATCAAGCCCACTGATCGCCAAACGCGCGACCACGGCTTCGGTCGACTGCGCGACTTGCCACTCATAGGGATCGCCGCCCAAGATGATTTTCTCCGGCAGGCCGTGGGCCGAGAACAACACGCGCGGCGAACCGAACGCCTTTGCGGCGTCGTAGGCCACGCGCAGTTTTTCCGTCAGTGGTCCGACAAAACCCTCGGCTGTTGGATAACAGCACAGCGTCTCCATCGGCGTCGTCAGACCCTGGCGTCTGGACTCGGCAGCCAGGGCCGCCAGCGTCGTACCGGTGGTCGTGGTCGAGAACTGCGGATACAGCGGCAACACGACAATCCGCCAGGGGTCGTAGGCCTTGAGGTTGGCGACCACTTCGCGCGCCATGGGATGCCAGTAGCGCATCAGGACGAACACGGCGGCATCATCGGCAAAGGGCTTGGCGACCGCGCGCAGCGCCTGGGCCTGGGCTTCGGTCTCCGCGAGCAGAACCGACTTGCCGCCGATCCTGTCGTAGTAGCCCCGCGATTTTTTTGCCCTCAGCGCCGAGATCAGTGTCGCGAATAGCCAGCGCAGTGGCGCGGGTAATGGAATAATGAAAGGATCGTTGAACAAATTGAACAGGAAAGGCCGCACGGCATCGGGGCCGTCCGGTCCGCCCAGATTGAAAACCACGATGGCCAGCCGACGGTCGCTCAGGGTCAAAGTCCTTTGACGTTCGCTTTGATCGATATGCCATAGAGTTTGGCAAGGCGGAAAGCTGAAAATTTCACGTTAGACGGCCCTCTGTGACATGGCCGTGACATTTCTCGCCGGCCGCTATGATATCGACCGGTCATGAACCGATTCGCACTTATAGGCGCATCCTACAAGACCGCCGGCGTCGAGCGGCTTGGCCAGCTAGCACTGCCCAAGGACCAGATTGCCGCGCGGCTTCCCGGGCTCGCCGCCAAGGTCGGCGCGCAGGAGTTGGCCTACATCGGCACTTGCAATCGCGTGGAATTTGTCCTGGCTGGTGATACCCCGTTGGCCGTACAGGCGTGCCGCGACCGGCTCGGGCAGTTGTTGGCGCCGACGCCTCTACCCGAGACCGAAACGCGGCGTATCTTTCGCGCCTGGACGGATGAGGGTGCCGTGGAACATCTGTTTCTGGTCGCCGCCGGCCTCGATTCAGCCCAGGCCGGCGAACGCGAGATTTATGCCCAGGTGCGCGGCGCCTGGACCACGGCGCGCAGCGCCGGCACCTGTGGACCGCAACTCGACTATATCTTCGGCGAAGCCTTGCGCGCCGCGCAGGACGTCCATCGCCAGGCTGCCCGGCCAAGCAATGCCGACTCGCTCGCCAGCTATGCCGTCAAACGCGCCCTGGAATATATTCCAGGCCGGGCCGGACGTATCGCGCTGGTCGGTGTGTCGCCCATGACACGGCATTGCGGTCGGGCCTTGGCGGGCCATGGAGTGCCGATTGTGGTCGTCAACAGGACTCTGGAATCAGCGTACGACTTTGCCGCCGAAATCAAGGCCGAGGCGCAAGGCCTGGATGCATTCAGAAAAGATCCAACGGGTTTTGACGTGATTATCTCCGCGGTCGGTGGGTCGGAGCCGGTTTTGGACCGGGCCTTGCTCGCTAAGCTCAAAGCCGCGGGGACAAATCCGTTGCTCATAGATCTCGGCGTGCCGCCCAACGTTGATCCCGAGGGCGCGGAGGCCGCCGGCCTCTATCGTGTCGGCATGGACGAAGTCATCGCCGACGCCGCGACCGGCCGCACGGCCAAGCTCGGAGAGCTGGCCTCGGCGCGAGTCGTGATCGACGAACATCTCGAGCGGCTGCGGAGCGAATATGCCGTTCGCGAATCCGCGCCTTTGCTGCAGCGGCTCACGGCCCAGTATCAGAAGGCCGCGGTCGAAAGCCTTCGCCGATTACCGCGCGGACTGGCCAATGGCGACGACGAGGCCTTGCGCAGCTGGGCCGAAAGCTTTGCGCGCCGGCTCGCGCACGCGCCGATCAAGGGTCTGCGCGCCCTGGCGGCCGAGGCTGGGCCGGAAGCGGTCAAGGCGTATCTTGCCGGCGTCGAAGAAGCGCTTGCCTCGAGTGGCGGCGGGCGCGGTTCGTCAGCGAAGGACAACAGCGAGGAGAAGTGGTCGTGACAAGTGAGTCCAATGCCGCGCTTTATGAGCGCGCGCGGCGCTCAATCCCCGGTGGCGTCAATTCGCCCGTGCGGGCCTTTCGCGCCGTCGGCGGTACGCCGCGATTCATTTCGCGTGGCGACGGCGCCTATGTCGTCGACGAAGAGGGTAAGCGCTATCTCGATTTCATGAATTCCTGGGGTCCGTTGATCCTAGGTCACGCTCATCCCGAAGTGATCGAGGCGATCCAGAACAAGGCTGCTCTGGGTACGACCTTCGGCGCGCCTTGCCGGGCCGAAATTGAACTGGCCGAAGCCGTCATCGCCGCCTACCCGGGCCTCGAACAAGTGCGCTTTGTGTCCTCGGGCACCGAGGCCACCATGAGCGCGATCCGCCTCGCCCGCGGCGCCACCGGCCGTGATCTGATCGTGAAGTTCGCGGGCTGTTACCATGGCCACGCCGATCACCTGCTGGTGGCGGCGGGCTCGGGCCTGGTGACGGCCGGGCAGCCATCCTCGGGCGGTGTGCCAAAGGATTTTGCCGCCCTGACACGGGTCTTGCCGCTCGACGCCGAGGATAAGTTGAAGGCCCTGTTCGCCGCCGAAGGCAGCCGCATCGCCGCCGTCATCATCGAGCCGGTGCCGGCCAACAATGGCCTGCTTCTGCAACGAAAGGATTTTCTGCTGACCTTGCGCAAGCTGACCCGCGACAACGGCGCGCTGCTGATATTCGACGAGGTCATATCGGGTTTCCGCGTCGCCAAAGGCGGCGCCGCCGAGCACTACGGCATCACGCCGGATCTTGCCACCTTTGGCAAAGTCATCGGGGGCGGATTGCCGGTGGGCGCTTACGGCGGATCGCGCAAGCTCATGGCGCATATCGCCCCGGAAGGTCCGGTCTATCAGGCGGGCACGCTTTCTGGAAATCCCGTGGCCATGGCCGCGGGCCTTGCCACTTTGCGCATTCTCGATCGGGAAAACGTCTGGGCACGGCTCGAAGTTCTGGGTGGACTGCTGGAAAAGGAGGTCGCGGCAGCCTTGGTTGGGGTCAACCTGCCGTGGTGCATGACCCGCATCGGCTCAATATTTTGGCTGTCGTTTCAGGAAGGTGCGGCGCCCCGGTCGGCCGAGGCCCTTGATCAGGGAGCCGGCGCCCGCTTTAGCCCGCTATTCCACGCCATGCTTGATCGCGGCGTCTATATCCCACCCTCGGCCTTCGAGGTGATGTTCCTGTCTCTCGCCCATACGCCCGCCCATATGGCACAATTCGCGCGAACCTTGCGCGAGGCCATGACCGCGACCGCCTCCCAAACCGTCCGGTAGACAGGCACGAATTCCGCGATGAACAACCCCCTCCGAATCGACCCGACCCGCTTCTTGCATATGGCGATCATATTCTTGCAAGTATTTTCGGTCGCCCAGATCGTGTGGTGGTTCGTGGACCAGCGCTCCTACGCCGAAGTCAACGCCGTTCACGTGCGCACGCTCTATACCTCTGAAATGGTGGCGGCCCAGAAGCTGGCGGCACTCGGCGTATCCCCAGCGGATATCACGGCGATATTCCCCCATGCCGAGTCAGTAGACGGCCAAATCATTTTGAAGTCCGGTGTGCTGACCGATCTCCAGGATGCACAGCAGAGCCACGTCAATCAGTATGCCTGGGAAAGCGGATTCTTCCTGCTGGTTCAATCGCTCGCCATAGCGGTCCTCTGGCGGGGTCTTCGCAGCGAGAAGGAAATCCGCCTCAAGCAGGATAATTTCCTCGCCATGGTTTCCCACCAGTTTAAAACGCCGATCGCGAGCTTGCAGCTTTCGCTGGAAACCATGGTTATGCGTGAGGTGTCGGCCGAGCGCTTTCAGCAACTATCGCGCCGGATGCTCGATGACCTCAGGCGCATGGAAAGCATGGTTTCCAAGATTCTCGATAGCGCCCGGCTGGATCGTGGCCGCGTGCAATTGAACAAGGAGAAACTCAACCTAGCCGAAGCCGTGCGGCACCTGCTTGTGACGCTCGACGACCTTGCGCGGCGCGAGAATATCGTCTTCACCGTTGATGTTGCGCCTGACCTCGTTGTGCGCGCGGACCCTTTGGCCGTCGATGGGGTGCTGCGCAACCTGGTCGAGAACGCCATGTCGGCCATGAAACCTAAAGCCGGCGGCACGGTGACCATTCGCGGCCGCCGCAGCGGCGACGACGCCGAATTGCAGATCGCCGATACCGGTGTGGGCTTCGAGCCCACCGAAGGTTTGAGACTCTTCGAGAAGTTCTTTCGCATCGACGACCACGGCGGGCGCGACGCCGCGGGAACCGGCCTCGGTCTGTTCATCGTGCAGAGGTTCATGCACTTCGAAAACGGTCATGTCAGCGCCCATAGCGATGGCCCCGGCACCGGCGCCACGTTTACGCTAACGTGGCCCGCCGCCACCGAGGAGTCATGAGTCAATGAGCGATGCCAATGCCAGCCGCATCCTCGTGGTGGAGGATGATCTCCATCTCGCCGAAGGCATGGCCGAAAATATGCGCGCGGAAGGCTACCATGCCGACACCGCCCACGACGGCCAGCGCGGACTGGAGATGGCGGTCTCCGGCGATTACGATCTTCTCGTGCTCGACGTGATGCTCCCGCAGATGGACGGCTTTGCGGTCTGCCGGGCCCTGCGCCAACAGGGGAAAAGCACGCCGGTTTTATTCCTCACCGCGCGCGGTGATCCCCAAGACCGGGTGCGCGGCCTTGAGGCCGGCGGCGACGACTACTTGACCAAGCCTTTCCACCTCGATGAGTTCCTCTTGCGGATTCGCGCCATCCTGCGTCGCTGGGAGTGGTTCAAGAAGTCGCTGGCGCGCCCATCCGCCGGGACGACCCTGAGTTTCGCTGGAAACGAAGCCAATTTCCGCACCTTCCAGGCGCAATCGTGGGATGGGACGACCCACGATCTGACCGAAAAAGAAGCCATGATCCTGAAGGTTCTGGCTGAGCGACCCGGCGAAGTCGTTACCCGCGACGATCTGCTCGAGAAAGTGTGGGGCTATGAGGTCTATCCCTCCACGCGTACGGTCGATAATTTTGTCCTGCGCCTGCGCAAGATTTTCGAGCGCGAGCCACATAATCCCAGGCACTTCTTGACCGTGCGCGGCGTCGGCTATCGCTTCCAACCCGAAGGTGAGGCGTGAGTAGATCGTTACGCATCGGTACCCGCGGCTCGGCGCTGGCGCTTTGGCAGGCCGAAGAAGTTTCGCGCCTGATCAAGGCCATGCCCGGCGCGCCGGAAGTTGAGCTGGTGATTATCAAAACCCGCGGCGATCTCCAGCAGGACGCGCCGCTTTGGTCGACGCCGGGAAAAGGCTTCTTTACCGCCGAACTCGACCGCGCCCAGCTCGACAACCAAGTCGATGTTGTCGTCCATAGTCTGAAGGATTTGGCGACGGTCATGAGCGAGGGGTTATCATTGACGGCCGTCCTGGAGCGAGAAGACCCCCGCGATGCGTTGGTGGCCAGGAAGGGCGGCGATCTCGCATCCTTGCCGCAGGAAGCCCGCATCGGTACCAGTAGTTTGCGCCGGCGCGCGTTTCTCGCCTATGCCCGCCCCGACCTTAAGCAGCTGGAGTTGCGCGGCAACGTACCGACGCGCCTGCGCAAGCTGGACGACGGGGAGTACGACGCCGTTATCCTCGCCGTCGCCGGGCTGAAACGCCTGGGGCTCGAGAAACGGGTATCGGCATCGCTGCCGACGCGCTCGTTCCCCTCGGCCGTGGCCCAAGGCGCCATTGGTGTTTGCACCCGCACGGGCGACGTTGAAACCATGCGCTGGGTCGAACCGCTCAACCATGCCGCCACGCGGGTTGCCGCCGATGCCGAACGCGGACTCCTGCGTCGCCTCGAAGGTGGCTGCCAAGTGCCGGTCGGCGCGCTGGCGACGGTGGCGGGCGGAATCGTGACGTTGTACTCCGCCGCCTGCAATATCGACGGCTCGGATTTTGTTTCGGCAGAAGCTACCGCGCCGCTGGCCGAGGCTGTGGTGCTGGGCGTACGGGTGGCCGAGGACTTATTGAGCAAGGGCGCTTGGCGCGTCCTCGCCAAAGCCAACGAGCGCCGCGAGGCGGCGCTGCAGTAGAATCATTAAGGACTTTCTCTAGATGAACGCATCTCCCGCCGCGAAGTCGACCGCAGTACTCCCGCCATTTCTCGGCGCCTGCCGCCGCGAGCCCGTTGCGCACACGCCGATCTGGATCATGCGCCAGGCCGGCCGCTACCTTCCTGAATACCGCAAGGTCCGGGAAAAGGTGGGCTTCACCGCGCTCACGCGCTCGCCGGAGTTGGCCGCCGAGGTGACGCTGCAACCCATCCGTCGTTTTGCCCTCGATGCCTCGATCATTTTCAGCGACATCATGGTGCCGATCGAAGGCATGGGCGTCGCCTTGGAATACGCGCCTGGCCCGGTGATCGCCGAACCGGTGCGAACCATGAAACAGGTCGAGGCCTTACGGACGCTAGTGCCCGCGCGGGACGTGCCCTTCGTCATGGAGGCCATAAAGCTGACGCGGGCCGGGCTGCCCGGCCATGTGCCGCTGATTGGTTTCGCCGGCTCGCCCTTCACGTTGTTCTCCTATCTGGTCGCGGGCAAGCCTTCGAAAGAATTCTCGGTGCCGCGCGCCTTCGCCCAGGCCGAGCCGGAAATCTCCGCGCGGCTGATGGACCGCCTGGCCGATGCCATGATTGTTTATCTCCGCGCCCAGGCCGGCGCGGGAGCGCAGGCACTGATGTTGTTCGAATCCTGGGGCGGCCTTCTCGGGCCCAATGACTACCGCCGGATCGCCCTGCCGCCGGTGAAACGCATCTTCGCTGGCCTCAAGGACCTCGCCGTGCCGTTGATCTACTTCGCCAATCAGTGTGGCGGCAGCCTCGAATCGATCGCCACCTTGGATGTCGATGTTATCGGCCTCGATTGGCGCGTGTTCTTGGGCGCGGCGCGGAAAATTCTGGGCCCCGCCCGGGCGGTACAAGGAAACCTTGATCCAGCTCATCTCTTTGCGAAACCCGATGTCCTGCGAAACCGCGTGGATGAGGTGCTGGCGGACGCCGGCCCGGGCCCAGGCCATATCTTCAATCTCGGCCACGGAATTTGGCCCGAGACCGATCCCGATGCCGTCGCCCGCCTGGTGGACTATGTCCACGAAAGAACCGCTCGAACCTAAGGGAGCCGATCTATGGAGGCTGCGCCGCAAGAATCGGGCGAGGGACCTGCATCGGGCTTTATGGTCCGGGCGGTGGACTACTATCACGATCTGCAGGAGCGGATTCTCCAGGCCTTTGAAGGTCTGGACGGCGGCGGCAAGTTCGAGCGCACCGACTGGACGCGCGAGCCTGGCCATCGGCTGAAGGGCGGCGGGCGCATGCGCGTTATGCGCGGCAAGGTTTTCGAGAAAGTCGGCGTCAACGTCAGCCATGTTTGGGGCACGGCTTCGGAACAGGGCATGGCGCAAATGCCCGGCGCCAAGGACTCAGGCGGCCGTTTCGCCGCAGCCGGCATCTCGCTGGTCGCGCACATGGCGAACCCATACGTCCCGATCGTGCACATGAATGTGCGCTGCATGGACACCAGCAAGATGTGGTTCGGCGGCGGCACCGACTTGACGCCGGTGTTGCCGTTCGACGAGGACACCCGGGAGTTCCACGATATTTTGCGCAAGGCCTGCGATCTTTACCGACCGGACGCCTACGCGCAGTACAAGAAGTGGTGCGACGAATACTTTTATTTGCCGCACCGCCGGGAGCCGCGGGGCGTCGGCGGAATTTTCTTCGATGACCTCAACAGCGGCAATGTCGAGGCCGACTTCGCGTTTCAACGCAGCATCGGCGAGGCTTTTCTCGATATCTATCCGCGCATCGTGCGCCGCCGCAAGGGCATGGCGTTCACCGAGGCCGACCGCGAAAAGCTATTGTATAAACGCGGGCGCTACGTCGAGTTCAATCTGGTTTATGACCGCGGCACAAAATTCGGCTTCGCGACGGATGCCAACCCGGAAGCCTATTTGATGAGCATGCCGCCGGTCGTGAAGTGGTAATGCGGGCTGGACGGTAAGGAGCACACATTGACGGCATTGTACCCTTGGTTAAAAGCGCTGCACATCATCGCAGTGATCGCCTGGATGGCGGGCTTGCTGTATCTGCCGCGCCTATTCATCAACCACGTCGGCCTTGCGCCGGGGTCCGAGGCTTCAAATATGCTGAACGGCATGGAAGGGCGCCTCTTGCGCATTATCATGCGCCCGGCTGCGGCGGCCACGTTTCTATTCGGCATTGGCTTGCTGTTCGTGCCCGGCGTTGTCGATTGGTCCTTGGGCTGGATCTGGCTGAAGCTCGCCTTGGTCGCCGGGCTAGGCTTCGCACACGGTCACATGGAGAAATGGCGCGCGGCCTTTGCGGCTGATCGCAATCAACGCTCGGCCCGGTTTTTTCGGATGATCAACGAAGTCCCGACCCTGCTGATGATCGGGATTGTGCTCTTGGTCGTCGCCAAACCGTTCTAGACGCGGGATGAGTTTAGACCGACGTCGTGCTCCGTTTAATGATCGGCAGCGAGCGTACCGGGATTCCGGTCGCCGCCAGCATGGCGTTGGCGACCGCGGGCCCCACCGGCGGCGCACCGGGCTCGCCGATTCCGCCCCAGAACCCCCCTGAGGGTATCTGCACGACATCGACCTCGGGCATCTGCGCCATCAGCAGCATGCGGTAATTGTCGAAATTGCCCTGCTCGACCCGGCCGTTCTTGATGGTGATCTCGCCGTAGAGCGCGGCGCTCAAGGCCCATACCACCGCGCCCTGGAGCTGTGTTTCCACCGAATCCGGGTTGACGACATAACCGCAATCGACGGCGGTGGTCACCCGGTGCACGCGCGGCGAGCCATCGGCGTTCATCGAGATCTCCGCGACCGCCGCCACATAGCTGCCGTAGCCGTCAACTTGCGCGATGCCATGGAAATGGCCCGGGGGCAGGGGCTCGCCCCATCGGGCCTTCTTGGCAACGGCGTCAAGCACCGCGAGCTGCTTCGGCGCATTCTTCAAAAGCTTGCGCCGGTATTCGTAGGGGTCTTGGCCGGCGGCGCGGGCGATTTCGTCGAAGAAGCATTCGCGGAAGTAGCCGTTCTGAGAATGGTTCACCGAACGCCAATAACCCACGGGGACGTGGGTGTTGCGCATGGCGTAATCGACTTTGATGTTCTTCACGTCATAGGGGTTGTCGGTGAAACAGATCAGGAAACCCGCGTCCATGTTGTTCTTGATGCCCGCGGGATTGGCGGTGCTGAGGATCGATTGACCGGCAACACGGGTGTTCCAGGCGACCGGGTTGCCTTCAGCGTCGAGGCCGGCCGCGAACTTGATCGATGAGATCGGACGATAGAAGTCGTGCTGGATGTCTTCCTCGCGCGACCACACCATCTTCACCGGACGGCCCACGGCCTTGGCGATCAGCACCGCCTGGTCGACATAGTCTCCGGGTGCCGCGCCGCCGCGACGGCCGAAGCCGCCGCCGGAGTAGGTGAGGTGGACCACGATCTTGGTCGGCTCGATGCCCGACGCCCTGGCCGCGGCGCTGAGGATGGCTTCGGCGTTCTGGGTCGGCGCCCAGACTTCCAGGCCGCCCTCCGTGAAACGCACGGTGCAGTTCATCGGCTCCATGGCGGCGTGACTCAGGAACGGCACGCGGTATTCGGCCTCAATCACCTTGGCCGCGCCGGCCAGCGCGGCTTTGACGTCGCCGTCGTTGCGCGCGACCGGTACATCGCCCGAATCGTTTAATCCACCGGTCAGAAAGGCCGCAATCTCGGTGCTGGTGACTTTGCCGTTGGCGCCGTCATCCCAGGCGATCGGCATCGCTTTCAGGGCGCGCTGCGCATGCCAATAGCTCTCGCCGACCACGGCGACGGCATTGGCCAACGGAACGACGCTATGCACGCCTTTGCGGTTCTTGATAGCCGCCTCGTCGTAGCTCTTGAGCTTGCCGCCGAACACCGGGCTTTGCGCGATGGCCGCATGCAACATATCGGGCAAGGCGACGTCGATGGCGTAAATCGGCTTACCCATGACCTTTTCGGCAATGTCCAAACGCATGGTGGACTTGCCGGCGATTTTCCAGCTCGACGGGTCCTTGAGCGCCACGTCCTTGGGTGGGGAGAGCTTGGCCGCCGCTTGGGCGACGGCGCCGTAACCGAGCTTGCGATTACTGGCCGCATGGGTGATGACGCTGGCGGCGGCCTGGCACTCGCCGGCCGGCACATTCCAACGCTGAGCCGCGGCGCTTACCAGCATTTGGCGGGCGCTGGCGCCGGCCTTGCGCAGATATTCGTGCGACGTACGTACCGCGCGGCTGCCGACCGTGGCCATGCCGCCGTAGACCTTATTGCGCGTGATGTTCAGGCGCGGATCGACGAACTCCGTGCGCACTTTGCTCCAGTCGCAATCCAGCTCTTCGGCCACCAGCATGGCCAGCGCGGTCATGCTGCCCTGGCCCATTTCCGAATGGGCGACACGGATGAGAACGCTGTCGTCGGCGTTGATCACGATCCAGGCGTTGACCTCGGCGTCCGTCGCCGTCGCCGCTTGGCCGGCCGGAATATGAAAGCCCAGCATGAAGCCGCCGCCCGCAGCCGCGCTGCTGACCAGGAATGATCGGCGGTCGAGGCCGGAGGTGTGATTGGGGTCGAGGTTTGGCAGATTGTTCATGGCCCTGGTCCCCCTTAGGTCTTGGCTGCGGTGTGAATCGCCTGCCGGACGCGGGCGTAGGTGCCGCAGCGGCAGATATTGGTGATGGCCGCGTCGATTTCGGCGTCGGTCGGATTGGGGCTGGACTTTAACAACGCGTCCACCGCCATCATCATGCCCGACTGGCAATAACCGCACTGCGGCACCTGATGGGCGATCCAGGCTTTCTGGACCGGGTGGCTGCCGTCGGTGGAAAGCCCTTCGATGGTCGTGATCTTGAGGCCGGCAACGGCGCTGACCGGTGTCGCGCAAGCGCGCGCGGCCACGCCATCCAGCTGCACGGTACAGGCGCCGCATTGAGCAATGCCGCAGCCGAACTTCGTCCCCATCATCCCTAAAGTGTCACGCAATACCCACAACAGCGGCATGTCGGGATCGACATCCACCGCGTGCTCTTTGCCGTTGATGTTGATGTTGATCATGGTTTGCTCCCGTTTCGGAACGATGTGGCGAAGGCGGCGCCTGGCCCGCCGCCCCAGCTTGAATTTGGCCGGTGCAGTATACAATTTTACGATCGGTTTGGGCAATCAAACCGGCGTAACCGGCACGCGGCGGAGGGCTAAAAGTAACAATGCGGCGGCGAACATCCAGGTGGCCAGCCACCAATGCTGCCAAATACCGAAGCTTATGAGCGCGATAGTGGTTGTGCCCGTGAGGGTGGCGAGGGTCACGGCCAACTGCGTGGGGCGGGCGGTCATGGGCCACAAGGCCCTGGCGGCGGCCGCCAGCAGCACAAGCATAATGCCGATTCCGACGCCGCCCAATTCCAGCCAAATCTGCAAGACGCCGTTATGGGTATGCAGCGGCAAGGCCGACCAGGGCGTGCCTGGGATGGTCGAGGCGCCTTGCGATAGCACGCGCGTGGCATCGAAGCCGTAGCCGAGGACCGGGCGCTCGGCGATCAGCCTTGCGGCTTCCTGCCAGATGCCGATGCGAATCCGGGCGCCGATCCAGGGCTGGGCGCCGAGGTTGGTGAGGCCGTCAAGCGTAAGTACGAATGTCGATAGGACGGGCGCGAGCACGGCATAGACCGCCAAACCACCGAAAAATCCCGCCAGCGCCAGACGCGGGGCGATCCGCGCAATTCCAAAGGCGAGGGCGCTACTTAGGACCGCGACCCAGGCGGCATCCATCCCGGACGCCAGGCACAGGGCGAATGCCGCGACGGCAAATAGCGCCGCCGGCGCGATGCGGCCCCATTGGGCGTAGATCAGGGCGGCGTAGGTAAAGACCAAAGGCGCCAACACCGCGGCGCCACGTCCCGCGGCTTCGACAATCGGCGGCGTCTGCCCAGGCGCGATCGGCCCGGGATTGGGAACCACAAAAGCCAAGATCGCGCCCTTGCTCAAGACTTCGAGCGCGAGCAGAGCCAACATGGCCAGGCCGGCAAACACCGTCAGACGTGAAAGCCGTTCAAGGTCCGAGGGCGCTAGGCCGCGCACGGCGGCGAGCAGCAAAAGTCCCATGACCGGCACGATGGCGACGCGCAAGACCGCGAACATGTCCGGCTCGGGAGTCCAGAACAAGGTCACTGTGGCCCAAGCGGCCAGCACGGCGCCCAGCCTGACGCGTGCGCTGCGGCTGAAGGCGCGGAGCGTCGCCAGGGCTTCGTCGATACTGGGATGGGCGGCCAGCGTTGCCATCAGCAATACGACGGTCCCGAGGCGGGCGTAAACCGCGACCGGCGCCAGGGCCAGGAACACGGTGCCCAGCACGATCAGCGCGCGGCGGTTGGGGGCAGGTGCTGCGGCGGGCGGTTTCATCACCGATTTTTTGGCCGATCCGCCCCAGCGATGCAAGGGTGATGCAAGAGCGATGCGCTGCCATCCGTGATCCAAATCCCACCGCGCTTTCGGCTTTAGCTCAAGGGGCCATAAGGCTAGTCTGCCGGCCCATGCCGCCAAGCAGCGCCATCCGCCACCCGCGCCTGAAACTTAAGCCCGCTGCTCACAAGCGCCTTAAGGCCGGGCATCCGTGGGTTTATTCCAACGAGATAGACATGGACCCGTGCACCAAGGCATTACCGCCGGGCTCTGTGGTTACGCTCACCGATGCCGGCGGCCAGCCGCTCGCGACGGCGCATTTCAATCCGCGCACGCTGATTTCGGCGCGCGTGCTTTCTCCTGACGCCGATACCGCTGTCGACCGGGCGTTCATCGCCAAGCGCCTGCGGGCGGCGCTCGGGTTGCGTGAACGGCTTTTCGACCGGCCCTATTACCGCCTCGTCCATGCCGAGGCCGATGGCCTCCCTGGGCTGATCATCGATCGTTTCGCCGACGCTTGCGTGATCCAGCCCAATACCGCCGGCATGAATGGGCTGACCGGCGAGATCGCCGAGGCCTTGCGCGAGATCATTGGCGCGCGCCCGGTCATCGTGCGCGGCGACAGCGCCGCCCGGACCTTGGAAGGCTTGGACCAGGAGGTCAGCTGCATCACCGGCGCCGTTGATAACCCGGTTGCGGTCGAGGAAAACGGCGTTATCTTTTTTGCCGATCTTATGTCGGGGCAGAAGACCGGCTGGTTCTTCGACCAACGCGACAACCGCGCATTCATGGCCGCCCTCAGCCGTGGGGCCGCGGTGTTAGACCTCTTCACCCATACCGGCGGTTTCGCGGTGCCCTGCGCGCGCACGGGCGCCAAGGCTGTGCTCGGCGTCGATCGCTCCGAGGCGTCATTGGCGCTGGCGGTCAAGGCCGCCGAGGCTAATGGCGTTGCCGGCAATTGCAAATTCGAGCGCGCCGAGGTGTTTCCCTTTCTGGAAGCAGCACTTTCACGCAAGTCCCTCTGGGACATGGTCATCGCCGATCCGCCGGCCTTCGTGAAATCGAAAAAGGATCTGAAAGCCGGTTTGCAAGGCTACCGCAAGCTGGCGCGGCTTTGTGCCGGGGTGACGGCGCCCGGCGGGTTCGTGTTCATGGCGTCGTGCAGCCACAACGCGCCGCTCGACGAATTTACTGCCGCCGTGGCGCGCGGCCTGGCCGACGCCAGCCGCGAGGGGCGCATCATCCGCACGGCCGCTGCCGCGCCCGATCACCCGGTTCATCCGCTCCTGCCCGAAAGCGCCTATCTCAAGGCAGTGGTTTTGGCGCTGGATTAGCAGTCGAGGGTCAACGGTACCCCCGCTGTCCCACTGTCCCGGTGCCTGGGCGTGGGACGCTGGGACAGGCACTTTCGCGCCACAACGCCATTGTCGGGGCGCGACAAATATGTCGCGTGTACCAGGTACAATTAATGCCCAGATGTTTGCCTAACGACGACCATCTTGGCACAGCTCTCACGAGTCAGATGCCGGTACGGGCGCCGTCCACACCATCACCGCAACCCCCATCCTCAGGCGAACGCATTGAAGCGGACGGGTCCCCTTGAAAACCTATTTCAGCTGCGAGTAGTCGGCCGCTTTCATAAACATGCGGTCGATTTTGGCTACCAACGAGCCATCGGGTTCCGACTCGTTCCTGACTTTTACCCATTCCGGATCTTTGCCAAATTCGGCCCAAGCCTTGTCTTTTGCTTCAATGCTGGGAAACGCCAGCACGTAGACCAAGGTGTTGGGTTGGTCTATGGGCGCCCAGAACGCGACGGGGGTCATGCCGTGTTTCACAAACAGGGCCTGCACATGATCGCGGAAGCGCTTGTGCAAGCGATCCAATTTTCCCGGCGCGGCAATGTAAGTGCGCAGCTCAAATATTCGCGTGTCTTTAGCAATAGATGTCTCGGCAAAGTCCCGGCTTTGGGCAAATGCCGGAAATGAGCCGAAGCCGGCGCACAGACCGACGACCGCTGCGCAGGCGATCCACCGCAAACTGATTTTCTTTATCTTTGTAAGTGACATGAAACTTCTCCCTGGATGGATAAGACTTTAAGCCGCAAGTTTCCCGGATCGAACCCGGCTTGGGGCGTCAGAATACCCTTTGGGTCCGTCCCTGGCAATTCGGGCGGCATTTTCCTGTGCGAATTCAGGTCGCAAGTGCACCACTGAGATCGGGGACCATGGCCTCGTGAGGAGATCGGTAGCGCCGGGCTCCCGGGGGCCGCCACGCCTTGGCCCCGCGCAACACCACGACAAGGCCCGGGACATCGACGCCCTTCTCCTTCCGGCTGACGGCCGCGTCCATCAGCGCGACCGCGAAGCCCCGCCGCGCCGCGAGGGTTTCGATATAGCTCTGGCCGTGGCTGAAGCGGTGTTCCTGGCCGAGAGCAAAGCCGTCGCCATCGTGACGTTGGACGGTAAAGGCGAAGAGGCCGCCGGGCGCAAGGCATCGCTGCACGGCGGCAAATACGCCGGTAAGGTCGCCGACGTAAGTCAGCACGTCCGCGGCGACGATCAACTCGCACGGAGCACTAAGCGCATCTAGAGCGTCGACCATGTCGCCGACGCCGAGCTGATCGTAAATCTTCTTGTCTTCGGCGCCCTTGATCATGGCTGCCGACAGGTCGACGCCGCCGAGCCAGGCTACGCGATCGCGAAGGGCCGCGCCGGCCAGGCCGGTACCGCAGCCCAAGTCGAATGCCCGCGCAAATGTGCCCACCGCCCGCGCCTTGTCGAGGGCGGCGCGGATAATCTGCGGCGCGCGGTAGTGAAGCTTTTCGATCAGCGCCTTCTCAAAACGCGGCGCGTATTCGTCGAACAGACGGCGGAGGTAAGCCTCGGGCAGGGTGTCGGGCGTGGCCTTGGTCAGCAACGCAAGTTTCACCGCCGCGCCCATGAAGTCGGCGGGGTCGAGCGCCAGGTAGGCCTCATAGGCTGGAATGGCGTCGTATTTACGCCCGGCTTCGGCCAAAGTTTCGGCGAGCGCGAACCGGCCCTCAGGCCAATTGGGGACCAGCTCAATGGTCTGGGCCAGGACCTCGGCCGCGGCGGCCGCGTCACCGTCGCGCCGCAGCAGCTGGGCGTATGCAAAGCGGCGGTCGGCCGTGAGGTCTCCCGAGGACATGGACCCTTATACACCGCGTTACGCGCCACACCGGATGTCTGATTTTCACGAATCCCTCATTGCGCGCCGATGCATGAGCCAGTAGATCACCGGGCATGAAAACGCCGAACACTCCATCGCAGCCTGGCGAGTGGGAGCCCCACAGCGCCGTCTGGTCGGCCTGGCCGAGCCACGCCGATCTTTGGCCTGAAGACCTGGAACCGGCGCGCGCCGAAGTGGCGGCCTTGTTCCGGGCCATCGCCGGTGTCGATGAAAAGGGCAGGACTCAACCGGGATCGGCCGGCGGCGAGGCGCTCAGGATTCTCGCCTGCGGCGATCAATCCGTAGCGTCGGCCAAACTGGCGCTCGCCGGTACGGGCGCGGAGATCGTTCCGGCGGTATTCGGCGACATCTGGTTGCGTGATACCGCGCCGATCTTCGTCAGATCCTCGGGGAAGCTCACCGCGGCGTGTTTTACCTTCAACGGCTGGGGCGGCAAATACGTGCTCGAAGGCGACGAAGGCGTTGCGGCATTTGTCGCCGGGCGCGCCGGCGTGTCCGCTACGGTCAATCGCTGGGTCCTGGAGGGCGGATCAATCGATGTCGACGGTCAGGGCACATGTTTGACGACCCGCCAGTGCCTCCTCAATCCCAACCGTAACCCCGGCCTCAGCCAGGGCGAGATCGAGGCTCGGCTGCAAGCCTCGCTGGGAATCGAAAAACTCATTTGGCTCGGCGATGGCCTTATCAACGACCATACCGACGGCCATGTCGACAATATCGCCCGCTTCATCGCGCCGGGTGTGGTGATGTGCATGGAGCCGGCGGGGGCCGACGATCCCAACCGCGACGCTCTAAAGGCGATCATCGCCGACCTTACGAGAGCCACTGACCTGGGCGGCCGAAAGTTGGAGATTGTGCGAGTGCCGTCACCCGGGCGCATCGAGAACGCCGACGGCGAGGTGATTCCCGCGAGCTCCATGAACTTCTATATCGGCAATACCGCGGTGGTCGTGCCCCTCTACGGCAGCGCCACCGACGACGCGGCGGTGGCGGCGATCGCCCAGGCATTTCCGGGACGCCGCACGGTGGGTTTGCCGGCCCGACATGTTATAACCGGCGGCGGCTCGTTCCACTGCATCACCCAACAGCAGCCTCTTCCCTAAGAGGGATAAGCATAAATGAGCACGGTCAAAGTCGCGGCCATCCAATGCGCCTTTTCCGAAGACATGGCGGAGAATATCGAGCGCATCGCCGGTTTTGTCGCCGAGGCGGCAAAGGACGGGGCGCAGGTGATCCTGCCCCCGGAACTTTTGCAGGGACACTATTTTTGCCGCGAGGAGAAGGAAAGGCACTTCGATAACGCCTTTCCCGCCTTGAGCCATCCGGTTGTATTGAAGCTCGCGGTGGTCGCTAAGAAACTCGGTGTCGCCATCCCGGCTTCTATCTTCGAGCGGGACGGCCAGCACTTTTACAACAGCCTGGCGATGATCGATGCCGACGGCAGTGTGCTCGGCGTCTACCGCAAAAGTCACATTCCCGATGGCCCGGGCTACGAGGAAAAGTTCTACTTCCGCCCGGGGAATACCGGTTTCAAGGTCTGGGCGACAAAGTTCGGAAAAATCGGCGTCGGCATCTGCTGGGACCAATGGTTTCCGGAAACCGCGCGGGCCCTGATGCTCATGGGCGCCGATATCCTATTCTATCCGACCGCCATCGGTTCCGAACCCGACAACACCGCGCTCGACACGAAAGACTTGTGGCAGCGGGCCATGATCGGCCACGCCGTGTCCAACGTTGTGCCGGTGGTGGCGGCGAACCGCATCGGCAACGAACACGGCCAGGTGTTCTACGGCTCGTCGTTTATCGCCAATCACCGCGGCGACAAAGTCGCGGAGATGGGACGCTCCGACCAAGGGGTGATCACCGCCGATTTCGACTTCGACGAAGTCCGCCGCAACCGCGCCGCCTTCGGATTCTTTCGCGACCGCCGTCCCGAATTGTACGGCATCCTCGCGGAAAAATAGGTTCGCCGCCTATTTCTTGCCGGACTTCAGATCGGCGGCATGACGCTCGGTCGCCGCCATCACGCGGAGCAAATTGCCGCCCCAAATCTTTCCGATCTGTTCTTCGCTATAGCCGCGCCGGACCAGCTCGACGGTTACGTTGAACGTCTCGCCGGCATTGCTCCAGCCGTCGATGCCGCCGCCGCCGTTGAAATCCGAGGAGATACCGACGTAATCGATGCCGATCTTTTTTACCGCGTAGTCGATATGGTCAACCAAATCCTTGACATTGGCGCGGGGCCACTTGCCATGAATTTCCGCCATTCTGGCGTCGAAGGCTTTGATCTGCTCCGGGGCGAGCTTCTGAAAACTCCCCGGCTGATCGGTCCCGATTTCCTTATTGAGCGTGGCAATGGCCTCGGTCTTCGCCGCCGGCACGGGACGCAAGTAAGGGTCAAAAGCCACGATTTGCACGACGCCGCCGGTGCGTTTGATGCCCTCAAGCGCCGCGTCGCTGAGATTGCGGGCATGATCATTGACGCCCTTGGCCGCCGAATGGCTAGCGATCACCGGGGCCGTCGAGGCCGCTATCATATCCATAGTCGCCTTGTCGGAGGAGTGCGAGACATCGACCATGATCCCAAGCGCATTGAGTCGCGCGACCACCTGCTTGCCAAGGGGCGAGATGCCGTTCCATTCGGCGGCCGGTTCCTTGCGGCGCTGGTCGGGCTGGGCGGAATCCCCGAGGTCGTTGTGGCCGTTGTGCGTCAGGCCAAAATAGCGCGCGCCGTAATCGTAGAACTGACCGAGCAAACGCAAGTCCTTACCGATGGGATAGCCATTCTCGACACCGATCAGCGCGACCTTTCGGCCCGAAGCGTGAATGCGCCGGACGTCGGCGGCGGTCAGGGCCAGGCCGATCTTGTCGGGGTACAACTGCTCGGTGAGCTTGTGAATCGCCGCGAATTTCCCGAAGGCGTCGGCGAGCGCCCGGGCATAGCCCGCGGTATTGCGCTCACCCTGACCGACGTAGACGATCAGGAAGGGTGCGTCCAGGCCACCGCTGATCATGGTCGGCAGGTGGACCAGCTGGCCGCGCGGGCCCGGCTTCATCATGTCGTAGGCATCGGTCGAGAAGTCAGCCGGAATATCGACGTGGGTGTCGATGGCAATGACCTTGTCCTGGATGGCCCGGGCGCGCGCGATAAGTCCGGCATCGTTCGCGGCCATGGCCGGGCTGGCGGCAAAACCCGCGACCAGAAAAGCGGCGTAGATGGAACGGTTCAACATGTGAATTCCCCTTGTTCGGTATTACGGCAGCCCACGCTCAGGGCGTGCCGAAGGCTTTCAGTATCTGTTCCACGGCCAGCGCGGGCGTGAGCTTGCCGGCGCCGACATCCTTTTCAATCCCCGGCACCAGGGCTTTGACCTTGGGCGCGGATTTCAGTTGTGTCATCAGCCGGTCCTCGACCATCGCCCACATCCAGCGGATCATCTGCGCCTTGCGCTTGGCCGCGCGTTCGCCGCTCTCGGTCATGAGTCGGCGGTGGTCCTGGATTTTCTCCCAGAGCGTATCGAGCCCTTGGTTCAGCATGGCACTCACCGTGACAACCGGCGGGGTCCAGGTCGGGCTTGCCGGTGTGATAATGCGCAAGGCGTGCTGATAGTCCGCCGCCGTCAGCTTGGCGCGGGTGGCGTTGTCGCCGTCGGCCTTGGTCACGGCGATCATGTCGGCGATCTCAAGAACACCTTTCTTAATGCCCTGCAGCTCATCGCCGCCGCCGGCGATCATCAGCACCAGGAAAAAATCGACCATTTCCGAGACCGTGATCTCGCTTTGGCCGACGCCGACGGTCTCCACCAGGATGATGTCGAAATCGGCGGCCTCGCACACCAAGATCGCCTCGCGCGTCGCGCGTGCGACACCGCCCAGTGTTCCGCCGGTCGGCGAGGGGCGAATGAAGGCATTGGCGTCGATCGCCAACCGCGCCATGCGCGTCTTGTCGCCGAGGATACTGCCGCCGGTGCGCGAGGATGTCGGGTCGACGGCGAGGACCGCGACTTTGTGCCCTTCGGCGGTCAGCATGGTTCCGAAGGTGTCGATGAAAGTGCTCTTGCCGGCGCCTGGAAGCCCGCTGATGCCGATACGCAGGCTGTTGCCCGTTTGTGGCAGCAGCTTGAACAGCATTTCTTGCGCCAACTTCTGATGATCCGGATGGCGGGATTCAATCAGGGTGATGGCCTGGGCGAGGAGCGCGCGATCGCCGTTGAGCACACCTTTGGCATATGCGGCTGCCGTCAGGGTGGCGCGGGGCTTGGGTCGTTTGGCTTGGCTGGCGGGCAAAGAATCGCCTTAATGACCGAGGGTCTCGTTCAGTTTCTGCAGGAGGCCGATGGCCGCTTCGCTGATGACCGTGCCCGGCGGGAAAATTGCGGCGGCGCCGGCCTTATACAATTCGTCGAAGTCCTGGGGTGGAACCACGCCGCCCACGACCACCATGATGTCGTCGCGGCCGAGCCTTTTCAGCTCCGCCTTAAGTGCGGGCACAAGTGTCAGGTGTCCCGCCGCCAACGACGACGCGCCAATGATATGTACGTCGTTCTCGACGGCCTGTTTGGCCGCCTCTGCCGGCGTCTGGAACAACGGGCCGATATCGACATCGAAGCCGAGATCGGCAAAGGCCGAAGCGATCACCTTTTGGCCGCGATCGTGGCCATCTTGTCCCATCTTGGCGACGAGAATGCGCGGGCGGCGGCCTTCTTTCTCGGCGAAAGCTTCCACCATCTTCATGACCTGATTCACGGCTGCCGACCCCGTTCCTACTTCCTTGCGGTACACGCCCGAGATGGATTTGATTTCCGCAACATGCCGTCCGTAGACCTTTTCCAGCGCCTGAGTAATTTCACCGACCGTCGCTTGCGCCCGGGCAGCGTTCACCGCCAGTTCAAGAAGGTTGCCCGTGCCCGATTGCGCGGCCTCGGTGAGCGCTTCCAGTGCTGCCTTGCTGGACGCCCCATTTCGTCCGGCGCGAAGGCGCTTGAGCTTCTCCAGCTGCAGGCCACGTACCGCGCTATTGTCGACTTTGAGGACGTCGATGTTCTCTTTGCTATCGAGCTTGTATTTATTCACGCCTACGACGGTCTGGCGACCCGAGTCGATGCGCGCCTGAGTGCGAGCTGCGGCCTCCTCGATGCGCAGCTTGGGAATGCCCGCCTCGATCGCCTTGGCCATGCCGCCGAGGCTTTCGACTTCCTGAATGTGGTTCCAGGCGCGGTTGGCCAGTTCATAGGTCAGACGTTCGACATAGTAGCTGCCACCCCAGGGATCGACGCTGCGAGTCGTGCCGGTCTCCTGCTGAATAAATAACTGCGTGTTACGCGCGATACGGGCGGAGAAGTCCGTCGGCAATGCCAGGGCCTCGTCAAGGGCATTAGTGTGCAGCGATTGGGTATGGCCTTGGGTCGCCGCCATGGCCTCGACGCATGTCCGCACGACGTTGTTGTAAACGTCCTGCGCCGTGAGGCTCCAGCCTGAGGTCTGGCAGTGGGTGCGCAGGTTGAGGGACTTGTCGCTCTTGGGATTGAACTGCTTGATCAGCTTGGCCCACAACATGCGCGCCGCGCGCATCTTGGCCACTTCCATGTAGAAATTCATGCCGATGGCCCAGAAAAAGCTCACGCGCGGCGCAAAGGCGTCGATGTCGAGGCCGGTCTTGATGCCGGCCCGCGCGTATTCGACGCCGTCGGCCAAGGTATAGGCCAGCTCCAAGTCGGCGGTCGCGCCGGCTTCCTGCATGTGGTAGCCGGAAATCGAAATCGAATTGTACTTGGGCATATTCTTCGAGGTATACGCGAAGATGTCCGAGATGATCCGCATACTCGAGGCGGGCGGGAAGATGTAGGTATTGCGCACCATGAATTCTTTCAGAATGTCGTTCTGAATAGTTCCGGAAAGCTGCGCCGGCGCAACACCCTGTTCCTCGGCCGCGACGATGTAGAGCGCCAGTACGGGTAAGACCGCGCCATTCATCGTCATCGATACGCTCATCTGGTCAAGCGGGATGCCGTCGAACAGCGTGCGCATGTCGAGAATCGAATCGATCGCTACGCCGGCCATGCCGACGTCGCTGACCACGCGCGGATGATCGCTGTCGTAACCGCGATGGGTGGCGAGGTCGAAAGCGACTGAAAGCCCCTTTTGGCCGGCCGCCAGGTTGCGACGGTAGAAGGCGTTGGAGTCTTCGGCCGTGGAGAAGCCGGCGTATTGGCGAATGGTCCAGGGCTGGGTGACGTACATCGTCGGGTACGGTCCGCGCAGGAACGGCGCCATGCCAGGGCGTGTGTCCAGGAAGTCGAGGTCCGCGAGGTCGTCGACCGTGAACAGCGGTTTCACGGCGATGCCTTCGGGCGTCTGCCAGGCGAGATCCTTCAGGCTTGCCCCGGCCGCGGCCTCGGCTTTGGCCCGCCATTCACCGGGGTTGATGCGTCCCGAGTTGGAGGTGGACGCGAGACCCACCTCGGCGAAGTTAGGGATTTTTGCGCTGACCTTGTTCATGGGTTATCTCAATTATTCACCGGCCGGCAGCAAGGCGCTGGTGGGCACTCGTAAGTATCGCCTTGGCGTCGCAGCCGATGAAAATGAACTCATCGACCCCGGCGGCGCGCAAGGCCGCTTCCTGATCGCCGCCGCGCCCGGCCAGATAAACCACCGCGGCACCGGCATCCTTCAGCGCTTTGGCGATCGCTGCCCCGGGGCCAGCATACAACGCGTCGGTGCCGCAGAGGACTGCAAAACTCGCAGCGCTGCCCTTGAAATCCTGAACGATGGCGGCAACTTCCGCCCCCCCAGCTCCGGGAATCGCCTCGATTCCGCCGGCTTCGAAGAAGTTTTTGGCGAATGCGGCGCGGCCGGTAAAGTCGGCGACGGTGCCGATGTTGGCCAGAAAGATCGCCGGCCAGCCGCCATAGGTCGCCTTGAATTCGTCACTGGCATCGCGGAGTTGCTCAAAGCCTTCGGCGAGGCGAAGGTTGGGCAGGGGATTTCCGAGCGTGGCGGGTTTGGTCCCGCTACAGGCCTTCATGAGGGCCGCGATATTGGCGCCTCCGGCCGCCGCCTTTGCCAGGGCCGCGGTGAATTTTCCCTTTCCGGGCACGGGCAGTGGCGGTACCGCCCCGCTGGGTCGGGCCGGCCGCGTGGCCGCGGCCCTGACGGCCGCGAATGTCGCTTCGTGAATATTGGGGAATTCACTGACGCCGGTGATGACGTCCTTACGTTTGCCGATGTTCTTGGCACGTTCGGCATGGACTTTGGCAATTTCGCCGGCGACGAAACCTACGGCCAGCGCCTTGGCCATGCCGCCTTGTTTTTCGATCTCCTGGAAAAAAGCCCAGGCCTTTTCCGCCAGCTCGTCGGTCAGGCGCTCGAACATCCAAGCGCCGCCCGCGGGGTCGACCACGCGGGCGAGGCTTGATTCTTCCTGGAGCACGATCTGGGTATTGCGGGCGATCCGCCGGCCAAGATCGCCGGGCAGCCCAATCGCGGCATCGAAGGGTAGCACGGTGATCGCATCGGCCCCGGCCACGCCCGCGGCAAAGCAGGCGACCGTTGTTCGCAGCACGTTTACCCAGGGATCGCGTTTGCTCATCATGCGCGGTGCGCTGCAGGCGGTGATCGGCGCGGTGCGGTTTTCGAGCCCGGCACCACAGGCCTCGGCGACCCGCGACCATAATTTTCGGAGCGCGCGGACTTTAGCGATGCTCATAAAGAAATCCGCATCGACTGCGGCCGTGAAGGCGATCTGACCGCAAGCCGAATCGATGTCTAAACCGGCAGCCGTCATGACCCGCAGATATTCGACGCCCGATGCCATCGCGCAGCCAAGTTCTTGAGCGTCGGCGGCACCGGCGGAATGGAAGACGACGGTTCTGATATTGACGGCGCGCGCTTTAGGAAAAATCGCCGCTACATGGGCAGCGGCATCGGCCATGCGCGCGAGTTCGGTCTCAACGTCGGCGGCCAATTTTCCGGAAACGGCAAGTTCGCCCAATACATCCAGGCCGAAGTTTCCGGCAAAGGCTTTGACGCGGCGTTGGTCGAGAAGGTTCATCAAGAGCACGGATGCTGCCAGTGACGCACCGGTTGCCTGCAACACGACCGGCGCGAGGTCCAGCTGAACGCCCTGTAAAGCCCTATCCAGATCGTGGGCGGTGCGAACGGCCGTGCCGTTTTCGCCATTCGGATCGACCACAAGTACAATCGAGGCGACGCCGCGTTCCAGGTCGTTAAGTATCTCGGTATTGACGGTCGTCGGATCGGGATGGCGGTGGCTCTGGCGGATGTCCCAGCCATCGACGGAAGTGCCGAGCACGCGCCCGCCGCGTGTGAAGGGAACGCCGCCCGGAAGTCCTGAGGGGTCGCCCGCAGCATTCCAGTCGGCGCGGGTGTAAAGGGGCTGGATGCCAAGACCGTCGTAAGTGCGCGAGAGCAGTTTCTTTTCGAAGGGCGCGCCGGCTAGAACCTTATCAACCAGCCTCAACCACTGATCATGGCCGGCTGCCGGAAAATCGGCGGCCAAGCTCAGATTGGACTCGGCGGACGGTTTGTCGTCGGACAACGTGTCATCCCTCTTAGAAGTCGGCGCATCGGCAGTTTCGGTGCAGGTCCACCGCTCGCGGGCACCCATATTGGGCGCCGTTTTAGTGGCTTCGCTAAGGCCCGTCAAACGCCCGGCAGGCGGCAAGATTCGTCGGTATAATACCGATGATGATACCGCCTCCCACGCATTCCGGGCCAAGCTTTGATCGCCCGGCTGACCCCACGATAGCGCCGTCCCCCTGGGTCATGCGCTGGTCCCGGCTCATTCGCCCGGGCGGTTCGGTTTTGGACATCGCCGCCGGCCTTGGGCGCCACAGCCGGGCCCTGGCAAAGGCTGGTTATACCGTCATAGCGGCGGATCTCGACGTTTCGGGGTTGGCCGATCTAGCGGGCCACCCTCGGGTCGAAATCGTCGCCGTCGATCTCGAAGCCGGAAAGTGGCCGTTTGCCGGGCGCATCTTCGATGGCGTGGTCGTCACCAACTACCTTCACCGCCCGCATTTTCTGCACTTGATTGCGAACTTAGCCGCGGGCGGCATCTTGATCATCGAAACCTTCGGTCAAGGCAACGAACGACTGGGCCGGCCGCGAAACCCGGACTTTCTATTGGCGCCCGGAGAGCTCCTCGCCGCCTTCGGCCCGCATCTTCAGATTGTTGCTTACGAACATGGAGCAGAGCAAATGCCGCGCTCCGCAGTGCGTCAGCGGATTTGCGCGGTCAAAGGTGACGGCCCCCTCTACCTCACAGAGGTGGGCTGATATATCCAATTGGAATTTCGGTCGATATATCCAGTATGATATTTCGATGCGCTTGGCAGCCGTGAGGATCTAATGCGCCGACACTTCGTGCCCACCTTTCTTGTGCTTGCGGCCATTGCCGTCTTTGGTTACGCCGCCCCTACGTGCGCGCAAGGCGCTGATAAAATCCTTGTCTTTGCCGCCTCCAGCCTGACCGAGGCGTTGACCGAAATCGGCGATGCCTACGCTCGGAGCGGCCAGCCCAGGCCGGTATTTTCCTTCGCCGCCAGTTCGACGCTGGCGCGCCAGATCGAGAACGGCGCACCGGCCGCAGTGTTCGTCGCTGCCGATGAGGAGTGGATGGACTATCTTGCCGCACGCAAGTTGATCGTCGCCGGCACCCGAAACGCGTTCCTCGGAAATTCGCTGGTCCTGATTACGCCCGCGGATCGCCCGCTGCACCTTCGCATCGAAACGGGGTTTCCACTGGCCACGGCCATCGGCATGGGCAAGTTAGCGCTTGCCGATCCCGATAGCGTTCCGGCGGGCCGTTACGCCAAGGCGGCACTAGAGAACCTGGGCGTCTGGCAGGCGGTGGCTTCGAACGTCGTGCGCGGCGACGGCGTGCGTAGCGCCTTGGCCTTTGTCGAGCGCGGTGAAGCGGCGGCGGGCATTGTTTACGCCACCGACGCGATGTTGACACGAAAAGTGGCGGTTGTCGGGAGCTTCCCGCCGGCTAGTCATGCGGCGATCTCCTATCCGCTGGCAATTCTAGCCGGTCACGATACGGCGGCGGCACGCGGCTTTAGGGATTTCCTGCTGGGCGAAGAAGCCGGGGCGGTCTACCGTAAATTCGGCTTTGCGGTAAAATAAGTCGACCACGACTTAGGAAAAATATGTTCGCGTTTTCACCGGCGGAATGGGAGGCCGTAGTCCTCAGTTTGAAAGTCGGGCTGTGGGCCACGCTTCTCAGCCTGCCGCCGGGGTTCTTTCTCGCCTATGTCTTTGCGCGCTTTCAATTTCCGCTGAAAAGCCTCGTCAGCGGGTTGGTCTATATGCCGTTGGTGTTGCCCCCGGTGGTCACCGGACTGATTCTGCTTTTGTTGTTCGGTTCGCGCGGGCCGGCTGGCCGCTTCTTGGAAGAAGCGTTCGGGATTACCATCGCCTTCCGCTGGACAGGTGCGGCCCTGGCCGCCGCCATCATGGGCTTGCCGCTGATGGTGCGGGCCATGCGGATTTCAATCGAAGCAGTGGACCGGCGGCTGGAGCTGGCCGCGCGCACCCTCGGCGCCGGCTGGTGGCGAACTTTTCTGACGATTACGCTGCCGCTGTCGCTACCCGGCGTCATCGCCGGTGCAATTCTGTCCTTTGCGAAGAGCTTTGGCGAGTTCGGGGCAACCATCACTTTCGTCGGTAACATTCCCGGCGAAACACAGACCTTGCCGATTGCGATTTACGGTTTTCTGCAGTCATCGGCGGGCGAAGGCCCGGCAATCCGGCTCGCGGTATTGTCGGTGGCTGTTTCCATGATCGCGATCATCGGCTCGGAGTGGATGGAGCGCCGCGTCCTTACCCGCGTGGCAACGGCATGAGTTTCGACATCGATGTGGAAGTTCGTCGCGGCGACTTCGCACTCAAGATCGCCTTTCAGGCAGCGCCCGGGTTGACGGCGCTGTTC
Source organism: Rhodospirillaceae bacterium (assembly GCA_009694245.1). GTDB lineage: Bacteria > Pseudomonadota > Alphaproteobacteria > Rhodospirillales > Rhodospirillaceae > SHVO01. The sequence continues at coordinate 3,865 of SHVO01000010.1, read as the reverse complement.
GGCCCGTCCGGCGCCGGCAAGACCTCGATCCTGAACATGATCGCCGGCGTACTCAAACCCGCGCGCGGACGCATCGCCGTCGACGGTCAGGTGTTATTCGATTCGGAAACGCGGGTCGATTTGAAGTCGGAACACCGGCGGGTCGGCTACATTTTTCAGGATGCGCGGTTGTTTCCGCATATGTCCGTGAGAAGTAATTTACTATACGGATACCGGCTCGCGAAAAAAACCGCGCGCTACGCCGAGCCCGATCACGTCATGAACTTGCTGGGGATTGCCGGCTTGGTTGAGCGCCGCCCGGCCTCGCTCTCCGGCGGCGAGCAACAGCGGGTCGCCATTGGCCGTGCCCTTCTGTCGAGCCCGCGGCTTCTGCTGATGGACGAGCCTCTGGCCGCACTGGACGACGCCCGCAAACTGGAAATCTTGCCCCACATCGAGCGCCTACGCGACGAATTGAAAATCCCGATCTTGTATGTGACCCATGCCCGCGCCGAAGTGGAGCGTCTGGCGGTGGCCGTGATAGGCATTGAGAAGGGTCGCGTTACGTCGGTGACGTGAACTTCGGTTCTCACCACCTTCAAACTTCACTGACCTCAGAGATTTCGCGCGGCACGTCCGCGGCCGGCGTCGCTTCGCCGATGACCCGGCTTGAGCCTGGCTCGCGATACGCGCGCGGCACCGGCGTCTCGACCTCCGCTGACTTTGCCGACGACGCGCGTCGCGCCACACGGCTCGTTGCGGTCGAGCGCCCTCGTACAGGTTGAGGCAGTTGCGGCATTGAATGAAATCCCTCCCGACTTTAATTCCACCGAGCCAACCGCGACTCACCCTGGATTCTCCCGGCCTTGAGGAACCCCGGTTGCGGGCCGGACCCGTCCATCCGGCGTCCGGCCCGCTACCGCGAGGTCTATTCAACTTGGGGGAGAGAGCCCGCGGGAGTCGTCGTGAGTGCTGCCCTAATCGTTAACGCTCTAGACACGTATCGGGCAAACGAATTATTTAAGCCACTACCATCGAATATTTCGATACTATGACCGGCGGCAAGGACTGGCAGTAGAGGGAGACTCGCCATGGACATGGATCAGGTCCGCACCTTTCGCGAGGTCGTCGAGCTGGGCAGCTTTGTTCGTGCCGCCGATTCCCTCAACGTCACCCAATCCACCGTCAGCGCGCGGATCAAGGAACTCGAGGCCCGTCTCGGGCAGTCGCTGTTCGTGCGCCGCAAGTCGGGCGTGACCTTGACCACCGCCGGCAAGCGCTTCCAACCTCATGCGGCGACCCTGCTGCGCGTCGTGCAACAGGCGCGCCAGGACATCGCCTTGCCGGCCGAGATGCACACGGTCCTCAATATCGGGGGCCAGTTCAGCCTGTGGGAACGCATTCTCCTGCGGTGGATGGGTCGGTTCCGCGCCGCCCGTCCCGACGTGGCCATACGCGCAGAAGTCGGTACGCCCGAATCGCTCATGCGCCAACTGGCCGACGGGTTGCTGGATTTTGTCGTCATGTACGCGCCAGAGGCACGGCCGGGTTTCCAAATCGAGAAGCTGATGGACGAAAGTCTGATGATGGTGGCCGCGCGGGCCGACCATGGCGGGTTATCGGAATCCGACTATGTCTTCGTCGATTGGGGTCCGGACTTCGGCGCTTGGCATTCCGATCAATTCCCAGGTTTTACCGCGCCAGGGCTGCATGTCAGCCTCGGTGCGCTGGGCCTAGGTCACATTCTTGAATATGGCGGTGCGGGATACTTTCCGGCCCGGGTTGTCTCGGATCACATTGGCGCGCGCCGGCTGTTTCCGGTCCATGGCGCGCCCCAGTTCGTGCGCCCGGCCCATGTGATTTATCCGACGGAAGGCAATAGTCCAACCCGCACGGCAGCTCTTGAGAGCTTACGCGCGGCCACGGCGGTCGATGCCGCAGACCAATCGCGAGTCGGTTAGGGGGCTATTTCTTCCGCCCGGCCAGTAGCGCTTTGGCTTCGCCTTCGTCGATGTTGACGATTCTTGAGACGATGCACTGGCTGCCGACGGGTTCCTGCTTCACACGCAGGATGTCGTGCTGGCAGAGCTGGCTGATCGAGGTCGCGGAAGCGAACGCGCCCTCATCCTTGAGGCCGGAGCAATCGTAGGCCAGATCGATGCGCTTATAGATCGGGCCGGTGACCATTTTAAGGAGGATGGTTTTGTCGTCAATCACACGGCTATCGTCGATTTGCCGCAAGGGAACGCACATCTGGGCCTCGCCCAGGCCATCGGCCGTGACCTCGTCCGGGGCGCTGTAAGCAATTGTCGAAAATAACGCAGCGGCGGCAAGCACCGTAGCCGTCCGAGGATGCGTAAAGCGTGAAGCCATCTCGTCTCCTCGGTGTTTTGGTCGCGTTATCCAAATACCCAGATCAGCAAGCAAAGCCACGCAGGCCCGGACACCTTGCCAGAACCTGCTTACCGTCGAGTTTACGACCGCAATTGGGGCATTTTTTTGTTGAGAATGTCCCGTGAACCGTTCCCAGGTCGGCGCCTGACGCCGGGCCTATGCCATATCGGTGCATTGCGCGCCGACAGTGCCTGAGGCATCCTGCGCCTTATTCGATTCAGGAATAGAAGTTGGGGAGAACCGGTCCATGAAAAGCCGCGCTGTCATCGTTGCCCTTGCTGTCATCGTGGCCTTTGCCGCCATCGCCGGCCAACTCGCAACACCGGCCTTCGCCGCAGGAGCCTTCAACGAGACCACGATGCTGGGCTGGCAACGCACCGCCGCGCCCGCCGCCATGGCCTATGTCCGCATGCCCTTCCATGCGACCAGGGCTGACCGGCTTCAGCCGCGGGCCGGGTTCATGATCACCGCGCCGCAAACCTATCGCGCTGGGACGGTGATTTCGCGTGCGAGCGCGTCCGGCATAATCGACTTTGGTTTTACCGGCCGCGACTTTCGCAGCCCTTGGACGGCGACGTTCAATGTCAGCAACGCCGTGGCTTGGTCCGGTAATCCCGATGTCCTGCCGAAAGGCACCCACCATCTATTTGAACGCGGCACCTCATGGGTGGCGGTCGGGGCCGTCACCATCGGCGTCATCGCCGGGACCTTGGCCATGGCCGGTCGGGCTAAATAATTGCCTCCGACAGATCAAGTCTAAGCGTCCTCGGCGCCTTGGCGGCGGGCCATGATTTCGTCGAGCCGCTGATAGGTGGCATGCCCAGCGGTGCTAACGCCCCGACCCGTGGCAATGATCCACACGGTCTTCAATAGAATCTTGGCGTCCAATCCCAGGCTGAGGTGGTCCACGTACCACACGTCGAGCGCAAACTTGTCTTCCCACGCCAGCGCGTTGCGGCCGTTGACCTGCGCCCAGCCCGTGATCCCCGGCACGACCTCGTGCCGGCGATGCTGTTCGGCGGTGTAGTAGGGCATATATTCCACGAGCAGAGGGCGGGGGCCCACCAGACACATGTCGCCTTTCAGTACGTTGAGCAGCTGGGGCACCTCGTCGAGCGATGCGCGCCGCATAAACCGCCCCAAGGGCGTCAGTCGCGCGCCGTCCGACAACAGCGCACCGCTCGCATCCGTGGCGCTGGTCATGGTGCGAAACTTATAAATCCGAAACAGCTTACCCTTCAGGCCTGGACGCAGCTGCGAAAACAGAGCCGGCCAGCCCATCTTGATTTGGATGGCAATAGCGAGGGCGAGCAGGGCCGGCGATAAAACAACTAGCGCCGCGAGCGACGCAACAAAATCGAACGCGCGTTTCGCTCGCAATGTCCGGCGACGCATGACCGCCTGCCGCGGATCGGCCGATACGCTGTCTTCAATCAACTTGCGGACGGCTGACGCCACGCGATCAATATTGAATCGGCCGGCGGCAAGCGCC
>SHVO01000009.1 GCA_009694245.1 Rhodospirillaceae bacterium | reverse complement strand
GGCTTACGACGGTGACATCCAGATGATCGACTCCTCGACCATTCGCGTTCATCAGCATGCCGCCAACGGCAAAAAAAGAAACACGATCCCGTTGCATGGGTCGTTCGCGCGGCGGACTGACAACCAAAATCCACGCGCTCGTTGACGCCTGCGACCTGCCAATCCTTCTCAAACTCACCGAAGGCTAGGCCATGACGGAGGCAGCTCCGAAGACATGCTTGCCTCCATCGGCCGGGGTGAAATTCTCCTAGCCGACCGCGCCTACGACCCCGACGCTTTGCGCGCAACCCTGGCGGCGCGCGGCGCCCGCGCCAATGTAAAGCCGATGCCGCACAGGCGGAACCCGCCCACCTTCAACAAATGGCTCTACCGTAAGCGTAATCTTGTCGAGCGCGTCTTCAATAAACTCAAGCAGTTCCGGGCCGTCGCAACCCGGTACGACAAATGCGATGATAACTATCTCGCCAGCGTAAAACTCGCTTCAATTCGAATCTGGATCCGCTCTAATGAGTCGGTGGCCTAGAACGCCCGGGAGATTTTCGCGACAAAGCGGTCGTCGGCGAGATTGCCGAGGAAGCTCACGTCGGAATCGTAGTACCTGGCATCGATATCGAACCAGTCGTAGACCTTCATGGTCGCGCCAATGTTCCAATCGGTCTGACTCTTGAAACCCTGGGTCAACATCCAGTGGCCGGCGCCGAGGCTGACACTGAGTTTGTCGACGCCCGGAATGGTCACCACGGTGTTGAGGTAGAACGCGTCGCCGGTGCCACCAAAATTATCCGGCGTATAGGCCACCCCGGCCATGACGGCGGCGACACCAAGGTCGTAGCCGGCTTTGCCATAGACTTCCCACAAGTCGTACTGCGCGGCGCTTGATGCACCTGGGTACCAATAGTAGGTGAACCCGAGGTCATAGGAGAAATTTTCGATCTTGCCGCCGTAGCCGCCGTAGAGATCGACCTCCGTCGTGGCATTATTGGCGTCGTTGAAGTTCAACGACGACGCCTAGCCGCCGAAATGGAGGCCGATGCCGCTGTCCTAATCAAGGCCGCCTTGAACAGCCGGCCAAGGCCGCGTAGCCTGCTCAACCAGTGATGCCTGCTGAGCAAATTTCAACAAAGTACGGGACATCCCCGGAAGCCGTAAACGGGCCCGCCGCGGAGGCTGCAATTATCGCGGTCTTGGCAATGATGTTCACTGTAGCGATCTCCTTTTTCCTGTGAGATTCCGGTCTCTAAGGCCTTGATATATCGCCTGTTCTTAACGATCCGTCAAAAGTTGTCGTAATTCCTGAGAAGGCCAAACGTAGCGCGCCCGCTTAACGCCAGCGGTAAGTCGCGACCAGACCACCGCCGGCAGAGGGGCTATTGGGCGAAAAGCCGGCGACCCCGTAGACATTGAGGGACCAGTCGTCGCTAAACCGAATATTCACGTAAGCCGAGCCCTCCTGCGGCGCGGCCGCGGTTTTGATCGCGGCGCGGCGGACATCGTAAGACGCCCCGGTCGTGATCAGATCGCTCCAGCTATATTGAAGGCCGACGGAGCCGTAGACCACGTCGCGCAAGGCAAAGCCCTTGGGCTGCCCGGAAAAGCGATATCCCACACTAGCGAAGGGCATGAGGCTTCCCACGGTTTTTGCAATATCTATCTGCAAAGCTTCGTCCCACGCTCCGGTGCCAAGACCTTTCTTGAAACTAGCAGTCGGGGCCTTGGCACGCGCCGTCAGGTCGACATAGAGGCCATATGTGGAAAGCCCTTCGAGGGCGTAGGTCAGGGAGAAATTGATATCGCCCAGACCGGAAGCGGCGCCTCCCGTGCGGACCCCCGCCGTTCCGCCGCCGGTTCCATCGATCAAGAGCGCCGGACCGGATACGCGGAGCCACGGCGCTACCGCCTTGAGCGTCCATGGCCCTTTGGCCGCCTGAAGCGTCAATGGGACATAGAGAATCTCCGTGCGCCGAGGGGCACCGTAGAATCCGGAACTAAAGTCGAAGCCGGAGCTGACCCTAAATTGCCAGAAGGCATCGGCGAATGAGTCCTGGGCAATGGCCTCGGTACCGGAGAGTGTCAGGAGCGCCGCAATACTCACGACAATCGAGCGCATGTTTCCCCCAAGCCGGCAGCCGTACGGTGCGAAAGACCGTCGCACGAAGGATTCTAGCCGCACTAATCTGCTCCTGCAATTCGCCGGATTAGAGCAAGCAGCGCGATTTCGGAATCGCACTGCTTGCTCTAACTTTTTATGGTCGCATCGTTCCGCGCGCGAAGGCGCGCATCTAGTTAATGCCGGCCTTCGCCGGCGCGAAAACCGGTCCCACTTTTCGGCACGATGCCCTAACTCTTTGACAATGAAATCATCGCGATTTCACGACGAAGCTGGGCAATCAATTCCCCACATTCTGTAAGGTGCCGCGTTTCGACGTCCAATATCGATGTGAAGGCCTTAGACTTGAGGCTGAGCACGTCAATATTATTAGCCGCGCCTTCGATACGCGCGGCGTCGAGGACAATATCAATGAGGCGGTCGGCGGCGTGGAGGCGACCCCAAAGATAATCGTTTTGCCGATAGGCAAGACAGAAGAACGCGCCGAAGTGGTGAAACTGGATGCCCTTTAACGTCGCGGCCGCGCCGCCTTTGCGCAGAGTCTGCGCATCGTCGGGGCTAAGCCGATCGATGCGAATTTCATCGAACTCGTCCAAGTCGCGCCAATTGGTTATGGAGAACGTCAAGACATCCCAAACCGCGAAACCGATATAGTGCTCGATCAATTCGCGGCTGGCTGGAGCCGGAAGCGGCGCTGCGTCCCCGGCGCCGCTGACCAAGGCAACCAGCAGTTGGTCGGTGCGGGCATTGCCGGATTCCAGGGCGAGATCGTTTCCCAATAGATCGAGGGCCTCGCCGATGGTGGTGGCGAACATCCGCGCGACGGTCGCAGGATCGGTTGCGAGCGCAGGCTCGGTTACCATCGCCTGGACAATTTCGCGCACGACCGCCTTCACGGCCTCGAGGACTTCGCGGCTAAGGCCGCCGGCTTGCTCTTCCCCTACCGCAGCCCGCGCGGTCATGGGCTGCAGCAGCGCGAGGGCGTCGTAGAGTCCCGCCTTGACGCGGTCCAAGCGTTCCGACGTCAGTCCGCCAAAGTCCTCCTCGGCGAGGCGCGTGTAGAGCTGATTGACAGCACGGACGACGAATCGAACCCGGCGCTGACGGTAGCGCACGTCGAATCGCAGCAGGAACTTGACCCAGGTCGGCGGACCAACTGCCGCATCGGACGGTTTGCGGAGTTCGGCGGCCGAGGGCGAAACCCCGCTTAGATCGGCCCACTTCTGTATGACGGCGACAATTCGACTCGATTCCGCAGTGTTGCGATCATAACCGCAAATCTGGCCAACCAGTCCGGCAACATCCTCGATCACGGCAGTCAACTTGAGCCGAAGATAGCCTTCATAAGCAAAGCCGGTCTCTTGGCGCACGCGGTTATTGGCAAGTTCGCGGAAACGGCCGACCTGTTCGCCGGTGACGGGGCCATCAAGCGCAACGCCGGCGACGGCGTCGGCCATGGCGCGAATATGGGACCGGGCGCTATCGACCACCAGCTGCAGGCGCCGAACCTCGGCGTTGTAGGTATTTACCCAGGCTAGATCGTCGTGGATCGGCTCGTTGCGCGGAATATCCGAGAGCGCACCCTTCAACGTCGAGAAAAAGCCCGGCACCCGGGCCGTCGAGCGGCGATCCGAGCCTTGCGGATGCGGGTCGATGTAAAGCAGCCTCCGGTCGACTTGGCGATAGGCCGGCCGGCCGCGAATCGCGTCGATAGCCTTGGCGAAGGGTTTGTTATTGAGCACGCTGCCGTCGATGAACGATGCCGCCGCCGGGTTGAGGTTTGCCAGCAGATAGGGCCGGAAATTGCGATAGAGGAAATCAACCCGCGAGCGCCAGCCGAGACGATGCTCGGCGATCAGGCGGTCGATTTCGCTGAACTGCATCGGCGGAAAAGCGCCGGGGAAAGACGATGTCGCCCGCGCGGCGAACACCAGCGCCGGTATATTTTCCCGATCGAAATCGCTGTTCTCATGGCCCTTGGGCCATTCACGGTACGACAACCGCAGCATCTGCCGATGCTCGCGGTCTTGGATGACCGGTGGATCATGGATGGGTGTGGCGGTGACGTAGCCGTGGAAATCGGTGACCGTGACAAACAGGTCGAGTTCTAGCCCGCTCGGAACCAGAGAGCTTCCCGGCCCGACCACCGGATCGCCCATGCGAGAGAAGCCGTCGTAGAGCACCCGCGTCAAGTTGTAGCCGTCGAAGGGCGGCTTGAACCAGCGGGAGCGCAAGAACATCGAAAGCTTCTGTTTGAGCTCTAGGTTGCCACCGAGATCCTTGCGGAACCGCCAGAGGAACAGCCAGACAAACGGCCGGAAGTACCACTTCCGCCACGGACCTGCCTTGACGTGGAGCGGCATCAGTTCGGTGACGTCGGAGTTCTTGAGCCAGAAATCGCGCAAGGGGTCGATGTTGAGGTCGTGGGCCAAGGCACGCGCCAGAATCACGCCGTTGATGCCGCCGGCGGAAGCTCCGGCGATGATGTCAACGACGATGCGCAGGTCAAGGGTCTCGCCGATGATGCGTAACAGCTCGAAGTAAGCCTCTTCGGTATCGGCCGGCTCATCTCGCGGGCTCGCCACATCGGCGTAGGTCAGATTGGGTTGGCGGTGGTTGGTGAATGTGTGGAAATCACGCGAAGCGCGTACGAGTTTGAGGATTTCCTTAGTTACGCCGTGCATATAAACGGCCAGCGACACGCCGCCGTAACACACCAGCGCAAATCGCAGCTCTTTTTCCTTCACGCCAAGCCCCCAGTTCGCAGCGCGCCCGCATTTAGAGTATCGCGCCGCCCGATACAATCTTACCGTAGGCGAAAGAGGGCCTGCATTACCAGAGTGGGGGAGGGCCCGCGGAGCGCCCGCGGGGTCTATGGGAGGCCCTATTCGGCCGGCTGCTGACCGGGAAAATGCCCGTCCGAGCCGCCCTGGCTGCGTGAGCTGGCGGGGTAAGCATTTTCGTATTCCTTAAGCTCGGCGGCGACGCGGTCGGGCGAGCCCGTACGACGGGCCAGAAGCATGTAGAACACCGGAATAACCACGAGGGTCACCACCACGGCGAAGGCGACGCCGGTGAAGATCACCACGCCGATGGGGCGGCGGCTTTCAGACCCGGCCCCCGTTGCCAGCACCAGCGGCAATGCCCCCATGATGGTGGCGAGCGCCGTCATGATGATGGGCCTGAGACGAATGAGTGACGCCTCGATCAGGGCCTCACGGAAATTCCGCCCAGCGTCGCGGAGCTGATTTGTGAATTCGACGATCAGAATGCCGTTCTTGGCGGCCAACCCCACCAGCACAATTAGGCCGATTTGTGAAAATAAGTTGATGCTTTGGCCGAAGAGCAATAGCCCCGCCAACGCGCCGAAGACCGCGAGCGGCACGGTCATCATGATGACAATGGGATGAATGAAGCTTTCAAACTGGGCCGCCAGCACCAGAAACACGACCACAAGCGCCAGAGCAAAGCTGAAATAGATCGCGCCGCTGTTATTCTTGAAATCCCCGGCCTCGCCGCGCCACGTCAGAACGGCGGTCGACGGCAGTTTTTCATAGGCCACGCGTTCGACTTCCGTGATGATGTCGCTGAGAATCACGTCGGTGCGCGGGAAAAGATTGAGATTGATCGTGCGGCGGCGATCGAGGCGGTTGAAGCTGTCGGCATAGGATCCTTCCTCCAGGGTCACCAAACTGGAGAGCGGGATCAATGCGCGGGTGGTGGCGGAGCGGACATAGATATTTGAGACGTCGTTGGGTGTTTGACGGTCTTCGTCCCGGCTTTGCAAAATGACGTCGTATTCCTCGCCACCGTCGACGAAGGTCGTCACCCGGCGCGAGCCGAGCATGGCGGCGAGCGCATCGCCGATATCACCGACCGACACGCCCAGGTCGGCGGCCCGTACCTGATCGATGCGAATACGGATCTGCGGTTTGCCCTCGGTGAAGCTGTTGCGAACCTGGACGAACATGGGATTGCCCCTGAGCCCATCCATCATGGCATCGCGCCAGACCCTGAGGTCGTCATAAGTCGGACCGCTGATGGCAAGCTGCATGCCGCCGCCCATCATGCCGCCGCCGCCACGACCCTGTCCGGCGGGCAAATTCGCCGCCACCTGGGCACCGGTAATTTGCTGCAGTTTTGGCGTGAGTTCCCGCACGACTTCTGCGGTTGAACGCTTGCGCTGGTCCCACGGCGCCATCACCACGAGCGCGTTACCAAAATTGCCGTTGCCGTACAGGAACTCCAAGACGCGAAGAACCTCGCCGCTTTCGACATAGGGCTTCAACATGTCGGTCGCCGCCTTGAGCTGGCGCCCGGTATACGCGGCGTTAGAGCCATCCGGAGCGCGGACCTGCATCTGAAAGAAGCCGCGGTCTTCGCGGGGCGTGAACTCCTGCGGCAGAAGTAGAAATAATCCTCCGGAGAGCGCGACGATCGCCAGGAAGCCGGCCACGACGATCTTGGGGGCGTCGAGCGCGCGGTCTAGAATCTTTAAGTAAGCGGCCTTCAGCTTCTCGAAGGCCCGATCGGCCGCCTGCGCGACCTTACTGGTATCGAGTTTGAGGGTGAGGATCTTGCTGCACATCACCGGCGTCAGGGTGAGCGAGACGAACATCGAGAACACCACGGCCACGGCCATGGAGACGGCGAATTCCTTAAACAAGCTGCCGGCCGATCCTTGGAGCAACGCGACCGGCACGAAGGCCGCGACCAGGACCAGCGTCGTGGAGACCACGGCCATGCCCACCTGGCGCGCGCCGCGCTGCGCGGCCAGAAGCGTCGGCTCGCCCAGTTTCATGCGCCGGTGAATGTTCTCAACCATGATAATGGCGTCGTCCACCACCAAACCGATGGCCAGCACCATGGCCAAGAGCGTCAGGATATTGATCGAGAACTGCGCCGGCCACAGCACAATCGAGGTGGCGATCAGCGAAATCGGCACGGCGACCGCGGGGATGATGGCGGCACGCAGCGTGCCCAGAAAGAGGTAGATCACCACCATGACCAGCACCGCGGAAAATCCGACGGCGATGCTGACTTCTTTGATGGCGGTGGCGATGAATTCCGAATTGTCGGAATTAATGACCAACTTCAGGCCGGGCGGCAGAATCGCCTGGACGTTCGCAACCTCGGCGGTCACCAATTTGGCGACGTCCAGGGTTGAGGCGCCGGGTTGTTTGACAACTTGCAGACCGAGCCCGGGAACACCGTTGTTTCGAAAAACCGAGTGAATATCCACCGGCGCGAGTTCGACCTTCGCCACTTCGCCTAGGCGGACCAGATAATTGTTGGGCCCGCGAGCAATCACAAGCTTAGCGAAATCATCGACGGTCTGATAGGCGCGGATGGTCCGGAGGGTGAAGTTACGGTCTGTGGATTCCACCTGCCCGGCGCCCAGCTCGACATTTTCACGCCTGAGCGCGGTCTGCACGTCGGCGACGGTAAGGCCGCGCGCGGCCAGGGCGCGGCGGTCAAGCCAGACACGCATGGATTTCTGGCGCTGGCCGTTGATCTGCACATAGGCGACGCCTTCAATCGATGCGATGCGGGGCTGCAAGGTGATAATCGCATAGCTGGCGAGTTCCATCTGCGTGCGCGAGCCGGAAAGGTTGAGAGTCATGATCGAGTCGGATTCCGAATCCGCTTTTTGAATGCTCGGCGGGTCGGCGTCTTCGGGTAGGCGATTGGTCACGCGGGCGATCTGGTCGCGGATATCGTTGGCGGCGGTATTAATGTCGTAGCCTTCGGCGAATTCGAGGTTGATCTGGCCGCGCCCGTCGCGGGAGAACGAGTTGACGGCGTGCACGCCCGGGATGCCGCTGATCTGGTCTTCGATGACCTTGACGATCTTGGTCTCGACCACCTCGGCCGAGGCGCCCTGATAGTTGACGCCGACGTTCACAACCGGGCGATCGATGTCGGGCGTTTCGCGCACCGGCAAACGAAAGAAGGCATAGAGCCCGAAGACGACGAGCAAGATACTCGCGACTGTGGCGACGACCGGACGCCTGACCGAGAAATCAGAGAGAACCATCTCACAAACCTTGTTCACACGCGGCAAAGCCGCGGCTGGAAAACCCGCGGAATTACCGGCAATTAGCCTGGATGGCGCGCCGCATCGGAGGACTGACCCGGCCCGCGGGATATTTCATCGGCGTTGACGACTTTGACCTTGGCGCCGTCGCGCAAGTCCTGAATGCCTTCCTTGACCACAATGTCGCCTTCCTGCAGTCCTTCGAGCACTTCAACGGCGCCGGCGCGGCGGCGGCCGATGACGACCTTGAGGCGTTTGACGACGTTTTCGGGGCTGATGGTGAAGACGTACATCTGGTCGTTTTCAGGCAGGATCGCGATTTCGGGGACCATTAGAGACTCGCGCTGATCTTTTATCAGTTGCACGATCATCAGCATGCCAGGCTTGAGGCGCAGATCCTCGTTGGCGATCACGGCGCGCACACCGACCGAGCGGGTGACGGGGTCGACGCGGCTGTCGACGGCGATGACGTGGCCCTTGAAGGTCTCGCCGGCGTAAGCGCTGGCCATGGCTTCGATGTCGAGGCCGGGCCGGAGCGATGCTATAAAGGTCTCCGGTATGGCGAAGTCGAGCTTCACCTCGGAAATGTCGTCAAGGGTGGTGATGACCGCGCCGGGTGCCACGAGGGCGCCGATGCTGATGCGCCGCGTGCCGACGATTCCGGGAAACGGCGCGACGATGCGACGATCGCCGGAACGAACGCGGGCCGCGGCGACGCTGGCCTCGGCCTTTTTTACCAGGGTGACGGTTTCGTCAACTTTGGACTGCGAGACGTGCTGCTCGGCGACCAAACCCATGGTGCGCTCGAGGGTCTTCTTCTGCTGTTCAAGATTCGCCAGCTCAAGATTGAGGGCGGCGTCCTGTTCGCCGGCGTCGATAGCGGCAATTAGATCGCCGCGCTTGAAAGTCTGACCGTCCTCGAAATCCAGCGAGCGGATGATGCCCTGGGTTTTGGCGGTAATGGTGACGGATTCATTGGCGAAGAGCGTGCCGATGGCCTCGAGGCGATCGCCGAAAACTTCTTTGTCGACGGCGACGGCGACAACCGGCCGCACCATGCCCGGTCCGCCGGGTCCGCCGCGACCACCGGGGCCGCCAGCCTGACGCGGGGCCGGCGAACCGCTGTCGCCAAAATACAGCCAGCCCCCGACAGCGACGCTGAGGGCGAGGCCAAGCGTGATGACAAGACTCCGTTTAGATAGTTCAAACGACATGACCAACCCAAAGATGCTGATGCGGCAGATTTCCGAACAAATCCAGCGCCCGACGCGACGGAGATTGGAGTCGCGGCCGCCGAGCCTAGCCGGCAAGGCTCAAACCTGCCAGGTGCGGGCGGACCAACCGAAGATCCGCGCGGCAGCACTAGCAGCATAATGGGCGGCTTGATACACTCTTCAGTTAAATTGACAGCTAATGTGAGGGGCTTCACGGAGGCGATGTTAATAATTGTTAATCCTTGGCCGTTGGGAGCCGAGGGTCTCGGCAGTGGCGGCCCGGGCCCTTCCAGCCGCCCGAAAGGCAAAAAAACACCCCGCCTTTCGGCGGGGTGAAGTTGGGTAATGGAACTCGATAGTCTGTGTCTCGTCCGTCTCCAGCCTCGACACCCCCTCTTGTGACATGGCCAGCCGAAACTTGGACCTGCGAGAACTGACAGGTCGCGGGCATTTCACCCTGTCTGTTCTGACAGGTAAGGCCCCTGCAGCAAGATCGAGGCCGGCGCTCAGCGGTAGTGTTTGAAGTCCTCGGTGGCTTTGACGAGGGCGGCGCGAATCCCCGGTTCCATGGAGGAATGGCCGGCGTCAGCCACCACTCGAAATTGCGCCCCGGACCAGGCCCGCGCCAGCCGATCTGCCGTCGCGATCGGGCAGACCATATCGTAGCGGCCTTGGACGATGACGGCCGGGTGCTTGGCGAGCACGCCGAGCGCGGCGATAAGCTGACCCGGCGCGAGGAAGCCGCCGTGCAGCATGTAGTGCGCTTCGATGCGGGCCATAGACAATGCGCCGGCATAGTAGTGGTCGCTGCCGGCATCGGGGCGGCCGTTTCTGGCTGCGGGAATCAGCCGCGAGCAGGCATTTTCGTAGGCGCACCACGCTACCGCCGCGGGCCGGTGCACGCGCGGATCGGCGTCGGTCAAGCGCTTATAGTAGGCCAGCAGCAGGTCTTGCCGTTCGGTCGAGGGAATATAGCTTGCGAATGCCCGGTGGGCCTCGGGGAAAAACCAGCCCATGCCGCCCGCGCGCCCATCGGCGGACACGCCGCCGACAAACCAATCGACTTCTTCTTTCGAGAACAGAAACACGCCGCGCAGGATAAAGCCGATGCAGCGCTCGGCGTGGGTTTGCCCATAGGCCAAGGCCAGCGTCGATCCCCAAGAGCCGCCGAATACCATCCACCGCTCGACACCAAGATGGGCGCGCAAGGTTTCGATATCGGCGACCAGATGCGCGGTCGTGTTATCGGTGAGATCGGCTTCGGGCGTGGACCGGCCGGCGCCGCGCTGATCGAATAAAATGATGCGGTAGCGTTCGGGATCGAAGAAGCGCCGATACGCGGGTGTAATGCCGGCGCCGGGCCCGCCATGAAGGAAGATCACCGGCAGACCCTTGGGATTGCCGGACTGTTCCCAAAACAAGCGGTGCGGGGCGCCAACATCGAGCATGCCCGTGGCATAGGCGTCGAGCGGCGGAAACAGCGGATGCTCGGCCGCGGTTTTTGCCAACGGCCTGCTGGCGCCGGTATTCACACCCGTGTGTTCAAGTGCGGCGATGATCTTCACTCCGGCTAAGAGCACGCATTGGTGCTGGTCCACGCCAAGGGGCTATTTTCAATCTCAACCGGCGCCAGAGCAAGGGTCCAGAACCATGGGCGCCGCCGCAGCCCACCCGATTCCTGCGCATGCTCGACATTACGGCGGGCCACTTTTATGGTGCTGCGCCTCGATCACCGGCATTTTGGCCTGCAGCGCACCATGGCGATATTGTTCCTCATCATATTCATGGACTTGGTAGGCTTTGGCCTGCTGCTGCCGCTTTTGCCGTTTTACGTGCAACGTGTGGGCGCCGGACCCGAGACGATCACCTTGGTTCTAGGACTCTATTCCGTTGGGCAATTCGTGGCCGCGCCGTTTTGGGGCAGGCTCAGTGACTCGGTTGGCCGCAAGCCCGTTCTGGTGGCAACCAGCCTCGGCCTCGCCGCCTCGTACGTCATGCTGGCCTACGCCGATAGTCTGATACTCCTCGTCTTCGTCCGCCTGTTTGGCGGCATCATGGCGGGGAATATTGCCGCCGCCCAAGCCTATATCAGCGACATCACCACGCCGGCGACCCGCGCGAAAGGCATGGGCATGCTGGGAGCGGCCTTCGGCCTGGGTTTCATTTTCGGACCGGCCATCGGCGGCATCCTCGGCGGCAGCGACCTGGCAACCGCTGACTTCATCTCGCCGGCCTTGGCAGCGGCGGCAGTGACGTTAATCGCCGCTGCTGGCGCCATGGTTTTTCTCGAAGAGAGCTTGAAGCCCGAGCAGTGTGCGGCGCGGCGGATGCGGTCCGATCTCTCGTTCAGACAAGAACTTCGTAAGGTCTTCGGCCGTAGAGTTTTGGCGTTGCTTACACTTGTCGGGTTCCTGACCATCACGGCCTGGTCGATGTTCGAAACCGTCTTCGCGCTGTGGGCCAACGCCGCGTTCCGTTACGGGCCGGCGCAAATCGGCTATGTGCTGACGTTCATCGGCGTCATCAGCGTGATTATCCAAGGTGGTGCCATCGGGGCCCTGACCCGCCGCTTCGGAGAACGCGCGCTCGCAGTGTCGGCGCTTGGATTCTTGACGGTCGGCTATATCGCGCTCGCGCTTTCCGGAACCACCAGCCACATGGTCTTGGCCTGCGGCGCCCTCGGGATCGGATCGGCGTTGTTCAATCCGAGCCTTTCGAGCCTGGTGTCGCGGGAAGCCGCCGACCATGAATGCGGCGCGGTGCTGGGGGCTTACCAAAGCGCGACCGCCCTCGGCCGCGTGATTGGCCCGGCCTTCTCCGGCCTGGTCTTTGCCCGCCTCGGCCCGCCCGCGCCATTCCTTCTGGCGGCGGCCGCGGCCGTGCCCGCGCTCGGCCTGCTCTGGCTGGCGCGCCGGAGGTAATGTAATAATACTAAGTAATTACATAGTATTAGAGTGGATTTCCAGGCTCGAGCCCGGGCCTTGACGGTGGCGTCCCTAAACCCGACATATAAGGAGAGGCCGCGCCTTATCCGGCGGCCTTGACGTTCTCGCTGATAGACCAGGAGAACACACGAATGGAAATGGGCCGATGACCAGAGTCTCCGTTTTCTCGAGCCCGCTGCTTTTGGGGTTCGATCATATCGAGCGCGTTCTCGACCGCGTTAACAAGACCGCAGCCGAAGGTTATCCGCCTTACAACATCGAGCAGACCGGGGAATACCGTTTGCGTATTACGCTGGCCGTCGCCGGCTTCGCCGATGACGATTTGAGCGTCAGCGTCGAGGATAATCAGCTGGTGATCCGCGGCCGGCAACAGGATGATCAGACCGGGCGCATCTACCTGCATCGCGGCATTGCCGCCCGGCAATTCACGCGCAGCTTTGTGCTCGCCGAGGGCATCGAAGTACGCACGGCCGAGGTGGTCAGCGGCCTTCTTCACATCGATCTGGAGCGGCCCGTGCCTCAGCCCAAGGTGACGCAGATTGAAATTCGCGGCGCGAGCAAGCGGAAGGCCGCGCCCAAGACCATCGACTTGGATCCTCAAAGGGGGGACCCGCAGAAGGTGGACGCGCAAAAAGTGGGCCCGCAAAAGTAGATATCGTTCAGGCGCAACACATGACCGCTCGAAAGGTGGATCACATGTTCGACAAGGATATCGACGAGACCAAGGCCGCAGATGCGGGCGCCGCGATCGCGGTCGGCGGCGCGATGCCCGTGGACCTCGCACGGCTCGGCCTAACTGAAATCGCCTATATCCGCCGGGCGCTGGTCAACGGCGAGCCGATGTGGACGATTCACAGCGCCGCCGGTGACCCCCTGGGCGCCGCTCCAAGCTTCGATCTGGCCTGGTCGCGGTGAGGCAGAACGACCTGGAGCCGATGCGGGTGCATTGAGCCCGAAGCACAGGCGATTTTCCGACTTACCGGCGGTGCGCCCCAAGGCCGTGCCTGTGTCTTTCTCTGACTCGGGCCCTCATGTTATAAGTCGCGCGACCGCATGGCAGGTTCCCGTAGCTCAGCTGGATAGAGCACCAGATTCCTAATCTGGGGGTCGTGGGTTCAAATCCCGCCGGGGACGCCATCGCCCGACTCAGAGTTTTTTGCAGACGGTTGCAAGGGCGTGCGACGCGGCGGGTATATATAACCGCCTTGAAGCTTAGCGGTACGCTGGGTCCTTGCAATTATTAGCTTCGGAGAACGCGATTGTTTGGCGTTCTTCTCCCCAAATGCGTTTTCCTGCACGTCTGGGATTTTTCAGGAAAGCCTCGTTCCGCTCGCTGAAGTACCGGTCGAAGGCACTCTGAGCGGCAGCCTTGGACTCATAGTTACTATTATGAACTACCGCTCTTGCCATACCGCTAAAAATCGCTTCGATCACATTAAGAAATTGAGCGCCAGCCGGCAGCGGCGCTACTTCCACATGTGGAGATCCAGTAACACTGGCCATGACGTTATTGGACTCGATGTGTTCAAACAACTTCTTAGATACATGCCATGATGCAGCATCCCAAGAAAGATATACTCGCTGTAGGTGAGGGTTGCTCTGAAGAAGGATATCAAGCAGCTTTATCATTTCTGCGGTGTTTTTTTTCTCTGAATAGAAATGCGTTACCTGATTAGTGGCCAATTCCACGGCTGCAGTAATTATTATTGTGCCTTTAGATTTTTGCCACTGCGGAACCGATGCGGTTTCTCCTGGTGCGACAAGACGAAGTCCTTGCCGATATTTGACCGCGAACGGGCCGTATTCATCTATGGAAAAAAATCCATCGCTCGTACCAAGACCCCTAAGAATGCGGTGAATATTGTCAAGCTTGGCACGATAATCAGGGTCTTTGCTGGTTAGGACCTTTCGGGCTTTCAACCAGCGATATCCTGCGCTTTTTATTATCTTTCGGATTGCATGCGTACCGATGATCACTCCAGACCCGCGTAATGCGCTTTGGAGGTCGGCTGCCCTCCAGGTTGTTCGGTTAAATCCGTAGTCCTTTGGTGGGGCATGGAGTGCTCTGAAAACGGCCGACTTAATGTCATCGCGGTCGGTGAGTTTGACTTTTATTAGTGCGGCGTCGTGAAGCGGTGACAAACTGTTCATCCGCAGGCGTTTTCTCCAACCGTAGAAGGTGCTGCGCGGGAGACCGGCTAGCGCAATAGCATCCCTCTTCAAAATCGATGCACTCTCGATAAGATTAATGATCTCAGACTGAACTGCTTCTGGAGTTCTGGGACAGGACGGTATTTGTCGCGCCCTCAGCACTTTGAAGCTTCTCAGAAGGAGATTGATTTCGACGCTTTCAAGCGTGCCACGTTCTTTTTTTGTCGAAATTCTTATCGAGGGGTTTCTCGGGCGCTTCACGGGCCGCGCGAACGCTTTCATTCCAGCCTGAACGAACTTCTTGCGCCACGCATAGTAGTTCGATGAACTAATGTTCAACTCTCTGCAGTGCGTCGCGACCGCCTGCTTAGATCCGAAGCAGAGCAGCACAAATCTGGCCTTATGTTCGGGAGAATATCTCCTACGCATCTGGGCTTTCCGCTTCCTGTTGTCGTCGTTTTCCACAGATCATTGTCACAGGCTCGCTCTATTTTTGCAGGTTTGGGTGGCGCGCTTGAGCGGACTTAATCAGGACGACCGGGGATTTGGAGAGCGCCACGGGCCGAAGTCGGAATTGCATGGCTCAAGGAGTTCATGAGGGAGGTATCGGGCGTCTGCAATACCTATGGAAATAGTTCATGAAATCGTAGCGCCGGCGTAGTGCCTTTGCTCCCTGTAATATAGTAAGGTTTTAAGGTCGTTTGAGCGTAACCCGCCAGCAGTTCTCTTTTTCGCCTCTGGTGGCAGGCCAACGTCTGAGTCATAATTTTGCAGCCGTTTGCAAGCTGGCTCACGCAGATTTGGAACGCGTCATACTCTTGCGAGTTTAGATATTGCGGCTGTCATAAGCCCAATGTAGGAGCGCCTGCCGCTGGCGCGGGCGGCAGAAGGGGTCGCCGGGTTCGCAATGCCTTTGTACTTGCGCAACATGACGACGAAACGCTTTCCACCGCCTTATCTGGCGTTTGTCTTCCTCGGGCATGCGGCGGCCCATGTAGTACCGACAATACCATTGAAACCAACCGCGTGGGTCATCGGGATGAAGCCATCCTTTCTTCTGCCATTCACTCAACGGGCGACTTGCGTTCACGCCAAAATAGTTGAGGGAGTCGTCGCGCTGACTAGATGATAGTTTGGCGCGTACAAACCAACTCTTTGGAAATTCCTTTCGGCAATCCGTCATGTATTTTCCACCGAACACTCCGAGCGCTAGCATTTCTCGCGGGGTGAGCTCGGCCTTGAAATCAGGATCGAAGTTGCGGCCTGCCGGCTCTGAGAGTTTATAGCGATAGCCCTTTTGCATGTGGTCGTTGACGGTAATGAATTTCGTCTGCCGCTGTTCTTGCCGCTTTATTGTGCCCATTAGATATCACCAGATGGTAGTGGCCTGGCCAATTTTTGGCATAAGTCGTTATATTAGATTACCGGCTGAATTCATAAGTTTTGATTAGTGCCGGTTTCAGGGACTAGGGGTTCTATTGAGGTCGCTCAAGATGATTGTCACTTCCGCCATTATTGACGATTTGAGCCGTGAGCCGCCACTTAGCGCAATCGGAACGAGTTGGCATCTATATACCGACCGCGTGATGGGTGGCGTGTCCCAGGGAAGAATGGTTCGAGAGGTTGTCGCCGCCCGGCCGGCCATTCGTATGGTTGGGGATGTAAGCCTGGAGAATAACGGTGGCTTTATTCAGATCTGTCTGGATCTCGCTCCCGATGGTGAGGTTGCAGACGCTTGCAATTGGGCGGGCGTGGAACTTGATGTGTACGGCAAGAAGGAAGACTACAGCCTCCGACTTCGCACGCTTGATCTGACCGCGCCCTGGCAATCTTACCGCCAGGGGTTCGTTGTCGAACCCAAATGGCGAACGATCCAATTATCCTTTAATCGATTTGAGCGCCATCGTACCGAGACCCCGCTTAATCTTCGTCACCTCCGTCGACTGGGTATCGTTGCGATCGGCCGCGTATTTTCGGCCGACCTTGCCCTAGGCGGCATTCGATTTTTTGTCTGAATGCGAAAATATCCGAGCATCAAATAAGGTGAGGGCATTAATCTGCGCGGGCAGGTCCACAGAACAATTTGAGGTGTGCTGCTCAGGTCGACTTGGAGCTATCACATGGATCGGAAACTTGCAGATATTTGCAGGGTCGACATTCGGCCTACCCTACACAGAATAATAGGTTCCGCTACGCGGCCGTCCATTGCTATCCATTTAGCGGCCATATCTCGAAATTGAGGACACTGGCGAACCCGACCCATGCCGCGAGCGGCACGAGACACAAGGCCGCCGGCTGGTCTAAACTGCGGAATGGCACAAATTAATTGTGCCTTTATTCCGAAAGCGGCGGGCTGCAATTGGAGTATTCCCAGGCAAAACATGCCCTTGGGCAGGAAGCGATGAGAGCGCAACCCGGTTTTTGCGGGTTGCGCTCTCCGTCTCTCGGTATAACCGAATCTTAGACGCGGACGTCTCGGTCCCGCGGCTTATTGAAGGGCACGTCGCGCAGGCGCTGGCCGGTGGCGGCAAAGTAGGCATTGGCGATGGCCGGAAGCGTCGGCGGCAAGGCCGGTTCGCCGAGGCCGGTCGGCGAGCTTTCCGAGAGCTGGAAGTGGACTTCCACCGGCGGCGCCTGATGCATGCGTAAGAGCGGGAAAGTATCGAAATTGCCCTCGACCGTGCCGCCGCGGGCGATGGTGATCTCCTGACCGAGGATCTGGCCAAGACCATCGAGCACGGCGCCTTGAACCTGATTCTCCGCGCCCGAAGGATTGACGATCTGGCCGCCGACGTCGGCCGCGACCCAGATCTTGTTGACCTTCATCTGACCGCTGGATGTGGTTGTGACTTCGGCGACATGGGCAACGTAGCCCTGGTGCGAGTAGTAGTAGGCCAGGCCAAGGCCGGTGCCTTTCGGCACCGTCCGTTTACCCCAGCCGGCCTTCTCGGCGACCAGCGCAAGGGTCGTGCGCATGCGCGCCGGATTGAACGCCGGTGCCTGCGGACCACCGGAGGTGGATGCAGCCGGCGCTGCTACCCGCTTCTCGCTCAAGAGGTCGAGATGGAATTCGAGCGGATCGCGACCAGCGGCGTGAGCGATTTCATCCAGGAAGGACTGGAACACAAAAGCCAGGCCGTTGCTGCCCGGTGCGCGCAAGGGGCCCGTCGGCGTGCCCAGCGGCATCAAGCTCGCGCCGAAGCTCAAGTTCGGCACAAACTCCGCAGGAAAGATGTTGCCGCCCATGTTGGCGCTGCCGGCGAATTTGCCGTCGGAGCCGAAACTGACAAAGTGATCGGTGAGCGCGACCAGTTTGCCTGAGCCATCGATGCCGGCCTTGAAGTTGTGGTAGCCGCCGGGCCGATAGCAATCGTGACGCATGTCGTCTTCGCGGGTCCAGACCAACTTGACCGGGGCGCCCGCCTCTTTAGAGATCCAGGCTGCCTCGATCATCGGATCCGGACTGCCGCGGCGACCGAAACCGCCGCCGGCGCGGGTCATATGGACAGTAATGTCCTTCTCAGGGATGCCCATGGTCCGGGCGATCATGCCGCGGCCGTTGGCGCCGTTTTGAGTCGGAACCCAAATCTCCATCTTGCCGTTGCTGAAATGGGCCGTGCAGTTCTGCGGCTCCATGGTTGCGTGGGCGAGGAACGGGTACGAATACGACGCTTCCAACACCTTGACGGCACCTTTGAGCGCCGCATCAACATCGCCGTCGGAGCGGACGGACATCTCAGGCTTCTGCTTGGCGAGCTCGGCGGCGCGGGCGGCGAAGCCTTTGCTGCTTTGCGCGGCCATCGGGCCCTCGTTCCATTCGACGCGCAGTTTGCGCCGCGCGACATTGGCCTGCCACCAAGTATCAGCGACGATGGCGACACCGCCGGACAAACCGGCATTGAGCCCAACCTCGCCTGGCTTGATCGTGCCGGGAACGACAAAGGCATGGCGGACGCCCGGCATGGCCTTGACTTCGTCGAGGTTGGCGCGGGCGACCGTGCCGCCGAACACCGGGCACTTCTCATAGGTCGCGTAGAGCATGCCGGGAACACTGACGTCGATGCCGTAGAGCGGCTTGCCGTGGACCATCGCGGGTCCGTCGACGTCCTTGGTCGGCTTGCCGACGACTTTGAAAGTCTTGGGGTCCTTGAGGGTGACGGTCTTGAGGTCCGGCGCCGGAAGCAACGCGGCCTTGGTCGCCAGCTCGCCGTACTTGAGGGCGCGGTTTGAGGCCGCATGCATGACGACACCCGATGCCGTCGTCAGTTCGCTTTCGGGCACACGCCAGGTCTTGGCCGCGGCTGTGACCAGCATCTGACGGCCGGCGGCGCCGACGCGGCGCATGTTGTCCCAGTTGCGCGGGATCGACGTGCTGCCGCCCGCCGACTGCAGGCCGAACTTTTCGGCATCCATGGGTGCGGTTTCAACACGCACATCCTTCCAGTCCACGTCCAGTTCCTCGGCGATGATCATCGGCAGCGAAGTTTTGATGCCTTGGCCGATTTCCGGATTTTTCGCGGCGATTGTGACAATGCCGTCCATGCCGATGCGGATGAAGGCGCCGATCGCCGACTCACCGGGAATGTTCGCCAACGCTTTTGCCAGCGGCGCGAGATTGAAGCTGAGCATCAATCCACCGCCGGTGGCGGCGCTGACCTTGAGGAACGAGCGGCGCGTGACGGTGGAGCGCGTTGCGCCGTGCTTTGAATTTTGGAAACCCATGATCAGCCCTCCTTCTTCGCCGCATCTCCGGCGGCCAACTTGATGGCCGTGCGGATGCGGTTATAGGTAGCGCAGCGACAAATATTGCCGCTCATTTGCGCGTCGATATCGGCGTCGGTCGGCTTTGGTGTTTTCGAAAGCAAGGCGGTGGCCGACATGATCTGCCCGGGCTGGCAATAGCCGCATTGCGCGACGTCGATCTCCAACCAGGCGTCCTGGAGTTTCTTGCCCAGGGGATTGTCGCTGATTCCTTCGATGGTGGTCACGGCGCGGGTGCCGACACCGGACACGGGCGTAACGCAAGACCGGACCGCCGCGCCATCAATGTGGACCGTACAGGCGCCGCACAACCCGGCGCCGCAACCATACTTGGCCCCTTTGAGGTCGAGGATGTCGCGCAAGACCCAGAGCAGCGGCGTCGCTTCATCCACTTCAACCGAGTGGCTCGCGCCGTTGACATTAAGTGTGTAAGCCATGATCCCTCCACAGTGGACTTGGGGCGGTAACGACGAAGCGCGGCAGCGCCGAACGACCTTCCGGGGGGTAAGCGGGCGGCCCGAGGCAAGAGGCCCGAGGCGAAAGGTCGCCGAAAATAATGATCCCCCGAACGGCGGTCTCTCAAACTATCGACACTATATCACCGTCTGAGCCGGCCCGTGTACGTGTACCGAGGGCCAGCGCCCAAGAATCTTCCGGCGGGGCGGCTACCCGGCGCCAGCCGTCTGGTCCGGAAAACACGACTAACATATTGATTTTTATAATTAATGCTCCTTGCGGGTACCCGAGGTCCCCGGCCCGGCGATTCGGCCCATGAGGATTTCCGTGGGGCGTACTATCCTGGGCGGCCAGCCCGCCGCGTCGCGTATTCAGAGGTTCCCATGAGCGGTGATCACCCCGGCGATCAACAAAATCCACCGGTCGATTGGAAAAACCACGGCGTCAAAGTGATCCCCGGCGATCAGCTCGACGTCAACACCGCGCAGACCTCGGGCATGAACCGAGCGGCGGCGATCACCCTTGCCCGCACCGGTGCGCAAAAGCTGTGGGCGGGAACCGTGCATATCCATCCCAATGCTAAGACCGGCGCGCACCATCACGGGCCGCTGGAAAGCGTGATCTACATTGTCAGGGGGCGCACGCGCATGCGCTGGGGCGCGAAGCTGGAATTTGTCGCCGAAGCCGGGCCTGGCGATTTCATTTTCGTGCCGCCCTACGTTCCCCACCAGGAGATCAATGCCAGCAGCAGCGAGACGCTGGAATGCGTGCTGGTGCGCAGCGACAATGAAGCGGTGGCGATTAACCTCGAGATCGAACCCGTCGAGAAACCTGAAACGGTTCTGTGGGTCGACCCCATCCACCGGGCGTCAGGCTAAGCGCGACCACCTCGCTAAACCGTCGGCGAGACGAAGGCGGCCATTTTACGAATCGCGTCTTCGAACTGCGGCGGCGGCGGCGCTGCCGGCTTGACGCCGGCAAGAATATCTTCGCCCGTCAGCCAGCGCGGCTCGGCGTTGTCCTCAGTGAGAATCGCGGCAAGAGCGCTGTTCATCTCATATGTCGAATCCCGCAGACCAGCGAGTCTGAGCGCCGCCAGCAGCAGCATCCGGCAGGCGTAAAGCACCGAGATATTATCCTGTGGCATCGGAATATCGGGCGTTTCCAGCCGCTCGAACGCCGCGAGGCAAGCATTCAAATTCGTCGACACAAAGCCGTGGCAACCGAGCGGCCGCGCTGCGTAGACCGAACAGATCGCCGCGTCGAGCATGGGGCACATGCTTTTTGCGCGCAGGCGCTCCTCCAGCGACAAGGTGCCCGTGTCCCGCGCCGCTTCGACAACCGCCGCAACGGTTTTTGGCTGCTTGCGAATTTGCGCGGCGACGAAGAATGCCTCGGGCGCGGTGACCACCACCAGCTGCGTGCAGCAATGCGAACAGCCCTTGCGGCAAGCAAGCATGGTCTGCGCCGATGCGGGCAACGAGCGGTCGTAGACAGAGGTGACGTGAGCTATTGCGTCCGAACACGGCGACTTGGCCTGCGGACTGCGCAGCAATTTTATGACGTGGCGGATATGAGCGGCGACGGGTCGCGGGTCGGTCCCCATTGCCAGCGGCAATCCCAGCAGCTGAGCATCCTGTTTCTGCAACGAGCGCCGTTCGGGCCGTGAGAGTCTTTCACTCATGTCGCGGCGGCTCGTGGATCGACTCCGACAAATCGATCCCGCTTTACCGGAATCGATCCCCTAGCAAGTTTAAGGATTTGTGGTGGGGACCACTCCCGTCCAATGGAATCGAAATGTTTGATCCGCACCACTAGGCCCTATCCAGTCCGCGATCGTTGGCGCGGATTTGTTGGGAGGCGGCGAAACGCAGGATCAATGCGGCGAGCACACACAGCCCGGAGATGACGTAGAGCGCGGGCGTCGCGCTGCCGGTCACGTCCTTGACGCGTCCCACCATGATCGGACTGACGATGCCGCCGATCTGTCCCAGGGTATTGATCAACGCGATGCCGGCGGCGGCGCCGGCGCCGACCACGAGCTTCGGCGGAATCGACCAGAAGGTCGGCATTCCGCCAACAATGCCGGCGCCGATAAAGCACAGCGACAAGACCAGGACCGGGACGTTGTGGTCGAAGAATCCGGCTCCGGCGAAACCTATGGCCGCGACCAGCAGATATCCCACCAAGTACAACCGGCGCTCGCCGGTCGCATCGGCCCTCCGGCCAATTAGGATCATACAGGCCGCGCCGCAGACGTAAGGCGCGGCCGTCAGGATGCCAACCAGCAGATTATTGCCGCCACCCGCCGTCCTGATGAGATCGGGCGCCCAGAAATTGAGCCCGTAAGAGGCCATCTGAATCATGAAATAGCAGAGCGCCAATGTGAGAAAGCCGGGCGTGCGGATGGCGCCGAGCAGCGAGCGGCCTTTGCCGGCCTGATTGGTCCGTTCAATGCTGGCGATAAGCTCGCGCTTTTCGCCGTCGCTCAACCAGCGCGCGTCCTCGATACGATTGTCGAGAAATCGAAACACGATCAGGCCCAGCGCAATGCACGGCAGTCCGCCGAACAGGAACACCCAATGCCAGCCCGGATGTCCACCAACGCCGTCCATGTAGGTTAGAAGCATGCCCGCGATCGGGCCGCCGGCACCGCCGGAAAAAGCCTGGGCCAGGAACAGATAGGACGTCGCCCGGCCGCGGTAGGACGCCGGAAACCAGGTCGACATATAATAGATGATGCCGGGCGAGAACCCGGCCTCGAGCGCGCCGATGAGAAAACGCAGCGCATAGAATTGCCATTCGCTGGTCACAAAGACCATTGCCGCGGTGGCGAGACCCCAGCTGATCATGATGCGCGAGATCCATTGGCGGGTACCGACCCGGTAGAGCACCATGTTACTCGGCACCTCGAAGATGACGTAGCCGATCGTGAACAGGGCCGCGCCGACGCCGTAGGCGGTATTGCTGATGCCGAGATCGACCGTGAGCACGGCCTTCACGAAGCCGATGTTGATGCGGTCGAAGAAAGCGAAGCAATAACAAATCATGATCAAAGGCATGAGCCGCCAGACCACTTTTCGCACCAAGGGCGAGTCCTCGGCCATGGGGCGAGGCGGAGCGGCGACGGAAACGGTGGTGTCCACGATTGATCTCCCCGCAAGAAATTAGGCGCGCCACGGCATTAATTGCCATGTTAGGCCTTGAGTGATGATGGGGTCCAGAGCCGCGGTCATCGTACAGCGCCGCTGGCCTTTAGGGCCGCGATCTCGGCGTCGCTATAACCAATCTCCGCGAGCACGGCATCGTTGTGCTCGCCCAGCGCCGGTCCCGGCCAACGAATTTCACCAGGTGTTTCAGAAAATTTCGGCACGATCCCAGGTACGCGCACGACGACCCCATCAGGCAGGGTCATTTCCTGAATCATGCCGCGGGCCTGGTAATGCGGGTCGGCAACGATATCGGCGACGGAATACAGGCGACCCGCGGGCACTTCGGCGGCTTCCAATATCTTCAGCACATCGGCCGTATCATGCTGCAAGGCCCAGCCAGCGATGGCGGTATCGATTTCGGTGTTGCGCGCGACACGCCCTTGATTGGTGTGCAATGCCGGATCGTCGCCCAGATCGGCGCGGCCGATGGCCTGCATGAGCCGGCGGAAGATCGGGTCGCTGTTGCCGGCGATAACAACGTATCCGCCGTCGGCGGCGGCATAGGTGTTGGACGGGCTGATGCCGGGCAATGAACCACCGGTTCGTTCGCGCACGATGCCGAAGAGATCGTATTCGGGGACCATGCTTTCCATGAGATTGAAGACGCTCTCGACCAGCGACACATCGACGACTTGCCCGCCGCCTTGACCGCTCTTGACCCTCAAAAGTGCCATCAGCGCGCCAATCACGCCGTGCAGCGAAGCCAATGAGTCGCCGATGCTGACGCCGACACGCGGCGGCGCGCGGCCAGGTTCGCCGGTGGTGTAGCGCAAGCCGCCCATGGCCTCGCCGATCGCCCCGAACCCCGGCCGATTGCGGTAAGGCCCGGTCTGGCCGTAGCCCGAAATACGCACCATGACCAGTTTGGGATTGAGTGCGGATAACACCTCCCAGCCAAGTCCGAGCTTCTCAAGGGCGCCGGGACGGAAATTCTCGATCACGACGTCGGCCGATGCCGCCAGCCGCTTGACGATCTCAACGCCCCCGCGGGTCTTCATGTCCACGGCAACCGATTTCTTGTTCCGAGCCTGGAGGTACCACCACAGCGACGTGCCCTTGTGAAGGCCGCGCCAACTTCGCAAGGGATCGCCCTCGCCGGGGGATTCGACTTTGACAACGTCGGCGCCAAATTCGGCGAACATACGCGCGGCGAACGGCGCGGCGATCAGCGCCCCCAGCTCAAGGACACGGATACCGGTCAGCGGACCGCTCATGGGACTTTCCTCTACCTTCCGCCTTCACGTGAAACACGGCGACTGCCGCAGTCTTTGACGCTGCCCGCTCTTAACGATGCCCGCCTTTAAGGGTTCAAGCGGGGCCTTGGTCAAGCCAGCCACGATAGTCGAGCCGCCTGCCGGTGTCGTCACTTTTGCCAGGGCGGCGGCGAACGGATGGGCGGATCGCAGCCGGCGCGAGGACTGTGCGAGCACTAAGGGCGCAAGGCACCTTATATATGGATATATGAAAATCCGCCGGTTGGGATGGGCTACCCATGGGACAGAAGTTCCGCTAAACCAGCGCGGTGCGGGTTTTCGAGATGGAACCGAGATGGTTTTGCGCTGGTTGATTGGCGTTCTGACCGTGGTCGCTCTGGCGATGGCGCCGGCGCGCGAAGGCGCGCGCCTGTCTAACGCCGGCCTCTGGCCGGCGCGCGCCGCCAACCTCACGGCCGTCGACCTAGGGTTGGTGCTAGCGGTCGATTCGTCGATGAGCGTCGACGAGAACGAGGCCGGAACGCAACGCGCCGGCTACATCCATGCGCTGAGGGACAAACGCGTTTCCGCCGCTATCCGCGGCGGTCCCATTGGCCGTGTAGCGCTAAGTTACATGGAGTGGTCGAGCCCCTACCAACAGAAAGTCATCATTCCGTGGCGGATCATTGCCAGTGTAGAAGACGCCCTGACGTTCGCCGACGATCTGGAAAAGCTGCCGTACACGCCGGGCAGTACGACTTCGATCAGTGCCGGCCTCGACTTCGCGGTGAAGCTCTTCAGGTCCACCGACTTCGAGCCGGCGCGCAAGGTCATAGATATTTCGGGTGACGGCTACAGCGACTTCGGCCGCCCGATCACGGTTTCTCGCGACGACGCGGTCGCCGCCGGCATTACCATAAACGGCCTCGCTGTCATGACCCAGCGGCAGACATGGCGAACGCCGGCACCAACCGATCTCGATATATATTATCGCGACAACGTCATCGGCGGACCGGGCTCGTTCTATATCGCTGTCCGCGGCCTCGAAGACTTCAGCCACTCGGTCATACAAAAGATGATCCTTGAGATCTCCGGCCTAACGGGGCCTTCAAAACCGCGGGCTTAGAACGTGGTCGTTTCAATTTGAATCGTGATCGTGCTCTCGATACTAGATCGGTCGCATTATCTGACGCGAACGAAGGCGCGCATCTGTCTAAGGCCGGCCTTCGCCGGTGAGGAACCGACGCCCGCCCCCGGGACAAGTCCGAGGGCATGCTTCGGCTAAAATGCTCGGGGGAAAGTAGTTTGGAGATTTTGGTCGATGCCGACGCCTGCCCGGTGAAAGACGAAGTCGTGCGCGTGGCCGAACGCCACAATATTCCGGTGCTGCTGGTCAGCAACAACTGGATGCGCGGGCCCGATCATCCGCTTGTTCAGCGTTTCACCGTCAACAATCACCCCGATGCGGCCGATGATTGGATCGCCGAGCGTGTCACGAACCGGGATGTGGTCATCACCGCCGATATTCTCTTGGCCGCCCGTTGCGTGGCCAAGGGGGCGAAGGTCTTGCGTCCGACCGGTCGATCACTGGACCAGGATTCCATCAGCATGGCGGTCGCCATGCGCGACCTGCATACGCACCTTCGGGAAACCGGCGAGATTACCAAAGGTCCCGCGCCCTTCCAGAAACAGGATAGATCACGCTTTCTCGATGCCTTGGAGACCGCGATTCAGGTGACTAAGCGTAGGGGACAAGGCTAGGGGGAGATAACGCTGGATTAGCATTGACTTATTAACCTTTAGCGCCTACATCACCCTCTGACCGCAACATGCGGCAACGTCTCGCGATACGCGCGCAGGTGCCACGCCTCCCTAGAATGGACGCGGGCACCGTCTCCTGAGAAGTTCAATTCTCCCTCCCGTCGGCTGCGTGCCCTCCGGGTTTCCGCAGACCGTTCTGATGCCGGCGCCTTTTGGCGCGGCCCCATAATCGTATGCCTGTTTGAAAGTGAATACATGACTAGTTTTTCCGACCTCGGCCTGATCGAGCCGCTTCTGCGCGCCCTGACCGCCGAGGGTTACGCCGCCCCTACCCCGATCCAAGTACAAGCCATTCCGCCCTTGCTGCTGGGCCGTGACATGCTGGGCATCGCCCAGACCGGCACCGGCAAGACCGCGGCCTTCGCGCTGCCGATCCTGCAGCGTCTGGCGGCAAATCGCATCAAGGCCGCGCCGCGCTGCCCGCGTGTGTTGGTCCTCTCGCCAACCCGCGAACTCGCCGTGCAGATCGCCGAAGGCTTTTCCACCTACGGCAAACACCTTGGCTTCAAACGCGCCGTGATCTACGGCGGCGTCGGCCAAGGTCCGCAGGTCAGCGCGATGAATGCCGGTCCCGATATCCTGGTGGCGACACCGGGCCGCTTGCTGGACCTGATGAACCAGCGCCACGTCAATCTGCAACATGTCGAAGTCCTGGTTCTCGACGAAGCCGACCGAATGCTCGACATGGGCTTCATCCGCGACGTCAAGGTCGTGGTTTCGAAGATCGGCGCCGCGCGGCAGACCTTGATGTTCTCGGCCACCATGCCCGAAGCCGTCATGAGCCTCGCCAAAGGCATCTTGAAGGATTACGAGCGCATCGAAGTCACGCCACCATCGACGACCGTGGAACGTATCGAGCAGCGCGTCATGTTTGTCGCCCGCGATGACAAACGCCGCCTGCTGACGGAGCTCTTGAGCGACAAGAGCGTGACGCGCGCGCTGGTATTCACCCGCACTAAACATGCCGCAAACCGCGTCGCCGAACAGCTGATCAAGAGCGGCGTGTCCGCCGACGCGATCCATGGCAATAAGTCGCAGAATGCCCGCCAGCGCAGCCTTTCCGATTTCAAGGCCGGCAAGGCGCGCGTTCTGGTGGCGACGGATATCGCGGCCCGCGGCATCGATGTGGACGGGATCTCGCACGTCATCAACTATGAACTGCCGGTCGACCCGGGGAGCTACGTGCACCGCATCGGCCGCACGGCCCGCGCCGGCGCCTGCGGAGCGGCGATCTCGTTCTGCGATGCCGACGAGGTCGACGATCTGCGGGCCATCGAGCGGAACATGCGCCAGACCATTACGGTCGATACCACCCATGCCTTCCACGCCGCGCATATTGCCACCCGCAGCGAGCGGAGCGGCAGCAGCCGCCCCAGCGGACGTCCAAACGGCGGACAACGCCCGCCTCAAGGCAACCGCAATGGACGCGGCGGGCGCGGTGGGAGTGGCGGCGGTGGCGGACGGCCGTGGGAGAACCGCTCACGCGCGGCGTAAGTCTCTTGAAATATGCAACTCTTGAACCATGTTGCGGCGCGGGTGGTGACTTCATCATCCGCGCCGCTGCTTTTTGGAAGGAGTTGCTTTTTGGAAGGAAGGGTTGACCCCACTGCTCACCGGTCCGATACTCGGCGGTATCCAAGGGGTGCCCTTACCGGGGCTGAGAGGCCGCTCGGACCTGTGCGTCAGGTTCCTAGGCAAACCCTTAGAACCTGATCCGGGTGATGCCGGCGTAGGGATGGAAAAGCCGCACGCGCCAGCGCTCATCCCCTAGGCCGAACCCGGATCTCCCGACGGCAACGTCACAGGAGACCGCCCATGAACGTCATTCCCCGCCCCAAGGATATGCCTAGGGACATGAAGGATCTTACCGTCACGTCCGGTCCCCTGCCGGCATCGCGCAAGATCCATGTGCCCGGTCGCCTCCATAAGGATCTTCGCGTAGCGATGCGCGAGATCGAGGTCGAAGCCTCGGCCAAGGAGCCGCCCCTGGCGGTTTACGACCCCTCGGGCCCTTACACCGATCCGACGGTCAAGACCGATATTCGCTTGGGGCTTGCCCCGCTACGCGCGCCCTGGATCGAGGCCCGCGGTGACGTCGAGGAAATCCCCGGCCGGGATG
Organism: Rhodospirillaceae bacterium; assembly: GCA_009694245.1. GTDB lineage: Bacteria > Pseudomonadota > Alphaproteobacteria > Rhodospirillales > Rhodospirillaceae > SHVO01. The sequence goes on along the minus strand of SHVO01000009.1, from coordinate 12,347 downwards.
CGCGACCGGAGGATGACGGCCTTGCTCCCGGTGAGACAACCAAGGTGCCGGTCTTTGACCGCGCCGGCCGCAAGCCGCTCCGCGCCAAAACTGGGCGCAACGTCACGCAAATGCACTATGCCAAGGCCGGCATCATCACGCCGGAAATGGAATACGTCGCGATTCGTGAAAACCTGGGGCGCGAGAAGGCGCTGCAGGAAATACGCGCCAATGTCCAGGGCGGCGAAAGTTTCGGCGCGGCCATCCCCGATTTCGTGACGCCGGAGTTCGTGCGCGACGAAATCGCCCGGGGCCGCGCCATCATCCCGGCCAACATCAATCACCCCGAAGCCGAACCCATGATCATCGGCCGGAATTTCCTGGTGAAAATCAACGCCAATATCGGCAATTCCGCCATCACTTCGTCGGTCGCCGAGGAAGTCGACAAACTCGTATGGTCGATCCGCTGGGGCAGCGACACGGTCATGGACCTGTCGACCGGACGCAATATCCACACCATCCGCGAGTGGATCATGCGCAACGCGCCGGTTCCCATCGGCACGGTGCCGATATATCAGGCCCTGGAGAAAGTGAACGGCAAGGCCGAGGACCTGACCTGGGAGATTTTCCGCGACACGTTGATCGAGCAGGCCGAACAGGGCGTGGATTATTTCACCATTCATGCAGGCGTGCTGCTGCGCTACGTACCGCTGACGGCCAAACGCACCACCGGCATCGTCAGCCGCGGCGGCTCGATCATGGCCAAATGGTGCCTGTCGCATCATAAGGAAAATTTCCTATACACCCACTTCGAGGACATCTGCGAGATCATGAAAGCCTACGACGTGTCGTTTTCGTTGGGTGATGGTCTCCGGCCCGGCTCGATCGCCGACGCCAACGATGCCGCGCAGTTCGGCGAGCTGGAAACCCTGGGCGAGTTGACCAAGATCGCTTGGAGGCACGACGTGCAAGTGATGATCGAGGGTCCGGGCCATGTGCCCATGCACAAGATAAAAGAGAACATGGACAAACAGTTGGCGGTTTGCGGCGAAGCGCCGTTTTATACGCTGGGCCCGCTTACCACCGACATCGCGCCCGGCTACGACCACATCACCAGCGGCATTGGCGCCGCCATGATCGGCTGGTTCGGCACGGCGATGCTGTGTTACGTCACGCCGAAGGAACACCTCGGCCTCCCGGACCGCGACGATGTGAAAGTTGGGGTGATCACTTATAAGATCGCCGCCCATGCCGCCGACCTGGCCAAGGGCCATCCCGGAGCGCAACTGCGCGACGACGCGCTTTCGCGCGCCCGCTTTGAGTTCCGCTGGCGCGATCAGTTCAACCTGAGCCTGGATCCGGAAACCGCCGAGGATTTCCACGATCAAACGCTGCCGGCGGAGGGCGCCAAGATCGCGCACTTCTGCTCGATGTGCGGGCCGAAGTTCTGTTCGATGAAAATCTCGCATGAAGTCCGCGACTATGCAGAGAAAGGCATGGCCGAAATGTCGGAGGCCTTCAAGGAATCCGGTAGCGAGATTTACCACGAGGCGAAATTGGGCTGACCATTCGTGCAGAGCGGTGAGACCATCTCCATTTCGCGGCAACTGACCGAGGCCATGCAATTTCAGCAGGCCGGCCGATTCGATGAGTCCGAACGGCTGTGTGCCGGCGTACTGGCGCGGGAGCCTGGGCATCTTGACGCGCTTCAGATGCTGGTCGCCGGCAGATTCATGCGCGGCCAGCATGCCGAAGCCATCGCGGCGCTCGAACCCGCGCTACGGCTCCACCCGGATAACTTTGAGCTGATCGTATTGGCGGGCCACTGTTCGCGGGCGCTCGGAAGGCTGGACCAGACTGCCGTTCACTATGCCCGCGCCGCCGTGCTCCGGCCGGATTCTGCGGAATGCCGCGTCATGCTCGGCTGGACGCTGAAGGCTCTCGACCGACGTCCGGAAGCGATTGCGCAGTGCCTCGAAGCCGTCAAGCTCAACCCCGATCTGGTCGAGGCCCATAACAACCTCGGCGTCATGCTTCACGACAACGGCGAGCTTGAACCGGCCGTTGCATGTTATCACGAGGTCCTCAAGCGTCAGCCCGCACATGTTCAGGCGCGCCGCAATCTGGCCGCCGCTTTGCGCGCCGAGCGGCGCATCGAAGCGGCCTTAAGTGAGTTCGAAGCTTTGCTCGCTCTCGACCCCGGCCATGCCTACGCCGAGCTCATGGTCATGCATACCCGGCGCGAGCTGTGCCGCTGGCGCGACTACGGTGCCATGGCGGCACGGGCGCGGGAACTCGCGGTGACCGGGCGAGGCGCCTTCTCGCCATTTCTGTTGTTCGCCTGGCCGGTTGCGCCAGAGCTTCTGCTGGCCGCCGCCCGTGCCTACGCGGCGAGCGCCCTGCCGCCAGAGTCGGTCGAGCCTGTCGCGATTCCGGCGGCGGTCATGCCGGCGCGCACAAAGCTGCGCATCGGCTATTATTCGGCGGATTTCCGCGACCACGTCGTCGCCGCCGTCATGCCCGAGGTTCTCGAACTTCACGACCGCAAGGCTTTCGATGTAATTGGGTATTCCTACGGCCCCGACGACGCGGGCCCCCAGCGCTGGCGCATACAGAAGGCGTGCTCGGCCTTTTTCGACATCCGCGGCATGTCCGACGACAGCGCGGTACGCAAGATCCGCGCCGACGGCATCGACATCCTCGTGGACCTGACCGGCTTTACCGGCAACATCCGCCACGGCATCCCGGCGCGGCGCGCGGCGCCCATCCAGATCAATTGGCTGGGCTACCCTGGCTCCAGCGGGTCGCCCGCGGTCGATTATCTTGTTGCCGACCCCTTTACGGTTCCGGTCGAGGCCGAGCAGTTCTACAGCGAAAAGATCATCCGCCTGCCGGGGTCGTGTCAGCCCCACGACGGCACGCAGCCGGTGGGCGCAGAGCGCTCCCGCGCCGATTACGGATTGCCCGAGGCCGGCTTTGTCTTTTGCTCCTTCAACCATGTTCAGAAGATCACGCCCGACGTTTTCCAGGTGTGGATGGCGATCCTGCAAGCCGTTCCCGGCAGCGTGCTATGGCTACGGGCGGATCGCGACGAGGCGGTGGCCAATCTTAGGGCGGAAGCCGGGGCGGTCGGCGTGACGGAAGGCCGGCTGATCTTCGCGCCCCGGGCAGCGGACATGGCCGACCACCTCGCGCGTTATCGCGTCGCGCAGCTCGCGCTCGATACCTTCCCTTATAGTTCGCACACGACCGCCAATGATGCGTTGTGGCTGGGCTGCCCGCTGTTGACGATGGCCGGCGACACCTTCGCCGCGCGGGTCGCGGGCAGCATCCTGCATGCACTCGATTTGCCGGAGTTGGTCACCGGCTCGCTCGCCGCCTACCGCGACGCCGCCGTGCGACTGGCGATGCAGATCGCCGACCACTCCGCCCTGCGCGCGAAGCTCGCCGCCGCCCGCGACACCGGGTCGCATTTCGACACCAAGCGATATACCCGCGATCTGGAGGCCGGCTACCGCCAGGCCTGGAATATTCATGCCGCCGGCCAGAAGCCGCGACATGTCGCGGTCGCGGTGCCGTGACGACATCGGCCACGCGGCGGCGCGTGAGGCGCGCCGTGTTGGTTCTCGGAGTTTTGGCGGCAGGGCTGGTCTTGCCTGCGGTAGTTGTAGCCCTGTACCGGTTTGTTCCACCGCCGATGACGCCGCTCATGCTGATTCGCGGCGGCACCGTTGCCTACGACTGGGTGCCGATGACACGCATCGCGCCAATCCTCGCGCGCTCGGTGCTGACGGCGGAGGATGAGTCCTTCTGCCAGCACTTCGGTTTCGATAAGGCCGCCTTGGAACGGGCCTTGGACGACTATCTGGATGAAGACGAAGAAGCAACTTTGCGCGGCGGCAGCACCATTTCCCAGCAGGCCGCCAAGAATGTTTTTCTGTGGCCCCAGCGCAGCTGGCTGCGCAAGGGCTTGGAGACTTGGTTGACGCTTTATATCGAGGCCCTGTGGCCCAAGGAGCGCATCATGGAAATCTATCTGAACGTCGTCGAATGGGCGCCGGGGGTCTATGGCGCCGAGGCCGCCGCCCAGCATCATTTCAAGAAGGCCGCCGCCAAATTATCCGCCCATGAAGCTGCCGCACTCGCGGCCGTCCTCCCCAATCCGCGCAAGTGGAGCGCGTCTAATCCCGGCCCCTATGTGCAAAGCCGCACCGAAACCCTGCAGGTCCGTGCAGCCAAAGTAGACGCGCTGGCGAGTTGCCTTTAGATGACTATTGCCGAAGCCTCGTTCTCGAGGAGCCGCATGATCGACAGGGCCGCCATGTGCGAGGTCTTGGGATTGTCCGGCGACGGATTGGCGCTGATGCGCAAGGTCATCGAGCCGAAGGCGCCGGCCGCTTCCAGATGATGAACGTTTTGGGTTATACCGGGGTCCGCCACCAACATGATCGTGGTCGCTTCGAAGCCGAGGCCGGCCAGCGCCGCGGTCGCTGCGACATTGGCGTTCTTCGGAAAAGTCAGAGCGGCCGCGCGGGCGTTACCGGAGAAAATCACCGTAGGCTCGGTGATCGCGTCCAAATCATGGGTTTTCTCGGCGGGCGTGCCTTTCCAAGCTTTGGGCGGTTTGGACGAGCGAAGCGTGACGGTCGTGAGACCAGCGAGTCGCGCCGCCGACAACGCGTCGATTCCCGGAAGGGCTCCGGCGGGAAGTTTCACCCGCCCCTTCGACCTTGACGCAGCCGTACGCACGGTTTGCCAAAGCGCAGCGTCGGCGAGGCTTCCGGTGGAGACAATAACCAGATCAAGTCCGGCTTCCAGGACTGGCGTGGCATAGGCCACGACGGCGCTATGTCCGGCACATTCGACAACCAGGTCTGGATTGAAGGCCAATAGCTCCGCGAGGGATTGGACGATCGGATGCTTGCCGACGGAGCGCACATCCGACGGCAAACCCAGCGCCGCAACGACGGTCAGCCGGCCGGCGCTTGTCGCGCAAAATTCGGAAACCAACTTGGCGATGGCGCCGTTACCGACAAGGGCAATTTTCATGAACGAACCTTGTAAATGTGGCAAGGGCGCCGGTCATATCACACCCGGTGGCGGGAACAACAAGCCCGCCTTAGTGCTTCTCCCCCAAGCGGCGCTCCAATTGATCGAGACGGTCCGCGCCCCAGAAGGGTTCGCCGTCGAGAACCATATAAGGCGCGCCGTTCATGCCCACGGCCTTGGCGGTTTCAACCGCGGCTATGACCGCGCGTTTCGCGGCCATGTCGGTCGCGGCCGCTTCGATGTCCGGCTCGCTCACGCCCGGTACGGCTGCACAGGCGGCGAAGATTTCGCCGGCCGTGGCGACACGTTGACCCCGCCCGAACAAGGCTGACATGGCGGCGCGCGCGAAGGCATGAGCGAGCGCCTCGTCTTGGGCCTTGAAGCGCCAAAAGGCGTAGCGCGCGAGCTTGACATCGGGCGGTAATGGATCGGGCAGGCCGTGCGGCAGTCCGGCGAATTCGCAGCTGCGCGCGAAATCAATCGCCAGATACTTGTGCTTTGCCGGGATATTCGGCGGCGGCGTAACGCCCTGGGCCTGAAACAAGTGGCCGAGGGAGACGGCGCTCCAATCGACCGCCCGGCCATAACGCGCGGCCAAATCGTCGATCTTCTGAACGGCGATGTAGGAGAAGGTCGACGTAAAATCGAAAAAGAACAGGATCGGCGCGGCCATGAAGCCATCCCTTGCGCGTTAGGCGATCATCGCCACGGCCCGCTCCGCCATGACGCCGATGAGGTGCGCGCGGTACGCCGCAGTCGCGTGAATGTCGGCGTTCAGAGCGTCGGGCGCGATGCAAATATTCTGAATAGCTCCGATCGAAAACTCTTTGGCCAGCGCAGCCTCCATTTCGGGGATACGAAACACAACCGGGCCCGCACCGGTGACCGCGACACGGATGCCGCGCGCGTTTTCCGCCACCATGACACCGACGATGGCGTAGCGCGAGGCCGGGTTGCGGAACTTCAAGTAGGCGGCTCGGCGCAGCGCTGGAAACGACACGCTCACCACGAGCTCGCCGGCAGCGAGCGCGGTTTCAAACATTCCGGTAAAAAATTCATCGGCGGCGAGGTCACGCGCGGTGGTGCGTACGGTCGCGCCGAGACCGACGAGGGCGGCGGGATAGTCCGAGGCCGGATCGTTATTGGCGATGGAGCCGCCAAGCGTGCCGCGGTTGCGGACCTGGGGATCGCCGATCTGGGAGGCGAGCTGCGCCAGCGCGGGAATCAATTTGCGAATTTCCGGCGCCGCCGCCACGTCGGCATGGCACACGGCCGCGCCGATGGAGACAGCGCCATTGCTGGCGGTAATGCCCTTCAGCGCGGCGATTGCGCCGAGGTCGACAACGACCGACGGCTGGCGCAGCCGCTGCTTCAAGGTCGGGATCAGGGTCTGGCCGCCCGCCAGATACGATGCGTCCTCACCGGCGTAGAAGGCCGCCTGGGCCTCTTTGAGAGTGTTAGGGCGCTGATATGCAAAAGCGTACATGTCTTAAGGTGCCCCGCCGACGCTGGCGCCCGTGGCCTTGGCGCCCATGGCCTTGGCACCGGCGGCGATGGACTTGACGATACCCTGATAACCCGTGCACCGGCACAAGTTGCCTTCAAGCTCGTTGCGAATGACGGTCTCGGTTAGGGGCTCGCCGCGGTGTCGATCGACTAAGGCCAGCGCACTCATGACCATGCCCGGCGTACAGAAGCCACATTGAAGGCCGTGATGTTCGCGGAAGGCATGTTGCATGGGATGCAGGGTTCCGTCGGCGGCAGCGACGCCTTCAATGGTGGTCACGCGCTGGCCGTCGGCCTGAACAGCGAGCATGGTGCAGGCTTTGACCGAGCGGCCGTCGAGAAGGACGGTGCAAGCCCCACACTGGCTGGTGTCGCAGCCGACGTGGGTGCCGGTGAGTAAAAGTGTCCCCCGCAGAAATTCCACCAGCAGCAGCCGCGGCTCGACCGTCGCCGTAATCTGACGGCCGTTCACGGTGATCGTGATATCGGTCATGTGTTGGGCCCATCGGAACCGGCCGCCAGCTTACCCAACCTGGCGAAGAATTCATCGGCCAATTTCTTCGCAGTCGAATCGATCAGCCGCCCGCCGATTTGAGCCAGCTTGCCGCCGACCGAAGCATCGACGTCGTAACTAAGCCGCGTGCCCTCGGCAACGTCGGTAAGGCGTACCTTGGCGCCACCCTTGGCGAAGCCCGCCACGCCGCCCTTGCCTTCACCGCGAATGGTATAGCCGTTGGGAGGGTCGAGGTCGGAGAGTGTGACGAGGCCCTTGAAGGAGGCTTTGACGGGGCCAACCTTGGCGGTGACCGTGGCCTCAATCTCCGTCTCCGAGAGCCGGTTGATGCTGTCGCAACCGGGAATGGCGGCTTTCAAAATCGCAACGTCGTTGAGCGCCGCCCAGACGGCGGTGCGCGCTACCGGAATCGTATGTTCGCCCTTCATCTCCATAGCCGCCATCCCCGTATCAATCGCTTCAAGTATGGGGTTTGCCTGGACCGCAGGGAAAAAGCAACCGACGGCGGGCGACCAGCGCGGCCGTTAGGGATCGGCGCGGCCCTTACGGATGGCGGCCCGGCCGAATTTGGCGCGCACGGCATCGATGGCGTGCTCCACCTGCGCATGCCGGGGCGGGCCATCCTGGGGCGCGGCGGCAAAAAGATCCGGCGTAGCCGGCGGGTCAGCGAGCGCCGCGTTGGTGAACGTATCAATGCCCACGCCGATCAGCCGGAAGGCACCGCGCCCGGTCTCCTCCAAAAGTAGTGGTTCGGTCGCGCGGAAGATGACTTCAGCCAGCTGTGTAGGTTGCGGCAATCGACGGTTGCGGGTCTTGAGTTTGAACCGCGCTGTCTTGAGCTTCACCGTCACCGTTCGTCCGGCAATTCCTTGCGACTTGAGGCGTTCAGCAACACGTTCGCACAAGTGCCACAGCCGGCGTCGTAGCTCCACGCTATTGGAAATATCTTGATCAAACGTCGTCTCGGCGGAAATGCTTTTGGCTTCACGGTCGACGTTTACGACGCGGTGATCGACGCCGCGCGCCAGGCGCGATAGATGCTGTCCTGTGTCGCCGTAACGCTGACCGAGTTGATCTTCCGACTGGCGCTGGAGATCGCCGATGGTAAACAGCCCGTCGACCTTGAGACGATCGGCTAGCGACGGGCCGACACCGGGAAGCCGGGTAATCGGAAGATCATGAAGAATTTGCACAGCATCGTCGTGGCCGATAATCGTAAAGCCGCGCGGCTTGTCGAAATCCGACGCCATTTTTGCGAGGAATTTGTTGTAGCTGAGACCGATGGAAACCGTGATACGAACTTCGCGTTCGATCTCGCGGGCGATGTGCGCCAAGGTCGCCGCCGCCGACCGGCCGAATAGCGCCGTAGTGCCGGCGAGATCGAGAAATGCTTCGTCGAGCGACAGCGGCTCAACCAACGGCGTCGTGCTGTCGAATATCTTGCGCACCTCGCGGCTCACGGCTTTGTACTTGGCCATATTTGGCTTGATGACGACGGCTTGGGGGCACAACTTTAACGCCTTGAACATGGGCATGGCCGAACGTGGGCCGTACTTTCGCGCAACGTAACAGGCCGTGGACACCACGCCACGCCTGCCGCCGCCCACCAGCACCGGCTTATCGGCGAGGGTCGGGTTATCGCGCTTCTCAACGGCGGCATAGAAAGCGTCGCAATCGATATGCGCCATGGTGAGCCGGCCCAACTCCGGGTGCCGTGCCATGCGGTCGGAGCCACAACGGAAACACGTCGGCGAAGGTGTAGCGTACTCGCCGAGACAATCGCGGCAGAGGGCCATTACAGATTCTATCGAGGGTGCCGGGGCGACCATGGGGCAAGTTTATGCGCAATACCGACGCAAGCCCATCACCCCTCGACAAGGCCAGCCGCATCAATCGCCTGGCTTGCGTTGACTTCGGCTCCGGAAAGGTTCAATTCAAGGCCTTCACAGAGCAGGGGAAAATGACGTGAGCGATCAATCCCAACGCGGCCCGACGCGCTGGAATATGCCCGACCGACCAAGGAGTAAGAATTACGCCACCTTGCGGCGGACTTACGCCTTCATACGGCCCTATCTGCGCCAGCTGACCTATTTCGCGATCGCCCTCGCCGTGACCTCCATGGCTACCTTGAGTATCGGCGTCGGGCTGAAATTCGTCATCGACCGGGGATTGAGCGCCGGCAGCGCGGCGATGCTCGACCAGGGCCTCGCGCTCTTGATCGGCATCGTCTTGATTATCGCCTGCGGCTCGTTCGTGCGGTTCTACTATATTTCGTGGATCGGGGAGCGGGTGGTGGCGGACATCCGCAAGGCGGTCTTCAATCACATCCTGAAGCTTAGCCCGGGGTTTTATGAGACGACAAAAACCGGTGAGATTCTTTCACGACTGACGACCGATACATCCCTGCTGCAACAGGTGGTCGGTTCATCTCTGTCGATCGCACTGCGCAATGGCGTCGCCCTGGTCGGCGGCGTCATCATGTTGATCGTCACCAACGTCAAGCTGACGGTACTTGTCGGGCTGGTAGTGCCGACGGTGATTGTGCCGATCATCCTGTACGGACGCAAGGTGCGGAAATTGTCGCGCGAGAGCCAGGACCGCGTCGCCGACGTCGGTTCCTACGCCGAGGAAAACTTGAACGCCATCCGCACGGTGCAAGCCTTTGTCCATGAGGATCTGGATCGCGACCTTTTCAGCCGCAACGTCGAAGGCGCTTTCGCCACGGCCATGCGACGGATTTTCGCCCGCGCCATGCTGGGCGCGGTCGTGATCATGCTGGTGTTCGGCGCCATCTCGGCCGTGGTCTGGGCGGGGGGGCGCGATGTGATCACCGGCGAGATCACACCGGGCGACCTGTCGGCATTTATCTTCTATGCCATCACGGTCGCGGCCTCGGTGGGCGCCATGACCGAGGTTTTAGGCGATTTGCAACGCGCCGCGGGCGCCACCGAACGTCTGATCGAACTTTTGGAGATGAAGCCCGACATCATGGCGCCCGCGGTTCCCCGATCCATGCCGGTGCCTGCTCGCGGAGCTGTGAACTTCGACAATGTCACCTTCCACTACCCGTCGCGGCCCGCGACCGCGGCCTTGAAAGGCCTGACGCTGGCGGTGGAGCCGGGCGAACACGTGGCGCTGGTTGGGCCATCAGGTGCGGGAAAGACAACGGTATTCCAACTGCTCCTGCGGTTTTATGATCCGCAGTCGGGCGCGGTCCGCATCGACGGCATGGACTTGCGTGACGTTGACCCGCGCGACGCCCGCGCCCGCATCGGCTTGGTGTCCCAAGATCCGGTGATCTTCGCCGCCGACGCCATGGAGAATATCCGCTACGGCCGGCCGACGGCAACCGACGCTGAGGTGCACGCAGCCGCCGAGGCCGCCGCGGCGATGGAGTTCATTGCAAAATTGCCCGAGGGCATGAAGAGTTTCCTAGGCGAACGCGGCGTGCGCCTGTCGGGGGGCCAGAAACAACGCATAGTCATCGCCCGCGCCATTCTGCGCGACCCTGCGCTTCTGCTATTGGACGAGGCCACCAGCGCCTTGGATGCCGAGAACGAGCGCCTCGTGCAGACGGCCTTGGAACGCTTGATGGTGGGCCGCACGACCATGGTGATCGCCCACCGATTGGCGACCGTGGTGAACGCCGATCGCATCGCGGTGATTGATGACGGTCACCTGGTGGCGACCGGGCGTCACGACCAGTTGCTGGTCGGCAATCCGCTTTATGCCCGCGTCGCGGCGCTACAGTTCTCGGCCGATGCCGTAGCGGGCGCCGAAGCAGCGGCCCAGTAGCAGGCGTCAATCCCAGTCCTTCGGGCCCACCCTCCGCCGGCCTTTGATGGCGCTGCGTTTGACCTTGCTGTCTGTGCGGTGCTTTCGCGCCGAACGGCTGGGCTTTGTCTTCACCCGCTTCTTGGGAGGTACGGCAGCTTGACGGATCAGTTCCACCAGCCTCACGACGGCATCCTTCCGATTCATCTCTTGGGTACGGAACCGATTGGCGGTGATGACGATCTCGCCCAGGGTCGTCGCGCGCTTGCCCGCGAGTTTGATCAACCGCGACGCGACGGCATCGGGCAACGACGGCGAGCGCCGCGCGTCGAATCGCAACTGCACGGCGGTTGCGACTTTGTTGACATTCTGCCCGCCAGGGCCGCTGGAGCGGATGAAGCTGAGTTCGATCTCGGCTTCGTCGAGATTCAATGTGGGTATGATGGGAATGAACGGCGGCATTGACCGAATCGTGTAAAACAACTTGCGGAAGGGAGCGGTCTGCCTAGTTTAGCAAAGCTTTCCTTCATATGATAACGGCTTGAGATGAATTCCATCCCGCCCCTCACCATGATCGTGCCCGAAATGACCTTCGCCGAGCTGGCGGAGAATTTCGCTCTGTTTGACGATTGGGACGACCGTTACCGCTACCTCATCGATCTGGGTCGCAAACTGCCCCAACTGCCCGACACATTGAAGAGCGCGGCCAACAAGGTGCGCGGCTGCATGAGCCAAGTGTGGATGGTGCCGGGGCATCCCGTCGGCGAGCCCGGAAAGTTTGCATTTGCCGCCGACAGCGACGCTCATATCGTCAAAGGCCTGATCGCCGTGCTGGGTATTCTGTTTTCCGGCCAATCGCCCGAAGCCATCGCCGCCGTCGATACCGACGCTGCTTTCCGCGCCCTCGGCCTCGATCAGCACATCAGCCCGAGCCGCCGCAACGGATTGGTTTCGATGGTCGAGAAAATCAAAGGCTACGCGAAGGCTTGATTTGGTCGCATTTTCTTACGGAAAATCGGAGACCACTTTTCCGGAAAATGCTCTACGCGAATAATTTGCGATCGATCTTCTTGATGAAACTCCAAGGATCGGCGTCGGGTTTTTCGAACAGGAAGCCTTGGACGTATTCGACGCCGCAATCGCGCACGAATTCCAAACCTTCCCTGATGTCGACCATCTCGGCAATCGTTTCCACGTCCATGGTCTTGCACAAAGTTGTAAGTGCGCGCAGGAACGCCCGGCCCTTCGGCGCGCTTTGCGCGTTCTTAACGGCGCTGCCGTCGAGCTTGACGACGTCCACTTCCAGCACGCTCAGATACTGGAAGCTCGCGGCTCCAGCGCCGAAATCACCCAAACATACGTGGAAGCCCTTCTTGCCCAGGCCTTGGACGAAATTGTTGGCCTGAACCAGATCGGCGACGCGAGCCGATTCCGTGATCTCGAACAAAAGAAACGTTTTTAACCAGGTGTCGGCGTCAATCAATGCGTGGAGATGTTTGGTGTATTGATCGTTGCCAACCGACAT
>SHVO01000008.1 GCA_009694245.1 Rhodospirillaceae bacterium | reverse complement strand
CGAAGAGCGCGCCATCGCGGGTGTATTGCCAGATTCCGCTACCATCCTGCGCGATATTGGTGACGACGAAGCCGCGGCCGTTAATGGCCAGGTCGAGCGCGCGGTTGGTGGTGGCAAGAGTGCCCTGCTTATCGACCTGCCGGTAGTCGACGGTGCTGACGGTGAAGAACTTCTTGGCCACAGGTTGAATGTGATTGAGCAAAGTTTGGAAGTGCGTGTCCGCGGCCTTGTAGGCGGTCGTGTTGACGTTGGCGATATTGGTCGAGATGTTCGACAGGGCCTGCGACTGCGAGTTCATCGCCTGCACAGCGGTGTTGAATGTACCTTGGAGGCTCATCGCAACTCTCCCATCTAATCCCGGTGTTTACGCCACGCCGGCGCCGCCGATGTCTCGGCACGCACCTCGGGCGTTCACCAAGTTAGAAGCAAGCTGCATGCCACAGATTATTCCAGCATAATCAATAGCTTCGTAGAGATGACGGAGGCTTAGGTGAAAGGATCGGCAGGAAAGACGGCCGGACCCGGCAAGTTCTGCCGGGTGGTTCAGGCCTAAATCAACCCTCCGAGAGGCGACGACGGATCGGCATAAAGTTTCCGCTGCATGCGCCCGGCACGATAGGCAAGCCGCCCCGCCTCGACCGCGAGCTTCATCGCCCGAGCCATCAGGATCGGATCCTTGGCGGCGGCGATGGCGGTATTCATCAGGACACCGTCGCAGCCCAACTCCATGGCGATGGCGGCATCGGAGGCCGTGCCGACACCGGCATCCACCAGCACCGGCACTTTAGCCGCTTCGATAATCAGGCGGATGTTGACCGGATTTTGGATACCGAGCCCCGAGCCGATGGGCGCCGCCAGCGGCATGATCGCGCAACAGCCGATGCCTTCAAGGGTCTTGGCGATGATCGGGTCGTCGCTGGTATAGACCATGACCTCGAAGCCATCCTTGATCAGGACTTCGGCCGCTTTCAACGTTTCGACGATGTCTGGATAGAGCGTTTTTTGATCGCCGAGAACTTCGAGTTTCACCAGGTTCCAGCCGCCGGCCTCACGGGCCAAACGTAGCGTGCGCACGGCATCCTGGGCGGTATAACAGCCGGCCGTATTGGGCAGATAGGTGTATTTTTTTGGATCGACAAAATCCATCAGCATCGGCTGCTTCGGATCCGAGACGTTCACGCGCCGCACGGCGACCGTCACGATCTCCGCGCCCGAGGCTTCGATGGCCAGCGCGGTTTCTCTAAAATCCTTATATTTCCCGGTGCCGACCAACAGCCGTGATTGGAAGCGGCGCCCGGCCACTTGAAAAAAATCCTCGCCGCTGTTTTGGTTGCCGTCCATCTAAGGCCTTTATTTTATGCCTGTGATCGATTCGGAAAATCCGAATCCACTACCCGGGATCACGCGCTATCCGCCACCGATAAAGTGCACAATTTCGATCCGATCGCCGTCCCCGATCAACGTCGTCTCAAAGGCCGACTTGGGGACAATCTCAAGATTGCGTTCAACCGCGACCTTGCGCGCATCGAGTCCGGTCTCCTTAAGGAGGCCCGCGACCGATAGGCCCGGAGCCAGCGCCCAGGACTCACCGTTGAGAAGTATGTTCATCGAAAGTGCAAGTTCAGGGACTGATTATAGGCGACAGGACCGGCCGGGGGTAAGTATGTGGCCGCCGCCCAGGTGTTGCAACAAGTCCCGCTGTCCAAAAGACATTTCGCCCATACCTGCGCCAACGGATGGTTGCCGGGGGGCCGGCGGTGGTATATTTCGAACCGTTGCCCAAATTCGGCTTCGTCGGCCGAGGCCAAACCTGTGTGCTTCGGAACAATCCACGCTGAGGAATTATCCACGTGAGCCATGTGATTCTTATTCTCAATGGGCCAAACCTCAACCTGCTCGGCCAGCGGGAGCCGGACATTTACGGGCGCACGTCGCTCGACGACATCCGCGCCCTGGCAACGGCCCGCGCCGAAAGCCATGGACTCAAGGCCGATTTCCGCCAGAGCAACGAAGAAGGCGAATTGGTGTCTTGGATTCAGGGCGCCCGGACCGCCGCCGCCGGCATCGTCATCAACGCCGCCGCCTATACCCATACCTCGGTCGCAATCCTCGATGCCTTGCTGGCCTGCGGCGTGCCGGTGATCGAGGTGCATCTTTCGAATGTCTTCAAACGCGAGGAGTTTCGCCATCACTCCTTCGTTTCGCGCGCCGCCACCGGCGTCATTTGCGGTTTCGGCGCGGAAGGCTATGGGCTGGCGGTGGACGCCATGGCGCAACTGCTCAAGACGGCAAAGCCTTCGTAACGCTAGGGCAAGCAGCACGGGGGGATTGCTCCTTGACCGACATTACTCCGGAACTTGTCCTCAAGGCCTATGCCTACGGAGTCTTCCCCATGGCCAAATCGCGCGGCGACAGCGATGTCTTCTGGGTGCAGCCGAAGCTGCGCGGCGTTCTCCCCCTCGACGCCTTTCATACCTCGCGTTCGCTGCGCAAACGCCTGCGCCAAGGCAGGTTCACCGTGACCATCGATCAAGCCTTCGATGAAGTCATGGCGGGCTGCGCCGAAGCGACCGATACACGCGCCGATACGTGGATCAACGATCATATCATCCGGCTTTTCACCGAACTCCATAAGGCGCGGGTCGCTCACAGCATCGAGGTCTGGAAGGACGGCATGCTCGCCGGCGGCCTCTACGGCCTGGCCATGGGCGCGGCGTTTTTCGGCGAAAGCATGTTCAGCCGCGCGACCGACGCCTCGAAGGTGGCCTTGTGCCACCTGGTCGGAATTCTGAAACAGGGCGGATTCTTGCTACTCGATACCCAGTTCATCACCGATCATCTGAGACGTTTTGGCGCGATTGAGATGAGCCAGCAGGATTACCTCGCCCAGCTCAGCACGGCCTTGGCCAGCCAGGGCCGCTTCGCGGGCCCGCTCGGTCAGCGTGACCTGGAAGCCGCGCTGTTTTCACAGCGCAGGACCCAAATATCGTAAACCGGGTGATCAAGCGCCGAGAGCGCCGGCGATGAGGCGAACATCCAACCGCTGAAGACTCTGGGCTTGTCTTTTCCGCCGAGTTGATAGATTTCGAGAAACGCGGCGTTCTCGGGGGTTTCTTCGGGCGGGCGGCTCACGCATGTGCGGGCGATAATTTCGAGGGTGCCGAATTTTACCGCCGAGCCGACCTTGCCGCTCACGGTATTGACGCGCGCGGCGACCTTGTCGAGGCCGCCGAGCACGATGGTATCCATCGGGATATCTGCGGCGAAGGCTTTGGCCATGACGCCGATGCCGAGCATTCCGATTAGACCCGCACGAAACAGGCTCATGGTTTGCCTCACCGCGGCGCGGTCGATGCGTTAGCCGGCGAACCTTCGGTATTGGTCGCGAGGAAAATGATCTGGCCCACCAAATCCTCAAGCGACAGGTAGTCGCGTGTCTTACCGATGACGCCGCCCACGGCGATGCGGTCCGCCGATCGCCCCGGAACCAGATTGACGTATTTCCCACCGAGTAGGCCGTCACTGACGATGGAAGCTTCGGTATCGGCGGGCAAAACCACACCGGGCTCGATCGACATGGTCACCATGGCCTGGAAAGTGTCGGGATTGAGGGTCTGCCCCGTGACCGTGCCGACATCGATGCCGCTGATGCGGACGTCGCTGCCGCGCTCCAGTCCACCGACCTTCAGAAAGGCTGCCTTGACCTCGTAGCCGGTCACGGCTTTCAGGTCGGCGATGGAATAGGCGAACACCAGGAACATGGCCGCGACCACCAGCACCACGGCGCCGAGCAGGGTTTCGATCGGATTGCGTTTCATGGCCTAGGCTCACTGGATGGGGCCGAAGGCGCCTGGGCCCGCGCGTCCTTAGCCCGCTGGACGATCAGGGCGACCAGGTCCTCGATGATCACCGAGTCCTGGGTGTGGGAAATGCGATCGCCGGACTTCAACATCTCCTCCTCGCCGCCGGGCCGAAGCTCAACGTATTTGGTTCCGAACATGCCGTCGGTTTCGATCACGGCCGCCGTGTCATTGGGCAGCGCGGCCGCCTGGGTCAGACTAAAGGTCAGGACCGCGTTCCGCTGCTTGTCGAGCGCCGCCGCCGAGACCGTACCGATATTGATGCCGGCGACCCGGACCGGTGTGCCGATGTGCACGCCGTCGGCGCGTTGGAAGGCCGCCGTCAGAAGGATCGCGCGATCTTCGGCCGGCCGGGTACCGCGGTTGGCGAGCGCCGTGAACACCAAGATCGCCGCCAAGGCCGTCGCGGCCAAGGTACCGGCGAGGTATTCGCGCTTCTCGGTCCTGGAAAGCGATATGCCTTCGCCCACGTGTGCCTCAGGCCTCCGGCGTCCAGGCTTGATAATCGTCGGCGGACCTGGCGCGCTGGCCTCCCCGCTGATCGGCGCCTGGCGGTAGGTAGGCCTGGGCCGTGCCGGTGAGATTGGGCTGGTGGGGTTTCTGCCAGAATAGCACCGGGCCGGTGAGCGGGGCATCGGTGGTGTGGTGAAGCCAGGCATGCCACTCGGCCGGCACTTTGGAAGCCTCGGGCTCGCCCTTATAGATCACCCAACGCTCCTGGCGCGTCCCGCGCATGCGCTTCGACTTATAATAGACGTTGCCGTAGGCATCCTCGCCGACAAGTTCGCCGTGTAGCTTGGTGTGCAGCCAGGTGCCGAAACTCATTGCCGATCAACTCCGTACCGGGGCAGGTTTTAGCGATCCACTAAGGCCGCACTATGGCGAGTTTCCAGAAAAGGGTAAAGCCGAGCATTCCGGGCAACCGGTTATGAGAATCCAGCCTGCTTCGCCGCCTTGGGGGACGAACGCCGTTCTCGCCAAGCCCTGCGGCCCGGGTGCCGTCGCTCTCACCCCTCCCTTTTGAAATGTCTCATTATTTTGGAATTTTGCCGGTGACACGCGTACCGGTGGTCAGAAAGATCGGAGGCAGGTCAGGGTCCACTTCAAGCTCACGTCAGGAGCCATAGCGACAATGCTTGCGGGGAGGCGCTACACACGAGAACCTCTAATTGTACCGGTCCCGCTGTAGGTTCAACTCGCGGACCCGCCTCAACCACTATCGAACAAAGACCTCTTGAAAAGGACGCAAATCAGCGACCTGCGACAGTATGTGCGAGCGCCGCCACGACCGGCCGCCAAGATCTAAATCGACGACTATCGGCCGTCTCAAGCGCGCCAAATAGCGTCGCGGACTGCTGAGTGTTCGGCGGCGTGAATTGCCTTCAATGTTCGAGTCATAGGCATTCGTCATGTTCTGAGCTTACAAACGCAATGTCGCTTTTACTCCTTGATGGGTGAAGGCCTCACGCGCCCTCACTGCGACAGTCAGAACTCGGCCCACCCGAAAGGTGTCAAGCCGATTGGCGTACCGCCAACCGGTACTCTCGATCTGCCCATTCAAAGACATGCCTTTTAATTGCGGTAGGTCTTATGCATATTAATCCGTCGGCGGGAGGAAGTTTCATGCGCATAAGTTTCGCATTCGGAATTGCCCTTGCGATGACCGCACCGGCAACCTTATGGGCTGGAGAACCGACCGGCGCGCAAGAGCAAGCCGCTGTGGATCCTGAGGTTGTACCTGACGTCATCACGCTATCCGCCGACAAGAATCGGCGCATGACTGTGGACGTAACCATCAACGGCAACGGCCCCTATCCGTTTATTGTCGATACTGGCGCCGAGGGCACTTTGATCCCGCGCGAACTGGCCGAGCAACTGTCGCTGCGCGGAGGCCCGGAGGTAAAGATCCATAGCATGGGCGCCTCCAAAGTCGTGCGCACAGCGGTTATTCCGCAGCTTGCGGCCAACAAGATGATCGTGAAGGATGTCGTGGCACCGGCGCTCACGCGATCCAATCTTGGCGCCGCCGGCATTCTTGGCCTGCCCGCCCTCAAATCGCAGCGCATGCTCCTGGATTTTAAGGCCGGCAGCATGACGCTCACGCCTTCCGACGAAGCGCAAGAGAATTGGGAGGGGGAATCCATCGTCGTGACGGCGCGCAGTCGCCTCGGACAATTGATTTTGACGGACGCCAGCATCGATGGGGACCATGTACAAGTCATCGTCGACACCGGCAACTACTTGAGTGTGGGCAATCTAGCCCTGCGGCGCCTCTTGACCGCGCGGCGGGCCGCTCCGTTCGGTGGGCGGGCACCGATCGAGCTTCTCGACGTCACCGGAAACACAACACAGGTCAACTACACGATCGTCGATCAATTGCGAATCGCCACATTGGGCTTCGAAAATGTTCCGATCGCATTCGCCGACGCGCATGTGTTCACGATGCTAGGCCTGAAGCGCACGCCGACGCTGCTCTTAGGCATGGATGTGCTGCGGTTCTTTGGCCGGGTGTCGATCGATTTCGGCAAGCGAAGGGTTCGCTTTCAGCGGTCGGAAGCGTACATCGTGCCGGCGTCCGGAAACGTGGCGCAGTCTCCCAGAGGTCAGCCTCCCGCAGCAAAATAGCGGGCGCGCGACTGGCTGATTCTCGAACTCCGACGTTCGGGACGAAGCCGTGACTCAGCTGCGCGACCTCATCAAAACCGTGAGCGTGCGCTAGAGCGGGACCATAGAGCGCCTAGACGAGGTCAGCCGGTGACCGATCGACGTCGATACGCCTGGATGCATCGATGCGCGTGAACAACAGCGCCGCAATGACCGCGAGGACCGCCATCAGTAAGAAAGCCGGGGTCCAGCCGCTTTGGGCGACGATATAGCCGGTCAGGGCGGCGGCGATGGTCCCGCCGATGTTACCGCAAGTATTCATCACCGCCGATACCGAGCCTGCGAATTGTCCGCCGATGTCGAGAGGCACCGCCCAGGAGACGCCGACCGTCAGTTCCAGGGCGAAAACCGCCGCGCCGAAGTAGGCAATGCTCGCTAACGGCGTTTCCGCAAGCACCGCAAACGGCATTGCCGCGGCGGCGATCAGAAACCCGGTGACGGCCACGGCCCGTCGGCCCCAGTTGATCTTGCCGGAACGCTCCACGAGGCGATCGGAAAACCAACCGCCAGCTATATCGCCGGCCACGCCCGCCATCAGCGGCAGGCTGGCATAAATCCCCATCTGGGTGAGGCTCAAGCCGCGCGCGTCGTTCAGATACTTGGGGAACCAGGAGAGGAATACCGTGATGTCGTAGCCGTAACAGAAATACATGGCGCTCAGCACCCACATCTGCGGGCTGGTAAGAATTCGCCTCCAAGGGACGGCTGCCCCGGCCGAGACCTTGACGCGGCCGAGGGAGCCCTCGATCAATTCGCGCTCGGCGTCATTGACGCTCGCGTGCTCACTCGGATCGTCGCGGTAATACCAGAACCAAATCGCGGCCCAAATCAGGCCCAACAGGGCGAACGCTATGAACGGTGCGCGCCAGCCGTAACTCGTGATCAGGAGTACCGCCAGGGCGGGCGTGACGGCGGCGCCGAGGCGCGCACCGGCGTGAGTGATGCCCTGCGCCCATCCCCGTTCGGAGGGCAGCATCCAGCGCGACAACGACCGAGTCGCGTTGGGAAACGCGCCGGCCTCGCCCATGCCGAAGAGGAAGCGGCAGGCAATCATGGAAGACGCCGACCACGTCGCCGTCGTCAGGGCCGTGAAGGCCGACCACCAAGTCACGATGCCGGTCAACACGCGGCGGGGTCCGAACTTGTCGCCGAGCCAGCCGCCAGGGATCTGGAACAGGGCATAGCTGAGCTGGAAGGCGCTCAGGATCCAGCCCATGGTGACAATGTCGAAGCCGAACTCGGCTTGGATGGAGGGGACCGCCGCCGACATCACGACGCGATCCATGTAGGTGATCATATAGGCAGCGACAGTCAGCCACAGGACGACATGGCGGACTCGCGTAGGCCGCCGTGCCGTGACCGCGCCGACTGCCGCCAAAGGTGTCGTCATCCCCCCCTGCCCTCGCCTACGCCGATGTTACGGTTTGACGGCGGGGATTGCGTTACCCGCGATATACACCGCGTTGATCGTCCGGGTGTTCTTAATGTCTGCCAGCGGATCAGCATTGAGCACGATCAAGTCCGCCCATTTTCCCGTCTCGAGGGTGCCCAAGTCCTTAGCATTAAGATAGGAGGCCGCCGTCCCGGTGGCGGACCGGATGGCTTGCGCCGGCGTCATGCCGGCCTCAACCATTAACGCCAGCTCCCAGTGTTCGTGATAGCCGCCGAAGCGACCGGGCGGGCCGGAATCCGTGCCGAAACCCATATTCACGCCGGCATCGATCAGGCGTTTAGAGTTGCCCATGGCGGTGCGAAAGAAGTCCTGAAACGGGCGGTAGTTCGGACCGTCGGCAATGGATTTCTGCCGTTCCGGGCTTGCCAGCAAGGCCAGCACTTCGGGTGTCACGCCGCGGATGAAAAACGGATCGGTGAGCTGCGGCGCCGGCGTGCCGTAAACGAACAGAGCGATTTCACGACTCAGCGTCGGCGAGACCATCCAGGTGCCGCGCTTCTTCATACTGTCGATGAGCGCCTGATCGACTGGCTGGTCGCGGACGCTATGCACGAAGCCATCGATGCCCTGGTCCGTCAGGCGCTTGGCGTCGGCGAGATAGAAGACGTGAGCCAGGGCGCGAATCTTGTGCCGGTGCGCCGTGTCAATGACCGCCTGGCTGATCTCGGCGGGCATGGTGGGCATCGTCTTGAGTTCGTCGTCCACCCAGATCTTGACGAAATCGACGCCCTTGGCGACCTGGGTCTCCACTGCCTTGGCTGCTTCGGCCGCAGTGGCCACCGGCTCATTGAGGCCGGGGACACCGCCGTAGCCGCCCTTGAAGACGATGCCTTGGCCGGAGGTATAGACGCGGGTCATGGTCGGGCGACCGGCGCGTTGCGCGGCACGGATCGGGAAAATGATGTCGGCGTCCGTTCCCAGCGTCTGGACGGTGGTCACGCCGTAGGAAGCGAGGTTTCTGAGGTCTTTCTCGACGTTCTCGCGGGTGAAGAACTTCTTGTCCTGCGTCAGGCCGTTCACATTGCCGATGTGGCCGTGGAGGTTAATGATCCCGGGCATCACGAACTTGCCTGAAAGATCAACGGCGGCCGCTCCCGCCGGCGCTTTCAATTGCGTCATTGGGCCGATCCAGGAAATCTTGCCGTCGTCAACGACCATCGCCGATGCCGCGACCGCCGCACGGCCGGTGCCGTCGATCAGCGTAAAATTCCTCAGCACGGTCGTCTCCGCGCAGACGGGTGTCGCGACGAATAACGCAGCGACAGCGAGGAAGATGCAGCTAGAAGGTTTGCTTGCGCGCATCTTCGATAATCCTTTTGGCCCTGGAGGGATTGAATATGCCGCAGGAGCAGGAGCGGCCGAGACAAGCGACCGCCTGATCGGGCGACCGGCGGTTCTCTTTGACGAAATCGATCATTTTCGGAGCCGGTGATCGGCTGATCATGCCGGGACCCACATGGTCGACGGCATCATGACATGATGGTTCGGGTGGTTTTCCGGAATACCCTCGAACCCAAATGAATTGCCGACGCTGTGCCGCTTGATGCCGGCCTTGTTGCGGCAGCCACGGGCATTTTCGAGCGAGGATGGGATGTTGATCGGAAGGCCGAAGTCCTCCGCGCGGATGCGCGCGACGAAGTTGTCGGTTTCGATCTGCATTATGTTTCAACGCTCAAAAAGAAAGCTCTCCGGGCCGGATTCACCCGGCCCGAAGAAATCTCCATCGGCATCACGTGAGGTCGATGCGGAAGACGTAGCCGGCGGTCTTGCTGACGTTGGTCGGCCAGCCGGGATGGATGCCCGCGTCGCAGCTGTAGAAGGCGCCGTTGTAGAACACCAGGCCGTGCGGGTCGCTATCGTTGGGTCCGAACTCCGCATATTCGAGAAGCCGGCCGGTTTCGAGATCGTACTTGGCCATTCCGGGGCGTTCATCTTTGTAATCGTCGCTGTAGCGGGTGCCGGTAATCACCCACACGCCGCCGGCATCGTCGAAGGCCATGTCGTGGGTGCGGTCCCAAGTGTTGACCGGCATGATGTGTTCGGGCTGCCAGGTGGTGGCATCGACTCGCATGAGACCGCGCAACCGGGTGGACGCGATCCACAACTTGCCGTCGCGATACTTGCCGCCGTGACAGCCGCCTCCGCCCAGCGGAATCTGGCGGTGGCTGACGGTGCGGGAGTCCATGTCGGTCTGGAAAACGCCGTTGGGCGCGGCATTGGCGATCATCCAAACAAATCCGCCGCCGACGGCCATGCCGCTGGTGTTGCGAGCTTCGGTTTTCACCGTCTTCAAGAGCTTGCCGTTCCAGTCCATCAACCAGGCGCACTCCGACAGGTCCTTCGGCTCGGGCACCTTGTAGATCGAGGCGTTCTGTGCGGACATCTTCTGCTCGCCAATCCAGATGCCCCGGCCTTCGGGATCGAGGTCCGCGGCGTTGGGAAAACCCGGCGGGCTCTTGAACAGCGCGGTGGTCTTGACCTGACGGCGCTTGACGTTGGAACTGAGCCCGCGCGGCGCGCGGCCGGCGGGAGCATCGGCCGCCAAGACAGCCTTGCCGCCCAAGCTTAGTCCTATCCCTGTACCGATAGCGGCTTTCAGGAGCTCTCTTTTGCTCATCAGGTTGTTCATCGGGACCTCCCTAAGAGTACATCGTGAATTCGTGTGTGATCGTCCTCGCAACCATGTCGATCTCGTCAGCCTAAGCCGATCGGAATGCCATTGCAAATCACCATCTCGCTCTGACGCCGACGGTCACGACGCGACCGAGCGGATTTGCGCCGTAAGGCCCGTAACCGTTGGCGGCGTTGTAGAACGGCGGAGGCCTATCCAGGATGTTGTTGGCATCCACGAAAATCTGGGTGTCCTGCAGTCCGCCCAATATGCCGCCGGCGTCAATGTTGTAGGCGAGATTGAAATCCCACGTGACGAAGGGCTTCACGCGGTCGCCGCCAGCCAGCGGGTTTCCGGCAGGAGTTTGCGTGATCGGGACCACCGAGTTCGCCGACCAGTTCCGGTACGAACTGACATAGTTCATGAAGAGATCCGCGGTGATCTGGTTCAACTCCCAGCCAAAGTGGGTTCGCCCCTGAGCCCGGATCGAAGCGAACGTCTGGTTGTAGCCGGACGTCCCCAACGGGCTGAAGACCTCCCCGCCATCGCCCATGAACTGATCGAACTTCAGGAAGTAGGAGATGTTGCCGCCGACCGTGAAGGCGCCGGCCGCATTCGTTTCAAATATATATTCGGACTGGGCGTCGATGCCGCGCACGTTGATGTTTACCACATTGTACTGACGGAAGTCGTAGATGAAGTAGGCCACCGCCGGGAGATTGCCGGTTTGCGGGACAAGACCGACCGCCGCCGCAATCTGCGCCGGTGTCGCTCCCGCCGGGTAGATCGTCAGCAGCTGGTTGAGGGCGCGTGTATTCACGGCGATGCCGGCGTTTGGCGAGGTGATGCCGTTGCGGAACTTGTTGTCGAACAGCGTGAACGCGGCTCGCCCCGGGAATTCCGCTGGCGCAATATCGATGCCCACTGTCCAGCTCTTGCCGGATTGAGGGATAAGACTCTGATTGCCGCTGAGAACGTTGATGCCCTGGATTGCGCCGGTGCCGATAATACAACGGTCGCCGGTCGCCGGGCAGCCCGGAATCTGGCGAGCGGTTGGGTAGCTGGCGTACGGAACGTTGATCTGACCGTTGTACTGATTGTAGGCGGATCCGGCATACAAACCCGTCCCCGGCGCGCCGAAGCTGGTGAGCGCCGGCGCGACGAACGACGTTGCGATGGAGCCGCGCACCTTTATGCCTTGGATGACTTCCCAGTCCACGCCAAACTTTGGATTCGTGGTACCACCGAATATTCTGTATTTGTCGTGGCGCACGGAGGCGTTGAGGTTGAATGATTGCGCCCACGCCATGGCGTTGCCCGGCCCGATCACGGGTACGAGGACTTCGCCGTAGGCCGAATACACATTGCGGTAGGTGTAATAGTTGTTGAGGGCGGCGCCGGTCGAGACCGGACCGGTGTTGTTGGGCCGGACAACGTCGGCATCGAGCGTGTAGCGGACCCACTCGCCGCCGAAGGCAATGCCGACGTCGCCTCCGGGCAGTTCGAAGAGCGATCCGCCGACGTTCAGGCGCACTTGATTGATGGTTTGCATCGCGCGCAGGAAATTGCGGTTGTCTTTCAGCCTGCGCAGAATGTCCGGAGACGTCCTGTTGGCACTGCCCACGTTCCACACGTCGAGCGCGTTGGCCGCCGTCAGCGGGAGCGTGGTAACGATGATGTTCGTGCCCGGCACCGAAATGGTGGTCAGGTTGCCGCCTGCGTTCGTGGTGCCGTTTAGGCCTAGGTTGGCGCAGCTAGCGCACACGGAGCCGATGGTGTCGCTGATGTTGTCATCGCGCCCGGACATTCCGAACAGCGTGATGCGCCAGTCCTCATTGACGTCGTAATCGACGTTTCCGGTCATGTAGTAATTTTCGGCCTTGTTGTCATCGAAGGCGCCGGGACCGAGCAATTGGTCCATCGATACGCGCACTGTCTGCGAGGTCGCCGTCACGCCCGGCGGGTTGATGTAGAACGGATTGGCCTGGGCACCGGCCTGGAACACTGTCGCCGAGATCGTGCCGCGCGAGTTAGTGCTGTGGTTTTTGCGGTTGGAATAGTTGACGTCGATGGCGGCGCTGAATTGCTCGCCGAATTCCGTCGACATCTTGACCATGACGGTGTGGCGCCGTTCGGCGCTGATCGCGCTTGAAAAGTCGTTGGTGTTGCACATTGCGTTGGCCGTCGCACTGGAGACCGACAACGCGGACGTCGGAGACGGAAAAATCTGCGTGCTGCCGGCGGGCTGAATGGTAGCGGGCCAGCAGTTGAAGCTGTTGAAGTTGGTTCCGCCCTGCGCCCGTTTGTCGGGATTGAAGAAATCGCGGGCATTTGCATCCAAAGGACTACGGAAGGAATACCCGTAGGCGAGCATGACATTGGCCGTCTCCCACCCCGTTCCCCACAGCAGATTTGCGTTCTCGGTGTGATACCCGTCGCCAAAACCGCGCTGGGCGGACGCCATCAAACCGTCATAACTCTTGCGGGTGACGAAGTTGATGACGCCGGCGACAGCGTCCGAGCCGTAGATCGACGAGGCGCCGTCGGCCAGCACTTCGACGCGCTCGATAGCAATCGTCGGGATAATGCTGGGATCAGGGAGCGGGTGGCTGGTGTTGCCGAGGGGAATGCGGTGGCCGTCGATCAACACCAAGGTCGAGGTGCTGGCGCTGGACCCCAAACTATGGATGGTCGGCGCGTAATAGGAACTCCCGACGAGGCTGCCCTGGCTGAGGGCGCCGCTGTTGCTGAGCGACGGGATGGTCTTCATGATCTGCTGGACCGTCTGCGCGCCCGTCTTATCGATGTCGAGGCGGCCGACAACCTCGAGCGGAGATCCGACCGGCGCGGTGGCGCCGCGGATGCTGGTGCCGGTGACGAATATCTCCTCGATCGGGGCCGGTGTTGCTGCTGCGGCCTGGCCTGCTTGGGTCGGACCTGAAGGGGCGAGTGACGCCGCGACCATCACGAACGTCGAGGCACCAAGCTTCAACGCGTTCCACCGATTTCTCTGAACCCTATTCCTGTAATCCATTCGCTTCCCCCCTCATTGAGCGGTATGCCCCCGTCCACCAAACGCCTTCCCGGTCCCAATGCGGGGCCGACCGTTGAGCACATTCGGCAATCCGCGCGGTGCCAAGGGTCCATTTAATGGCCCGGTGATGTCAAGGCCCGGTGATGTCAAAAAGAGCGGGACGATATCTCTCGCCTGTTGAGAGGCCGCTATTGTGCGCCGCAATATGTTAGCGTGGCTCGAGTCGCGCCGCGGGAACTGATTTGTCGCCGTTCGGAGAGACCAGGGCACTGATAGCTTGCGCGGCACCGAACAAAGCAGCGCGCACTTCCTCCTGGCGCAGGTCCGTCATTCGGGTGGCGTCATCTGAGACGGAGATCGCCGCAACGGTGCGGCCGTCAGTGCCGAGGATTGGCACCGCCATGCAGAATAAGTCGAGCGATGATACCTGGTCGTCGATGGCATAGCCGCGATCGCGAACCCGCTTCAGCTCCGCGCGCAGCTCGGTAGGGTCGGTGATCGTGTGCGACGTCAGCGGAATAAGATTGCCGCCCAGGATATAGGACTCGAGAGCGTCCGGCGGCAGCGCCGCCAGCAACCCCTTGCCAAGGCCGGAGCAGTAGGCTTCGAGTTTTGCGCCGACTCGCGTATGTACAGCGAATATTGTGGGGTCGCCGACTTTCGCCACATAGGTCACCATGTCGTCCTCAAGCATGCCCACATGGACCGTTAGCGCCAGCCGCGACGCCAGGTCACGGAGGATCTGCTGCGATACGTCTCGCAGCAGATCACCGATAGCAACGTTACTCGACAGAGAAACCAGCAGCATGCCAAGCCGATACCGGCCTTGGCGACCGCGCACGACGGCCCCGATCTCCGTCAATGTCTGGATCAGCCGGTAGCCCGACGCTTCGGGCAATTTGGCGCGACGGCTGAGCTCGGCGCTCGTCAGCCGCTCGTCCGGCCGCCGGAACGACCGCAATATGGTAAAGGCCTTCACGACAGACTGATTCTTCGGCGTCGCCACGTATCGCTCCCCACCGCATCGTTCGGTCGAAGTGAGCTTATACGATTTCGCGTGAAACGAAGATGGCCGGCCTGCGTGGGCGCCGGCCTTCCATGGGAGCTGCGCGAAAGCCTTAGCTTTGTTACGCAGGCATCTTGAAGCGGCACATCCAGCCGACATCGTCGCAGAAATACATATGGCCGTTCCAGATCTTTGCCCCGTGAATAACCGGGGAATCCGTGGGCAATTGCAGCTTTTCGAGGATCGCGCCGGTCCTCATATCGTGCAGATAGAAGGCATTGAGGTTTGAATCCGATGCCCAGAGTTTCGTCTTGCCGGCATCCGCCCACGTCATATCGTGGGACCGGTTGCCCGCAGCCTGCCACATGTCGGTTACCCTCCAGGTTTTCTTATTGATGGTAAAGATCGCGCGCGCCGGCGGTACGGCTACATAGAGAGCGTCGCCTTTCGGCAAAATACAGTGAGCGCCCGTGCCCGCAGGAGCGACATCGGCATCGAGCGATACCTGGCCGTCGGGAAGCCGGGCGGGTTCGTTGGCGGGACGTTGCCGTGGCGGTTCGGTGGGCGGGTAGGCCGGCTTCAAGTTCGTGCTGCGGCCCGGCGGATCGCCTTCCACCCTGTAAATCAAGCCGGCTCCCGGCGTCTGGTAGGCGGCGATGGTGTTGCCGGATTTGGGGTCGATGTGGACGATCATGCGGTTGTAGGTAGAGCCGATCCACATGGTGCCGTCGTCATCGATGCCGATTCCGCTGGCGGCCCGCACGTTCTTCGGCATGAATTCACGAATCAGCCGCCCATCCTTTGGATCGATCAGCGAGATGTAATTCTCCGGCCCCTGGTCCATCACCCACATCCCTTCCCGGGTAATATCGAGGCCATTGGGTTTGCCATGCGGCGTCTTGTAAACAACCTCAATCGGGCTTGTATCCCGCGATCTGATATCCGACAAGTCGACAAGCCCGCCCTGCGCCAGTTTCGACCACGTGACCGCGGGCACGACTGCCGCCGCTGTCCCTAGAAATTGCCTCCGCTTCATCATCACCGCCTCCCTTCCCTGATAGTTGAACTTCAAAAACCGCAACGACGCACAACCAAGCACAGGTACTCGCCGCTAGTGGTCCGACTCTGACAGACCGGTCGTGGTCTGTCAGCCCGGACCACTAGCAAATCTATAGGATTGTGGTGCGGATCAAACACGATGAGTGAGACTCAAGCGTTTGATCCGCACCACTAGATGCGTGACTTCGCCTGCTCGACCAGATCCAAAGCCACGTCCGTGATCATGTCTTCCTGACCTCCGACCATACGCCGGCGGCCCAGCTCGACCTGAATTCCGCGCGTGTCGATGCCATAGTCCTGGCTCGCCTTTTCTGCATGCCGCAGAAACGACGAGTACACGCCTGCATAACCAAGCGAGAGAGTCTCGCGATCCACCCTCACCGGTCGATCCTGCAGCGGACGGACAAGGTCCTCGGCGGCGTCCATGAGCCTGTACAAATCGCAGCCGTGCTTCCACCCTTTGCGGTCCGCGGCGGCGATGAATACCTCCAAAGGCGCGTTTCCGGCGCCGGCGCCCATTCCCGCAAGGCTGGCGTCAATGCGCATGGCGCCCGCCTGCACGCCCGCGATGGAATTGGCGACGCCCAGCGAGAGGTTATGGTGGGCATGAACGCCGCGTTGCGTTTCCGGCTTCAGCACGCGCTCATAAGCTTCAAGGCGATCGCGGTAACCGTCCATATCGAGGGAGCCGCCCGAGTCCGTGACATAGACGCAGACCGCGCCGTAGTCCTCCATCAACTTCGCCTGGCGGGCGAGAACGTCGGGTTCGATCATGTGGCTCATCATCAGGAACCCGGAAACATCCATGTCGAGGCTGCGCGCGGCTTCGATGTGCTGCTTGGCGATATCGGCCTCGGTGCAATGAGTGGCGATGCGCACAGACGTAACGCCAAGATTCCGGGCCAGCTTTAAGTCATCGACCGTGCCGATTCCCGGAATCAAGAGCGTCGTCAGTCGTGCGCGGGTAACGACTTCCGCAACCGCCTCGATCCATGCAAGATCGCTATGGGCGCCGAAACCGTAATTGAAGCTGGAGCCGTTGAGACCGTCGCCGTGGGCGACTTCGATGGCATCCACGCCAGCTTCATCGAGCGCCTTGGCGATATCGCGCACATGCTTGATGCTGTATTGATGGCGAATGGCGTGCATACCGTCGCGTAGCGTGACGTCCTGCACATAAATCGGCGTCGTGGTAGGATCGAAACTCATGCGGCACGCTTTATCAGCTTCCGCTTTGCGATCTTCTCGGCGATGCTCATCCCGGCCGAGGTCATGATGTCGAGGTTGCCGGCATACGCCGGCAAATAGTGGGCGGCCCCCTCCACCTCGAGGAACACGCTGGTCTTGATGCCCTGAAAAGTGCCGAAACCCGGAATGTGAACGGGATTGTTGGAGCCGAAGCGCTCGAACTGCACGTTCTGCTTTAGGCGGTAGCCGGGAACGTAGGTTTGGACCTTGGCAACCATGGCTTCCACCGCGGTGGCGATATCGGCCTCGGCCGCGCCGGAAGACAATGTGAATACCGTGTCGCGCATGATCATCGGGGGCTCGGCGGGATTGAGGATAATGATGGCCTTGCCTTTGGCGGCTCCTCCCACCTGCTCAATGCCCTTGACCGTCGTCAGCGTGAACTCATCGATGTTCGCGCGGGTGCCTGGGCCGGCGGATTTGGACGCGATGGAAGCCACGATCTCCGCGTAGTGAACCGTGGCCACACTTGAGACCGCCGCAACGATGGGGATTGTCGCCTGTCCACCGCAGGTCACCATGTTGAGATTGGCGCTGTTGAGATGAGCGTTGCCGTTCACAACGGGAATGACGTACGGGCCGATGGCGGCCGGCGTCAGATCGATCATCACCTTGCCGGCAGCGAGACACACGTCGCTGTGGTACCGGTGCGCTCCGGCCGAGGTGGCATCGAAAACGATTTCGATCTCGGGCCAGACCGGCAGATTGCGCAAACCGTCGACGCCCTCGTGCGTCGTCGCAACGCCGAGACATCTGGCGCGCTTCAATCCATCCGAGTCAGGATCGATGCCGGCGAAGGCGCCCATCTCCAGGACGTTGGAGGTGCGCACGATCTTGATCATCAGGTCGGTCCCGATATTTCCCGACCCGATGATGGCAGCCTTCACCGTCTGCGGCCGTCCGGAAGTAGTCATGGCGCACCTCGTTGTGAATAGTGCCCGCGAGTTTGGATTGATGACCGAAGATGTCAAAGAACTTCGTAAAGCCACCTCTCATCTATTGAGAGGCGGCTCCTGGGCTGCGAATTCATAAGAGAATAGAGCGCAGCGGAACGACAGCCGTTCAACAGTGACGGGGTAGACCAGAATGTTTCGGCAATGGAGCACCCGGTTCCGCGGCGTATTTCCAGCTGCGCCCATCTCCGCATCGGTGGCGAAGGTCACCCGCCGTCCCTCGATTTCCACGGTGCGCACGCCGCGCCAGCGGGCGGCGAGCAACGCGTCTCGTCGCGCGATCATTTCATCCAGGGTCATGACTGGTTTCAGCTCAGATAGCTCGACCGGAATACGCGCCGGCCACGCAGGGCGGGCCGCCGTCGAATGTGCAAGCCAGTTCACGCCGCCGTGGGGCGCGGGACAGCGCCACGTTCAAGGATCTGTTGGAAAGCCGCCGTAACCGCCGGGTCCCGTGGCTCAGAGTCCCCGCGGAAGCCGCATCGACCTTTGCAATGTGCCGCTGCGGGTGCGGGTGCGGCAGAATTAGCGGCGCCTGCCCCGGAGGAGCAGCTCTTTCGCTTCAGCCTCATCGATGTTGACGATCTTGTCGATCATGCACACCGCGCCGACCGGCTCCAGCACCCTCAGCGGATCGGAAGTGCAGAACTGATTCACATGGACGACGTGGACATAGCCGCTGAACGTAAGACCCGAGCAAGGGCCCATCAGGTCGATGCGCTTGTAGTTTCCGCGGCCCCGCATCTTCAGGAGAATCGTCTTATTGTCGATGATCGGCGTCTCGTCGATCTTCGACATTGGCACGCACATCTGAGTCTCGCCGACCCTGTCCGGTGCCGCCTGCGCCGTCGCGCTTACCGCCAGGCTTGCCGCGAGCGCGGTCGCCGAGAGAAGTCGAATGGTCATGGTGCGCATCGGATGCTCCCCGCGATTGACTGTCGAAGCCTACCATATTTGCCCGCAACTTGGGGCGAATTTGTGGGTAGATACCTCCGCTAGTGGATCGATAAGCCGCTTGCCGAACCCTCGAGGGCCGGTTTGGACTTTGCTCTATGCCGAGCGACATGCAACGCGTCGCGAAGCAATGAGCCGCGAATGGCAATGGAAGCGCGATCGGCTGTTCCGCGAACGGCTGGCGCAGGACGGTTGACGCACGGACTATCGGAGACTGACGCCAAAGCTTCCTGGTCTTAGCACCACGACTACGCCGATAGTCACGTCATGTAGCTCAACCGGAACACGCGCCGGTCACGCCGGACTGTGCTCGGGCGGCCTGGTCGCGCAGGTATCGTACATAGGCGCCCCCTTACCCTAGCGGTGCCGCGCCCGCCCCTTCCGTACCCGAGAAGGAGCGGCCCAAGATAATCCACCACATCCGGTAGTTCTTGGTCCAGGCAGCACAATATATATTGCTCCCGGCCCCCCCCTTCCCTAATCTAGCGGTCGCCATGGTCCATGACCCTGAGCGGGTCTGGCATGGAGCGAGGACCGAGGGGAAAAATCTTGTAAAACCGAGCCATTACGCGGGATCCGCGGTTTGGCGGCCCGTAGTGGCCGGCTTTTTTTGAGATCGGCCTTCGGCGTTCGGATTTGGCTTGGTCGACACGTTTGGCAGGGGTTCCGGCGCATGCGCTTTCCGCGACGTTTCACCAGCGAAGGCAAGTCGGCCTTTGACGGCATCGTCTTCGGCTCGCGCACGAGCGAGATACGCAATCCCGACGGCTCGGTGGTCTTCCGCCAAGACGCGGTGACGGTGCCCGAGACCTGGTCGCAGATCGCTTCGGACATTTTGGCGCAGAAATATTTCCGCCGCGCCGGCGTACCGGCGAAACTCGTGCCCGTGGCCGAGAATGATGTGCCCGATTTCCTCTGGCGCAAGGTTGCCGCCAGCGCCGAATTGAGCGAACTGCCCGAGAGCGAGCGCGAGGGAGGCGAGACCGATGCGCGCCAAGTCTTCGACCGCATGGCCGGCGCTTGGACCTACTGGGGTTGGAAAGCTGGCTTCTTCGACAGCGACAACGACGCTCGCGTCTATTTCGATGAAATGCGCTTCATGCTCGCGGCCCAGATCTGCGCGCCCAATTCGCCGCAATGGTTTAATACCGGCCTCTACTGGGCCTATGGCATCGACGGCCCCGCGCAAGGGCATTTCTACGTGGATTACAATACCGGTGAGCTGACCGCGTCCAAAAGCGCCTATCAGCGCCCGCAACCGCACGCTTGTTTTATCCAATCGATCGCCGACGATCTGGTCAACGACGGCGGCATCATGGACCTTTGGCTGCGCGAGGCGCGGCTGTTCAAATACGGCTCGGGCACCGGCACGAATTTCTCGACCTTACGCGGCGCTGGGGAAATTCTCTCGGGCGGCGGACGGTCCTCGGGCCTCATGAGCTGGCTGAAAATCGGCGACCGCGCCGCGGGCGCGGTCAAGTCCGGCGGAACAACACGGCGCGCGGCCAAGATGGTCATCTTGAACGCCGATCATCCCGATATCGAGAGCTTCATCGATTGGAAAGTGCGCGAGGAGCAGAAGGTTGCGGCCATGGTCGCGGGCTCGCGCCTCACTGCGAAGCATCTCAAGGCGATCATGCGCGCCGTGCGGAGCTGGGACGGGGCCGATACCCGTACCGATACCGGCGGCCGGTTCGACCCCAAGGTCAACACGCAACTCCGGAAAGAAATCAAGGCGGCGCGCGCCGCCATGATCCCGGACAACATCATCCAGCGGTCGTTGCAGTTCGCGCGCCAGGGTTATACCTCGGTCGACTTTCCGGAGTTCGACACCGATTGGGATTCCGAAGCCTACGCCACCGTCGCCGGCCAGAACTCCAACAACAGCGTGCGCGTGACCGACGCCTTCCTTGAAGCCGTGGCCACGGACGGCGACTGGGACTTGACCAACCGCGTCGACGGCAAGGTCGTGAAAACCCTGAAGGCCCGGGCGTTGTGGGAGCGCATCGGCCAGGCTTCCTGGCAATGCGCCGACCCGGGGGTCCAGTTCGACAGCACGATCAATGCTTGGCACACTTGCCCGCAGTCGGGACGCATCAACGCGTCGAACCCGTGCTCGGAATACATGTTTCTCGACAACACGGCCTGCAACCTCGCCTCCCTCAACCTCCTCGCCTTCCGCAAGGACGACGGCGGCTTCGACGTCGCCGGTTTTTCCCACGCGACGCGCCTGTGGACCATCGCCTTGGAAATTTCCGTGCTCATGGCGCAGTTCCCGTCCAAGGAGATCGCCACGCTTTCGCATCGCTACCGCACGCTCGGCCTGGGCTTCGCCAACCTCGGCGGCCTGTTGATGGCCGCAGGCCTCGGTTACGACAGCGACGAAGGCCGCGCCTTGTGCGGCGCCATCAGCGCGCTGATGACCGGAACCGCCTACTCGACGTCGGCCGAAATGGCCGAGGAGCACGGCGCCTTCCCGGGCTTTCTTGCCAACCGCGCCGACATGCTGCGCGTGATCCGCAACCATCGCCGCGCAGCCTATGGCCACCGCGACGGCTATGAGGGCTTGCCCACGGCGCCGGTTGCGTTGAATGCCGCCGACTGCCCCGATCCCGCCCTCGTGAGTGCGGCCAAGCAGGCCTGGGACCGGGCGCTTGAGCTTGGCGGCGCGCACGGGTTTAGGAATGCGCAAGTCACGGTGATCGCACCGACCGGCACGATTGGCCTGGTGATGGATTGCGACACCGCCGGCATCGAGCCGGATTTTGCCTTGGTGAAATTCAAGAAGCTCGCGGGCGGCGGCTACTTCAAGATCATCAACCGGGTCGTGCCCTTGGCCCTGAAAACGCTCGGCTACAGTTCGACCGAAATCGAGGACATCATTCAATACGCCGTTGGCCGCGCCACGCTGCAGGGCGCGCCGGCGATCAATGCAGCGTCGCTGGGCGACCGCGGGTTTGATAAGGCCGCGCTCGACGCCATCGAGAATGCGCTCGGCGACGCCTTCGATATCAAGTTCGTGTTCAACCGCTATACGCTGGGCGAAGCCTTTTGCATCAGCAAGC
Organism: Rhodospirillaceae bacterium; assembly: GCA_009694245.1. Classification (GTDB taxonomy): domain Bacteria; phylum Pseudomonadota; class Alphaproteobacteria; order Rhodospirillales; family Rhodospirillaceae; genus SHVO01. The sequence continues at coordinate 20,121 of SHVO01000008.1, read as the reverse complement.
TCGGCTTTGATACCGAACAGCTTGACGACGTCGGCTTCAACATGCTCGACGCCCTGGGGTATTCCAAAGCCAATATCGATGCGGCGAATGCTCATGTCTGCGGCGCCATGACGCTCGAAGGCGCTCCGCACCTGAAGGCTGAGCATCTTTCGGTATTCGACTGCGCGAGTCCCTGCGGGCGCAGCGGCACGCGTTTTCTCGGCGTCGACGGTCACATCGGCATGATGGCGGCGGCGCAGCCGTTCATTTCGGGCGCCATCTCGAAGACCATCAACATGCCCAATTCCGCGACCGTCGCCGAGTGCTCTCAAGCCTACATGACGTCGTGGAAGCTGGGCCTGAAAGCCAACGCGCTTTACCGCGACGGCTCCAAGCTTTCACAACCACTGGCGGCCAGCCTGATCGACGATGACATTGAAGACGAGGATATCGTTGAGAGAATCGTCCAGGCGCCGCCGGTATCGCGGGCCGAGATTGTCGCCGAACGCATCATCGAGCGCGTGGTCGAGCGCGAACGCCAGCGCTTGCCGGACCGCCGGAAGGGTTATACCCAAAAGGCCCTGGTCGGCGGCCATAAAGTGTATGTGCGGACCGGCGAATACGAAGATGGCCGCCTCGGCGAAATCTTTGTCGATATGCATAAGGAAGGTGCGGCCTTCCGCAGCCTGATGAACAATTTCGCCATCGCCATATCGATTGGCTTGCAATACGGCGTGCCGCTCGAAGAATACGTCGATGCCTTCACCTTCACCCGTTTCGATCCGGCGGGACCTGTCGAGGGCAACTCGTCGATCAAGATGGCGACCTCGATCCTCGATTACATTTTCCGCGAACTGGCGGTGAGTTATCTCGGGCGCCACGACCTCGCCCACGCCGAGGCCCACGATATCCTGCCCGATGCCATGGGCAGCGGCGAGCCGGCGGAGACGCTTCTGCAGATCGCAGGCAAAACCGTATCCCAGGGCTTCATCCGCTCGTCCAACCTCTATTTCCTCAAGAACCACGGCCGTAACCGGGGAGAGGCAGGCGGCGCGCCTGAGGTTACCGGCGCCCAAGGTATTACGTCCAGCACCGGCTCATCGCCCGGCGGCACCTTGGCCATGTTGGCGAACGCCTCCGGGAATGCGCTGGCCATGGACCAGGCCAGCCTCGCCCGCGGCGCCTTCGCGGCCGAGGAAGTCAAGGTCACGCGCGTGACCGAGGTCACGGAGTCGCGAAGGAGCGCCGTGCACAATACCCACCACGTCGCGCGCATGAAGGGCTACGGTGGCGATGCCTGCGGCGAATGCGGCAACTTCACGCTTCTGCGCAACGGCACCTGCATGAAATGCGATACCTGCGGCTCGACCAGCGGATGTTCGTAGGAATAGATGCCCCTCCCGCCCGCTCTGGCTAGGCGTCCGCCCGCGGATCCGGTGCGTGTCTCCGGGTTTCCGAGCGTCGCGGCGACGCCGGCCCTCGGCGCATGTTTCGGCGCCTTCCTGCGCCGGGTGGTGCCGAGCCCGACCGCCTACGCCGTGGCCCGGGGAATATGCGACGATGTCACGGCGGCCTTGCGCGCGGAGCTTTATCCGGACGGCCTGGGCCCCGACGCCGGCAGCGATCATCTGATCGCCGGCGCCGTCGGCAAGCGGACTTCGGTCGCGCCGATCAGCGAAGTCGATGTGCTCTATCTGCTGCCGCCCAAGCTCACCGCGCAAAAGGCCGGCGACGCTTTGAAAATCGTTTGGGCGGTTCTCAAAAATCGCTTCGACGGCGTGACCATCGCCGAGACCGGCGTCCTCGTCCCGCGCGGCGACCTCTGGGTCAAGGTACTGCCGTGCCGCGAATACAATGGGGCTTATCTGATCCCGGGAAAACCCGCCCTCACGCGGGCGACCGACTGGAGCATCACCAATCCGGTGGCCGAGGCCGCGACCTTGCGGCTTTCCGACAGTCTCTACGGCGGGCGGCCGCGTTTGCTGATGACGGCTCTCAAAGCGTGGCGCGCGCATTCCGAGGTTCCGGTGGCCTCCTTCGCCCTGGAACTGCTCGCCCAGGAATTCTATTCCGGCTCTCCCCGGCCTTACGAATTGGAACGGGCGCTGGTCGACTTCTGGGCTTGGGCGCGCATCCGCACGCCTTGCGCGGTAAAGCCGCCGGGAGGCCAGACCGCCATCGAGATCGGACCGGCATGGCACGGCAAGGCCAAAGCCGCCTACTGGCGCGCGACCCTGGCCGATCATCACCTGAAGGCCGGCAAAGTCGCCGACGCCGCCGCCGAATGGCGCCACGTGCTGGGCGATAAGTTCCCCCTGCCGTGAAATTAACCGCACCTGGTACGAATTAATTGGTACCAGGTACGGATTATTGCTTCGGCGGCGTCTCGTAAAGGAAGCGCGTGCGCACCGTGCCGGGAACCGCCGCCAGCTCCTTGCGAATGCCCATGCCGACTTGGATGCGGCCGATGACATCGGTGACGACGTAGCCGATCTCGCCATCGGTCCGTAGATATTGCCCGGCGATATTGATGCCGCGACGAGAGAAAAGTTCCGAAATCCGGGCCATGACGCCGGGTTCGTCGCGATGGATGTGCATGAAGCGCGTGGCGCCGGACTGCGGCGGCAGGGCCACCTCGACAAAGTTGACGGCACCGAGCGTCGAGCCGTTGTCGGAGTACTTCACCAGCTTCTCAGCGACCTCACCACCGATATTGGCCTGGGCCTCTTCGGTCGAACCGCCGATATGCGGCGTCAGAATTACATTGCGCAGCCCCTGCAGCGGACTCTTGAATTTTTCCCCGGGGCCGGCCGGCTCCTTTGGAAACACGTCCACGGCCGCGCCGGCGAGATGGCCGCTCTTCAGAGCTTCGGCCAGGGCCGGGATATCCACGACAGTACCGCGGGAGGCGTTGATCAAGAACGCGCCTTTCTTCATCTTCTTGAGCTTGGCGGCGTCGATCATGTTCTTGGTCGCGGGCGCCTCGGGTACGTGGAGCGTGACGACATCGGCCATCGCCAGTAACTTGTCGAGAGATCTGCACGGCGCGGCGTTGCCGATGGCCAGCTTTTCAACCACGTCGAGAAAGCGCACCTGCATGCCCATGGCCTCGGCAATCACCGAGAGCTGCGTTTCGATATGGCCGTAACCGACAATGCCGATAATTTTACCGCGGATTTCTCGGGCACCCTTGACGGTCTAATCCCAGGCGCCTTCGTGGGCTCCCCAGGAGCGCTGCGGAATACCGCGAAACAGCATGATGATTTCCGCGAGCACCAATTCGGCGAACGAGCGCGTATTGGAATAGGGCGAGTTGAACACCGGCACTCCCAGGCGCTTGGCGGCGCCAAGGTCGACTTGATTCGTGCCGATGCAGAAACACCCGACAGTCAGCAATTTTTCACCGGCCGCCAGGACCTCCTTGGTGAGCCTGGTGCGGGAGCGGATACCGAGGATATGCACGTCGGCAAGGCGCTGCTTGAGTTCGTCGGCACCCGGCGCATCACGCAAGCTTTCGACGTTGGCGTATCCGTGACGTTTGAACAACTCAACAGCGTTCTTGTGGATGTTCTCGAGCAACAAGACCTTGATCTTGTTCTTGGGAAGGGAAAGCTTTTCCAACGACGTGCCTTCAAATCTATTTGGCTCAGGTGCCAGGCATCGTATGGTGACGCCCCACGCGGCGCGCCAACCTCGGCTTGGTGCGCGGTAGCGGCATATTTGACTTCGCCCCATAAAGCTAATCCGGGAGCCCCGCCATGACCGGCAAGATCGACGCTCATCTCATCTCCCTGGGACTCGCGCTGCCGGCGGCCCCCGCGCCGGTGGCCAACTACGTGCCCTATGTGCAGACCGGCAACCTGGTGTTTGTCTCGGGCCAAATTCCGCTTGAGAACGGTGCCATAAAATATGCCGGGCGCGTGGGCAGCGATGTCACGCCCGACAATGCCTACGCGGCCGCCAAATTGTGCGCGCTCAACCTGATCGCCCAGGTCAAGGCGGCTTGCGGCGGCGATCTCGATCGAGTGACGCGGGTGGTGAAGCTTACCGGGTTTGTCGCCGCCGGCCCAGAGTTCACCGATCACCCGAAGGTCGTCAACGGCGCTTCGGATCTCATGGTGCAGGTTTTTGGCGAGGCCGGGCGGCATTGCCGGGCGGCCGTCGGCGCATCATCCCTGCCGCGCGGGGCTGCCGTGGAGGTCGAGGCCGTTTTCGAAGTGGCGTGAGTCATGGATGACGAGCGCAAAGCAGCGGGCCAAGATTGGACGCTGAAGGTTTTCTCCAGCATCCACCGGATTCCGGCCGCGGCCTGGGATGCCTGCGCTTGCGCCGGGCGCCCCGATCACAATCCGTTTGTGCGGCATGCCTTTTTTAGCGCGCTTGAGGACTCGGGCTCGGTGGATGCCGAGACCGGCTGGCAACCCCAGCACATGGTTCTCGAGGATCGCGCGGGCCGCGTGCTCGCTTGCGCGCCGCTCTACCTCAAGAGCCATTCTTACGGCGAATATGTCTTCGATTGGGGATGGGCGGAGGCCTATCAGCGGGCCGGCGGCCGCTATTATCCGAAGCTGCAGTGTGCCGTTCCGTTCACGCCGGTCACCGGCCAGCGGTTGATTGTCAGACCCGACTTGCCCGAGGCCGACCGGCGCGAGGCGCAAACCACGCTACTCGCCGGCATGATCGCGCTCGCGCGACGGCTCAAGGTCTCGTCGCTGCACGTGACGTTTCCGACTGAAGCGGAATGCGACTTGATGACCACTGCCGGTTTCCTCGCGCGCATCGGCGAGCAGTATCACTGGAAGAACGAAAACTACGCGAGCTTTGAGGATTTTCTAGGGGCGTTGTCGTCGCGCAAGCGCAAGGCCATCCGCAAGGAGCGCGAGAAGGCCAACGGCGCTGGCGTCGCGATCACGACCCTGGTCGGCGCCGACATCAAGGCCACGCATTGGGATGCCTTTTACCGCTTCTATCTCAACACCTCCGAGCGCAAGTGGGGGCAGGCGTATTTATCCCGGGCCTTTTTTGAGTTGCTCGGCGAGCGGATGGAGGGGGCGGTCGTGCTGATCATGGGCGAGGAAAGCGGGCAGCCGGTCTGCGGTGCCCTGAACTTGCTCGGCGGCGATACGCTGTACGGCCGCAACTGGGGGACGGTGGTCGACTATCCGATGCTGCATTTCGAGGTTTGTTATTACCGCGCCATCGACTTCGCGATTGCGCACAAACTGGCCTGGGTGGAGGCCGGGGCCCAGGGGCAGCACAAGCTTCAGCGCGGCTACCTGCCGCGGGTCACTTACTCCGCCCACTGGATCGCCGATCGCGGTTTCGAGGCTGCCGTCGCGCGGTTTTTGGACCAGGAACGCGCTGCGGTAACCCAAGACTTCAAGGATCTGGCCCGCCTCGGGCCATTCCGGACCCTGGACAAATAATCCGTACCTGGTACAATTAACTAATGGTACCAGGGACGGATTAAATGCCGCGGCGTCCAAGGGTCTTCCTACCGGGGCATCCGGTCCACGTGGTCCAGCGGGGCAATAACCGCGGAACGATTTTTTTTGGGCCCAAGGATGCTCAGAACTACCTCGACTGGTTGCGCGAGGCGGCGACCGAGCACGGCGTGGCCGTCCACGCCTATGTGCTCATGACCAACCATATTCACTTGCTGGTATCGCCGGAAACCGCCCATGCATTGCCCCGGGCCATGCGCCATGTCAACTGGCGCTACAGCCGGTATGTCAACGAGAGCCAGGGCCGCACCGGCAGCCTCTGGGAAGGGCGTTACCGGGCGAGCTTGATCGAGGCCGATGCCTACTTCTTCGCCTGCAGCCGCTATATCGAGCTGAACCCCGTGCGCGCCGGCATGGCCGCAACCCCCGCTGCCTACCGCTGGTCGAGCTACAAAGCCAATGCCGAAGGCAAGGCCGATCCCGTCGTCGCCCCCCACCAACTCTACACCGATCTCGCGGCCACCGCCGACCAACGCGCGATGGCTTATCGCGGCTTATTCGATGGCGCGTTGCCGGAGGACGCCCTGGGCGCTATCCGCGATGCCATCAATGGCGGCTGGCCCTTGGGCCGCGCAAGCTTTACGGCGCTGGTCAGCCGCCATGCCGGGCGGCCGATAACGCGACGCAAGCGCAGATAACCGATAAATCCGAGAAGTCCGTACCTGGTACGGATTAAAATTGTTTTTGGTGGATTTCCATGGGCTGGCCCGCCCGGTCCAGGGCGACATAGGTGAATCGGCCCTCGGTAACGTGGATTGGCTCGCCGACCCGGCTGCGCCGGACCCAGGTCTCGACGATGATCGAGATCGACGTCCGCCCGATCTTGACGACCCGGGTATAGCACGTGACTTCATCACCGACCTGAACCGGCTTGTGGAAGACCATCGCGTCCACCGCCACGGTGGCGGTGCGCCCGCCGACATGGCCCGCGGCATGGAAGCCGCCGGCGATATCCATCTGCCCGAGCACCCAGCCGCCGAAGATATGGCCTGAGGGATTAGTGTCGGCCGGCATAGCGAGCACCCGGAGCGAGAGCTCGCCCTCGGGCCTCGCCCGCGAAACATCATTCATTTCAGCACCCTACACTAGATATTGTATGCCCCCCTGATCCCACCTACTTTACGCGCGGTTTCTCCGGCGGATTCGCCCCCTCCCTCCATCATGGCGCACATGGCCGATCTATTCCACCAGAACTCCCCAAAGCAAGCCAAGGGCAAGCGCGGCGACTACACGGCCAAGGATATCGAGGTCCTCGAGGGCCTGGAGCCCGTGCGCCGCCGCCCGGGCATGTATATCGGCGGCAGCGACGAAACCGCCATGCACCATCTTATTGCCGAGACCCTCGACAACGCCATGGACGAGGCCGTGGCCGGATACGCGAGCACCATCGAGGTTCACCTCGGCGCCGACAACGAGGTCACCGTGCGCGATAACGGCCGCGGCATCCCGATCGATCCCCATCCCAAGTTCCCAAAGAAATCGGCGCTGGAAGTCATCATGACCACTCTGCATTCCGGAGGGAAATTCTCGGGCAAGGTTTATGAAACCTCGGGCGGCCTGCATGGCGTCGGCATCAGCGTCGTCAACGCGCTGTCGAGCAAGCTCGTGGTCGAGGTCGCGCGCGACAAGACCTTGTGGTCGCAGACCTTCAGCCGCGGCGTCGCCAAAACCAAACTCGCCAAAGGCGGCGCCGTCAACCGCCGCGGCACTTCGGTGATCTTCACGCCCGATGCGCAGATTTTCGGCGACAAAGCCCGTTTCCGCCCGGCCCTGGTCTACCGCATGGTGCGATCCAAGGCTTATCTGTTCGAGGGCGTGAAAGTCCGCTGGTCTTGCGACAAGAGTCTGCTCAAGGGCGACGACAACACGCCTGCGGAAGACGAGCTGCATTTCGTCAACGGACTGACCGACTACCTCACCCATGTCTTGAACGGCCGCAAGCGACTGATGGACTCTTTCTTCGCCGGCAAGGCCGAGATGTCGGGGAACGGCAACGACATCGGCGGGCGGGTGGAGTGGGCCGTGTGCTGGCCCGACGACGAACAGGGCTTTCTCAACAGCTACTGCAATACGATTCCGACGGCCGAGGGCGGCACCCACGAGCAGGGCCTGAAGACCGCGATGTTGCGCGCCCTCAAAAGCTACGCCGAGATGTCGGGAAGCAAAGGCGTCGGCAACGTGACCGGCGAAGACGTCTGGGGCGGCGCCTGCATCATGCTGTCGCTGTTCATACGCGACCCGCAATTTCAGGGCCAGACCAAAGAGAAACTGGTCTCGGTAGCCGCCGCGCGTTTGGTTGAAACCGTGATCAAGGACCATTTCGATCATTGGCTATCGGGCGACATGGCCAGCGCCAACACGCTATTGGAAATCGTCGTCGCGCGCGCCAGTGAGCGCGTCAAAAAGAAACAGGACCAGGACTTCAGCCGCAAGTCGGCCACCAAGAAGCTCCGCCTGCCCGGCAAACTCACCGACTGCACGCGCTCGTCGCCGCAGGGCACCGAGTTGTTCATTGTCGAGGGCGATTCCGCCGGCGGCTCGGCCAAGCAGGCGCGCAGTCGCGAAACCCAAGCCGTGCTGCCCTTGCGCGGGAAAATACTCAACGTCGCTTCCGCCAGCGACGACAAAATGCGCGCCAATCAGGAAATCCAGGATCTAATCGAAGCGCTCGGCTGCGGCATCCGCGACCGCTACGACGAAAGCAAACTGCGCTACGAGAAGATCATCATTATGACCGACGCCGACGTCGACGGCGCCCACATCGCCAGCCTGTTGATGACGTTCTTTTATCGCGAGATGCCCGCGCTGATCGACAATGGGCACCTCTATCTCGCGCTGCCGCCGCTCTACCGTCTCAGCCAACGCGGCAAGACGATCTACGCCATGGACGACGCCGACAAGGCAAGGCTCATGGCGACGGCATTCGATGCCCGCGGCAAGGTCGACGTCAGCCGTTTCAAAGGCCTCGGCGAAATGCCTCCGGGCCAGCTCAAGGAAACCACCATGGATCCCGGGCGGCGAACGCTGCTCAAGGTGATGCTGGCCGGACCGGAGGAGAAAAGCACGCAGCGCGCGACCGCCAAGCTTGTCGAACAGCTCATGGGGCGCAACCCCGAAGAGCGCTTCAAGTTCATCCAGGAAAACGCCAAGTTCGCCGCCGCCCTGGACATCTAAGAACATCGAATAATCCGAATAATCCGTACCAGGTACCGAACTACTGGATTAATCCGGTCCCTGGTACCGAATTACCGAATCAATCCGGCGGCGACGCGAGGAATCTCGGACGATAAGCAAAATAAGTCCGCTCGATGTCGCTGGGTTCCCGGCGAAGCAAGAACTTATGGCCCTCTTCCACGCCCTCGCCGGCTTCAGCCAAGCGCGCCCACATTTCACGGCCTTGCGGCAGGAGGCCGGGAATCGACATCGCGTGCAGCGACACAATCAAGGTAGTAAGGCCCTTGGCGACCGCGAGGCTCGGGGTGGTGTCGCGCTCCACCAATGCGACTTGGAATTGTTCGAGCGCCGCGGCATAGGCCGCGAGAGCCGCGCGGCCACCGTCGTCGACCGGCGTTTGGCCCGAGAAATAGGCATCTGGAAAAGGTGTCTCGACCTGGCGCGTGGTGTCGAGGGTCTTCTTGGCGAACAGCGCCGCCGCCAGAAGTACCGCGAGTTCGGCGCGGAGGGCGCCCTGCACCGCCGCCAGTTGCGCCGCCAACTGTTCTTCGGGCGATTTCTTCTCCAAGCGCCCCATGAACTTGTCGATCAGGCGCCTGACGAGGGATTTGCTTTTCTTGGCCACTGTTAAGAGTGCTCCTTACGCACTGCCCGCCTTATGCTACGCCGGTGATATCCGAAAGATTCAATTCGTCGCCCGGCAGCGGCGCGAAATAAGCATCGACCGCGGCCTCGGAAACGTCGGCGAGGCTCGCGGGCCGCCACCGCGGCGCGTTGTCCTTGTCGACCAGAAGCGCGCGCACGCCTTCATAGAAATCGTGCCCATCGGCGATGCGGCTGGCCAAGCGCCACTCCTGGCGCATGCAATCATCGAACGACAACTCGGCGCCGCAGTGAATTTGTCGAAACGTGATCTTCAAAGCGAGCGGCGAATACTTTTTGAGAGACGTCAATTGTTTCACCGCCCATTCGCTGGCATCGGATTCCAGAGAGCCGAAAATATCCTCAATCGACGCGTGGCTGAAATGGCGGTCGATCGCAGCGCGCTCGGCAATAATAGGCGCATCTTTCACGGGCTCGGCAAAAGAATTGACTATGCGCGTGACATCCTCCATGGCGCCATCACTATCGACCAAGGCCGATTCAAGTGCTGGCAAACGCTCGTGCGGCACAAGGGCCTGGGCGATCCCGAGCATGACGCAATCGGCGGCCTTCATGCGCCGTCCCGTAAGACCAAGGTACATCCCGGCGGCGCCCGGGAGGCGCGGCAAGAAATAGGTTCCGCCGACGTCCGGGAACAGCCCGATGAAGGTCTCGGGCATCGCGAAAGTCGTTCGCTCGGTGGCGATGCGGTGCGAACCGTGAACCGCCACGCCGACACCGCCGCCCATGACATAGCCATCGAGCAAGGCGACGTAGGGTTTGCCGACATGCTTGATCGCGGCGTTGCAGCGATACTCCACACGCCAGAAGTCGTAGGCGAGCGAGCCCCCAGCTCTATGGTCCTCATAGAGCCGCACGACGTCACCGCCGGCGCAAAACGCCTTCTCACCCGCGCCGGTAATGACCACCACGCGCACGGTTGGATCGTTCTTCCAAGCGCGCAATTGCGGCCCCAAAGCCTCGCACATCCCCATGGTCAGGGAATTCAGGGCCTTTGGACGGTTCAGCAGAATGCGGCCAACGCCGCCCCGGCGCGTAAACAGGATCTCGCCCGGCTCAGCGTCGCTCATAATTTCGGCGATCCTCTACCCTTACTCATGCCCGCGCCCAGTCGCCGACAATCCGTTGCAACGCCTTGAGCCCGTCGGTCAATGCCGCCGGGCCCGGCTGCAGGATTATGGATGATTTGATTTCGTGCAAGCCTTGCCGCTCGACCGCCGGTATCCGATCAAATCCCGGCCTAGCCGCAACTTTCGCGGGCTGAAATTTTTTGCCGCACCAGGAACCGATGATCAAATCCGGCTGGCGTGCAATCACCTCCTCGGGCGTGACAATACGTTCCTTGGCCGATTTGCCCCCGGCCCGTTCGGGGAAAATATCGGCGCCGCCGGCGATCTCGATCAGCTCGGAGACCCAGGAAATCGCCGATATCAGCGGATCGTCCCACTCCTCGAAAAAGACTTTGGGGTGGCACGGAAGGTGCCGGCTCTGCGCGCGCGCATCGTTAAGTCCCTGTTCCAGCGTGCACGCCAAATCCTCGGCCCGCCGACTCGCACCGACCATCGCGCCCAGGAGGCGGATCATGTCGAGGATTCCCGCGATGTTGCGATGATTGAAGGCATGGACCTCGATCCCGGCCTTAATTAGATCGGCGACAATCGCAGCCTGAAGGTCGGAGAACGTCAGGACCAAGTCGGGTTTGAGCGCGAGAATTTTTTCGACGTCCGCCGAAATGAAGGCGCTCACCCTGGGCTTGTCGCGCCGAGCTGCCGGCGGCCGCACGACGTAGCCGGATACGCCGACGATGCGGTCCTGTTCACCCAATAGGTAAAGCGTCTCGACGGTTTCTTCCGTGAGGCAGATAATTCTGGCGGGCGGGAACATCGGCGGACCGGAGAAGTTCAGAATGCTCCATCACTGGCCGAGGGCGCTCAGGTTGTCAATGACCGCAGCATTTTGCGATAGCTTGTCGGCGACCCCCCGGTCCAGTCGACAAAGGCCCGAAAGAAGGCGGAATTTTCGGCGTAACCGAGTTCCAGCGCGATTTCAGAAATCGGCTGGACGGAATTCTCGATCCTTGAAAGCGCCAGGTCCCGGCGCAGCGACGCCTTGACCGCGCGAAAGCTCGATCCTTCCCGCTTCAACCGCCGCTGGACGGTACGCAAGGACAGATGCAGCCGTTCCGCCACGCGCGCGAGGTCCGTGACCTCGGGTAAAGACGCGGCCAAGATGTCGCGAATCTGGCGAACGATTTCATGATCCCTACGGTACAGCATGGCGATTTTCCCGGGCGCCCCTTCCAAAAAGCCGGCGACGGCATTTTGATCGCGGCTGATAGGCAGCGTCAGCAGCTGCGCCTGCATCCGCGCGACAAGCGACGAGCCGCCGAAGCGCGCGTGTTCGGTATAGATCAGCGCATAGTCGTCGGCATGCGGCGGCCGCGGATAGGGAAACTGGACCGAGTCCAATGACAGACCTCGGCCCACCAACCAGCACGACAATCCATGCACAAGCCGGAGCAGCCATTCGAAGGCGAATACCCGCCGCCGATCATTGAGCGCGGAAGTCAGCGGCACGGTTTCAACAATTTCGATCTTGCAGCCGGCGTCATCGGCGGCGATCCTGAGCGCGAGATCCGGAAGCACCAGCCGCAAGAACCCGCTGGCCCGCGCCAGCGCCTCGCCCAAATTCCGGCTACCGACCACGCCGCGGCAAAGGAATTCGAACATGCCGCTCCTCAACTTGCTTGAGAACAGTCCGAACCCTTCGTCGTCCAACAACGTGACGACGTGGTTATAGAGGCCGGCGTAATCGGTCAGCGGGACCCTGCCTTGAGGGTCATCCAAAAGCCCAGGATCAAGCCCAGCCGCGATCATGACCGCTTTGGGCTCGGTGCCCCGGGCCTGAAGCCCTGAAAGCATGCCCAGCACGAAGCCGACGGCCACGGTCGCTCGGCGTGGGCGCGGTTGGTCGGGACTGGATTGCTTTCGAGACGGCCCGGACATAATGGCGCATTTTACACGATATTCGGCGTGGCCGGCAATGGACCCAGCGGTCGTCCGGGCTTAAAATAGCCCTTATTCGGCGATCCAGTTGCGTGATACTGGCAGGTCCGCCCGCTCGACACTGCCGCCTTTTGCAAAACTCAACGCGTGGGCCCTTCCATGAACCAAATCGCTCAACCCCTGAAAGTCGTACCTTACCGCCCCGCCCAGCGGGTGCGGTTCGTCACCGCCACTGCGCTGTTCGACGGCCACGACGCCGCCATCAACATTATGCGGCGGATTTTACAATCGAGCGGCGCCGAAGTCATTCACCTCGGCCATAACCGGTCGGTCAGCGACATCGCCAACGCCGCTATCTCCGAAGACGTGCAAGGCGTCGCCATAACTTCCTACCAAGGCGGACATGTCGAATTCTTCAAATACCTCGTCGACCTTCTCAAGGAACGGGGTCGCCCGGATATCAAGATCTTCGGCGGCGGCGGTGGTGTCATTACCCCCGGCGAGATCGCCGAATTACACCACTACGGCGTCACGCACATCTATTCCCCGCAAGAAGGCGCGGCCCTCGGCCTGCAAGGGATGATCAACGAGCTAGTTTCGGCCTGCGACGTCGACCTCTCGCTGGCAACTTCACAGTCCGCGGCCGTGACGCTCTTGAACCTGCGCGCCGGGGATCGGTTGGCGTTAACCCGCACGATCACCGCCCTCGATAACGGGACTGCTGCTGAGGACCTCCGGCGGACAATCATAACTGAAGCCAAATCCGTCGCGACACCGGTCCTGGGGATTACCGGTACCGGCGGGTCGGGAAAATCGTCGCTGGTCGACGAACTGGTGCGCCGCTTGCGCTACGATCAGCAGGATCGCCTGCGCATCGCCATCATTTCCATCGACCCCTCGCGCAAGCGGACCGGCGGCGCGCTCCTTGGCGACCGTATCCGCATGAACGCGATCGAACATCCTTCGATCTTCATGCGCTCGTTGGCGACGCGAGAATCGGGGGGCGAGATTTCCGCCGCGTTGCCCGAAATTATCGCCGCTTGCCGCCTCTCCGGATTTGATCTCATCATTGTCGAGACCTCCGGCATTGGCCAAGGCAGCACGGCCATTGTCGAACACGCCAATCTATCGCTTTATGTGATGACCCCGGAGTTCGGCGCTTCCAGCCAGCTTGAAAAGATCGACATGTTGGATTTCGCCGACTTCGTCGCGATCAACAAATTCGATCGCAAGGGTGGCGAAGACGCCTTGCGCGACGTCAGCAAGCAGGTCCAGCGCAACCGCGGCCGTTTCGACTCGGCGCCCGATAAGATGCCGGTTTTTGGGGCGATCGCCTCACGATTCAACGATGACGGCGTAACTGCGCTGTACCAGGCCATGGCCGTGCGGCTGAAGGATCTCGGCCTGGCGATGGACCCCGGCAGCCTACCGATCGCGAAGACCCGCCATTCCACCAACCAATCCTTCATCGTTCCGCCCGAGAAGACGCGATATCTCGCCAAGATCTCCGAGGCGGTCCGCGACTATCACGGCCATATCGGCAAGCAGGTAAAGCTGGCGCGCGAACGCCAGTCGCTGCGGACGGCGAAGGCAGTGTTCGAAGCGAACGCCAAGTCGACCGAAGGCTTCGATGCTTTGATCGCGGTGACCGAGGGGCGGCTTGATCGTGAGGCGCGCGATCTCCTCGCCGCGTGGCCCGAAACCGTTGCCGCCTACAGCGGCACGGAACGCGTCGTGAAGGTCCGCGACCGGGAATCGCGCATCCAGATCAGTCATACAACGCTTTGCGGGACCCGAATTCCGAAGGTCGCGCTGCCGCGGTTTGAAGACGAAGGCGAAATTCTGAAATTCCTGATGAAGGAAAATCTGCCGGGAGCCTATCCCTTTACCGCTGGCGTTTTTCCCTTCAAGCGCGAGGGCGAGGATCCGACCCGCATGTTCGCCGGCGAAGGCGATGCCTATCGGACCAATGCGCGCTTTAAAAAGGTCTCGGAAGACATGCCGGCCCACCGGCTGAGCACGGCATTCGATTCTGTGACGCTCTACGGCTGCGACCCTGATTTGCGCCCGGATATCTACGGCAAGGTCGGCAATTCCGGCGTCTCGATTGCGACTCTGGACGATATGCGCGTCCTCTACGATGGTTTCGACCTGTGCGCGCCCACGACCAGCGTCTCTATGACTATCAACGGCCCGGCTCCGACGATCTTGGCGATGTTTTTCAATACCGCCATCGACCAGCAGATCGCCCAGTTCACGGCGAAGAACGGCCGCGCGCCCGATGAGGCCGAGGGCCGCAAGATTCAAGAGACCGCGCTGTCCGCGGTGCGCGGTACCGTGCAGGCCGACATCCTGAAGGAAGACCAAGGCCAGAACACCTGCATCTTCTCGACGGAATTCGCGCTCAAGATGATGGGCGATATTCAGGAATATTTCGTCACGAACGCCGTGCGGAATTTCTATTCGGTCTCGATTTCCGGCTATCACATCGCCGAGGCGGGGGCCAATCCGATCTCGCAGCTGGCCTTCACCCTGTCCAACGGCTTTACGTTCGTCGAAACCTACCTCGCGCGCGGGATGAAGATCGATGACTTCGCGCCCAATCTGTCGTTCTTCTTCAGCAATGGAATGGATCCCGAATATTCCGTGATTGGCCGGGTCGCGCGCCGGATCTGGGCGGTCGCGATGAAACGCAAATATGGCGGATCCGAACGCTCGCAGAAACTCAAGTACCATGTGCAGACCTCGGGCAGGTCGCTGCATGCCCAGGAAATGGCTTTCAACGACATCCGCACGACCTTGCAGGCGCTGATCGCCATCTATGACAACTGTAATTCGCTTCATACCAACGCGTTTGATGAAGCGATCACGACGCCGACCGCGGATTCTGTGCGCCGCGCCATGGCGATCCAATTGATTATCAATCGCGAATGGGGCCTCGCCAAGAACGAGAACCCGAACCAGGGTGCGTTTATAATCGACGAACTCACCGACCTGGTCGAAGAGGCAGTGCTCAAGGAATTCGACGCCATCTCGCGGCGCGGCGGGGTGTTGGGAGCGATGGAAACCGGTTATCAGCGCAGCCGCATCCAGGAAGAGTCGCTGCACTACGAGAGCAAGAAGCACGACGGCTCGTATCCGATTATCGGCGTCAATGCCTTCATCAATTCCAAGGCCGGGCCCAAGACCGGAGCGGAACTGCATCCTCCCGAACTGGCCCGCTCGACCGACGCCGAAAAACAGTCGCAACTCCAGCGCCTAGCGGATTTCCACAAACGCCACGTGGGCACCGCGCCCGAGGCCCTTGCCAAGCTGCGCCAGACCGTGATTCAGAACGGCAATGTCTTCGCCGTTCTCATGGAAGCGGTCCGCAGCTGCTCCTTGGGTCAGATCTCGAACGCCCTCTATGAAGTCGGTGGCCAGTACCGGCGAAATATGTAAAGAGCGCGGCGTAGGCGGGGGCGCCGGTCTGCGGCCGGCTAAGTCCCCTGAGTTGGAGGCGTTTTTAGAGTTGGCGAGCCAAAACGCATTGCTGGCACCGCCTTTTTGCCGTGACGCGCCCCTCCCTGGCCTATTGCCTAGGCGGACCCGATCACATATTTATGGCGCCAAGCCCCGGCAGACCCGTCATTTAAGCCCCATCTTTAGAAGCCAAGGAGACACGTCCATGCCCGATACCCACGTCGAACGGCCAGCGCCGAGCGAAGCCGCGCTCGAAGTCCAAGCCCTGATCAAACGCTCCCGGGCAGCCCAGGCGCAAATCGAGAACTACACTCAGGAACAGGTCAACGATCTGATCCGCGCCATGGTGTGGTCGGTCGCGCGTCCCGACCGCGCCGAGAAGATCGCCAAGTTCGCGGTCGAAGAAACCCAACTCGGGAATTACGACGGCAAGTACCTGAAGATTTTCCGTAAGACCCGCGCGACGCTGATGGACATCATCGACGACAAGTCAGTCGGAATTATCGAAGAAGACAAAGTGCGCAACGTCGTCAAGATCGCCAAGCCGATCGGCGTCATCGGTGCGCTCGTGCCGTCGACCAATCCCGAGGCCACGCCGGTGGTCAAATCGATTTTCGCCGTGAAGGGCCGCAATTCTATCATTCTCGCCCCGCATCCGCGCTCCAAACTCACCAACAAAATGATTACCGGATTTATGCGCGACGCCCTGGTCGCCTACGGCGCCCCCGCCGATCTGGTTATCAGTATCGATACGACGTCGCTCGAGAAAACCAATGAATTGATGAAACAATGCGATCGTATTCTGGCCACGGGCGGCAGCCCGATGGTCAAAGCCGCGTATTCGAGCGGGACACCGGCCATCGGTGTCGGCGTGGGTAATGCCGTCGTCACCGTCGACGATACCGCCGACTTGAAGGATGCCGCCCAGAAAATCCGCATCTCCAAGACCTTCGATTTCGCGGCATCGTGCTCGGCCGACAATTCGGTGGTTCTGGTTGATAAAATTTACGATCAGATGCTCGCCAACCTGCAAACCGAGGGCGGCTACGTCGTTTCGCCGGAGGAAAAAAAGAAACTGCAGGCGGTCATGTTTGTAGACGGGCACTTGAACACTGGCATCGTCGCGCAGGCGCCCGAGAAGATCGCCAGTATGGCCGGGATCAACCTTCCCGCCGGCAAGCTCTTCTTCATCGTCCCGGAGACCGGCTACGGTCCGGACCATCCGTTTTCGGGTGAAAAGCTTTCGGTGGTGATGGCGCTCTACCGCGCCAAGGACATCGACCATGCGATCGAACTCACCAACAATATCCAGGCCTACCAGGGCCAGGGGCACTCGTGCGGCATCTATTCCAACAGCGACGCCAACATCCTGAAGCTGGCCAACGCGACCAAGACCTCGCGCGTCATGGTAAATCAGCCGCAGGCGCCGTCCAATAGCGGAAATCTTTGGAACGGCATGCGCCAGACATACTCGCTGGGCTGCGGTTCTTGGGGTGGCAACAGCACCAACAACAACATCACGTGGCGCGACCTGATCAATGAAACGTGGATCTCAAGACCACTCGCGAAAACCAAAGAACAGCTTTCCGACGAAGCGCTGTTCGGGTCGGCGATCCAGCGCGTCAAATAAGCCGGGGCTGTAATCGTACCTGGTACGATTAATTCTCTCGCCGAGGCTAGGCGTAGCCGCCTCCGCTCTACGGGCGTCGGCAGCGCGCTGGTTTCCGTAAACTCGTTTCACTCGTTAACGGAAACTAAGCGTGGTGGTCAGTGCAGGGATCGAACCTGCGACCTTCCCCATGTCAAGGGGACATTCTACCGCTGAACTAACTGACCCAACCCCGCGCGACCCGGGGACCGGCAAAATCCGGTCCTGCTGGCGACAACGACGGTTGTTTATCCACTTGCCTTCCCCTTGGCAAGGGTACTGGAGATCCCCAATCGAACCAATACTTTGGCTATCCCAAAGGCCCGGCGCGTGAGACCAGTTGCGGGCGCCGCCCCTTGCCCTACAATCCTATCCACCATGGCCTTCGGAACTCCTGCCCCGACGACTCCCGAGACCCCGGTCTCGCCGATCGAGGTCCGGGCGCCGGTCGATCTCGCCTTGCCGC
Organism: Rhodospirillaceae bacterium; assembly: GCA_009694245.1. Lineage (GTDB taxonomy): Bacteria > Pseudomonadota > Alphaproteobacteria > Rhodospirillales > Rhodospirillaceae > SHVO01. The sequence continues at coordinate 2,220 of SHVO01000008.1, read as the reverse complement.
TGGTATTTGCTTCGCCGCATTCCGGTTGTCACTACCCGCCGGCGTTTGTCGCGACGGCGGCCTTGGAGCTCGGCGCCTTGCGCAGATCCGAGGACTGCTACGTCGATGAGTTATTCTCCGACGTGCCGGACCTCGGGGCCCCGCTGCTGCGCGCGCTTTATCCGCGCGCCTTTCTTGACGTCAACCGCGAGCCCTACGAGCTTGACCCGGCGATGTTCGAGCAGCCGCTGCCGGCCTTCGTGAACACAACTTCTGCTCGCGTCGCGGCCGGCCTTGGCACCATCGCCCGCATTGTCGCGAGTCGCCGCGAGATTTATCGCGAAAAGCTCGCCTTTGCCGAGGCCGAGGACCGTATCAACACGGTCTACAAACCCTACCACCGGGCGCTGCGCTCGCTCGTCAACACCACTTGGAACCGTTTCGGCTACTGCATCCTGATAGATTGCCATTCCATGCCCTCGACCGGGTTGCCCGTGGATGCCGACAATGACCTTCGCCGTATCGATATTGTTTTGGGCGACCGCAGCGGAACGTCCTGTGCGCCGGTGATCACCGATTGCGTCGAGATGACGCTTTCCGGGCTAGGCTACCGGGTGACGCGCAATATTCCCTATTCCGGAGGATTCACGACGCAGCATTACGGCGATCCGATGAACGGCGTCCACGCCATCCAGATTGAAATCAATCGCAATATCTATATGGACGAGGTCACGTTGCGGCGCCGCGGAAGCTTCCCCGACCTGAAGGCCGACATCAATACCATGGTCCGTCACGTAGCGGCGACCTCCGCACTGCAGCACCATCGGCTGCGGTTTGAGCGTCTGAGCGCGGAATAATCCCACGCGCAGCGGCTGTTTCCATTTGTGCTTTCAGCCACGTGAAATATAGTTGTGAACCCGAGGCGCCCTGATACCGGCAGCGCTGCCAGCGGTGATCGCGGTCGCAGTCAGCAACCCGGAGCCTGAAGAGAGCAATGGCTGAGATTGGCACGATAACGCTTTATCGCGAGAAATCCGTCGTCCACAAGGTCGAGGAGCTGAACGAGGACGACGGCGGCAATGCGCCGCCGGCCCTTACTATGCGATCAAACCGCATCACAATTCCGGTCAAAACCGCGGAGAATACGATCATGGTCGTTGTCCGCGGCCAGAATATTCCCGGCACGATGCGTATGGCCGCGATCGTGGTGGACGAGGTGCGCCGGGACGCCAACGTGCTCAAGGAACCCGACTCGGCGGATTGGGAGAGCCTATGGCGGCGCAAGGTCTCCAAGTAAGAAAACGACTATAACCGGCAGAACTGGGTCTCCGTGCACATCGCCGGGGCAACAGTATTCATGGGCGGCGAAGGCCGCGACGGCATCGCCGAAGTCGAAGCTCTGTCGGTCGGCGAGGAAGTCACCGATGCCATCGTCAGCGAAGCCGCCTCGACAGTGCTCGGAGCCTTGGAAGACCTTGTGGTTGAGCACGACAGCCAAACCGCGATCGTCTTTACCCCCAGCCCAACCGGCTACCGGGGGGCGATATTGGAACGCCGCGACCGCAAAACCGGCGCCTTCTCGGTTTCAGTCCAGCACCCAACGCCGCAGAAACCCGTTCGCTTGTCGCACTTTCTTAGCTACTGCGCCGATATCGCCAAGGCCCTGACCCACAAGTCGTTTCTTGACCGGCCTCAGGAACTGATCGCCGAAAACGCGCTCAGCAGCACCAACATCACGCCAGCCTTGACTCAAGCAACGCGGAACCGCCGGCGCGAATTGGTCGATCAAATCGGCAACTTCGAGGAAGCGAACAAGGTCGGATTCCGGCCCGAGTGGCCAAATTTCGCGTGATGCGGCCGGGCCGCCCCGCCACAAACCACGCTACAACTTCGCGTAGCCTTTCAAGAACAACAAGGCCAGCAGCAGCGTGGCCGCCACGCCCTGAGCCAGGACGCGCAGGCGCATCAGTTTGTTGCCATACTTGCGGTTGAATTCCCCGCCGACGATAAATCCGCTGACGCCCGCGGCCAGGACGACGACGACCGCGACCAGCGCTACGCCGAGCATTGCCTTGAGTGCGGTTTCCATCTTTCCCTCCGCGGCATAGTGGCGAGGACCGGCCCCGACTATCCTAAACCGAAAAACTCTCGCCGCAACCGCAGCGGCCTTTTTCGTTCGGATTTTCGAAGACAAAGCCGCTTTCCATCTGGCTTTCGCGATAGTCCAGGATACTTCCCAGC
>SHVO01000007.1 GCA_009694245.1 Rhodospirillaceae bacterium | reverse complement strand
TCCGCTGCCGCCTCAAGACTGGACGCACGCACCAAATTCGTGTGCACATGGCTAGCATCGGCAACCCGCTTATCGGCGATGCCGTTTATGGCGCCAGCCGTCGGCGAACGTTGCGCGGATTGCCGCCGGAACTCGCCGAAGCCCTAAGTTCATTCCCACGGCAGGCCCTGCACGCAATGACGCTCGGCTTTGTCCATCCGGTAACCGGCGAGGTCATGCGCTTTGAAGCGGCGCCGCCCGAGGATTTCGCGGCCCTTCGCGCGGCATTGACGGAGGCGGAAGTTCCCTAGAGCTTTTTACGAAAAGACAGTACCGAAGCCAGCACGACGCCCACCTGAATGGCAACCGTCAAATCCACCAGCACCGTCAAGCCGAACGTCGTAACCAACACTAACCTATCACCAAGGGGCGCTGCAAAAAGATCGGCAAAACGCTCAGCCTCGCTCATGTTCAACGCCACCATCACCAGAACGGCCGCAAGGCTCGCCAGCGGCACATAGCCGGCAAGCGGAGCGAGCAACAGCATAAAGATCAGCAGAAAAACAGCGTGAAGGATGCCAGATACAGGCGTGCGCGCGCCAGCCCGAATGTTTGTCGCGGTGCGGGCGATGGCTCCGGTCGCTGGCATCCCGCCGAACAAGGCCGAGGCGATATTGGCAACGCCTTGCGCTACCAGTTCACAGTTGGAGCGATGACGCCTTCCGGTCATGCCATCGGCAATCACCGCCGAAAGAAGAGACTCAAAACCGGCGAGAAAAGCGATCGTGAACGCGCTGGGAAAAAGATCGACCAAGCCGTAGAGCGAGAGGTCCGGCAGCGAGGGCGTTGGCAAGGCGCGCGGGATTTCTCCGAAGCGGCTGCCAATCGTATCGAGAGGCAACTGAAGGGCGGCAGCGGCAAGTGAGGCACCGACGACGGCAATCAGAAACCCGGGCCAGCGCGGCGCATAGCGGCGCTGCAAAATCAGCAGCGCGAGAATGCTCAGGCCCATTGCCGTCGCGTTGAGGCTAATGGTTTCACGCGCACGCCAGTAAGACTCCCATTTGGGAATGAAGTCCGCCGGAGCGCTGGCGAGATGCAAGCCGAACAGATCCGCGACCTGACTGGAGAAAATGAGTACCGCGATTCCAAAGGTAAAGCCCGTTACTGCCGGTGTTGGAATGTACTTGATCCAGGTACCGAGCCGCGCGAGGCCCGCGACGATTAGCATTATTCCTGCCATAAGCGTTGCCACGATCAAGCCTTCGTAGCCGTGCGCCTGAATGACATTGAAGACGACGACGACAAAGGCTCCGGTCGGTCCGCCGATCTGCACGCGGCTGCCGCCCAGCGCCGAAATCAGAAATCCGGCGACGACCGCGGTAACCAGTCCTTTCTCGGGTGTCGTGCCCGAAGCGATGCCAAGCGCCATCGCCAGCGGCAAGGCAATGATGGCGACGGTAAGGCCCGAAACAGCGTCGGCGCGAAAATCCGCCAAGCCATAGCCTTCACGCAAGCTCGTGATGAGTTTGGGCACATAGAGATGCCAAGCCGGCGGCGGGGCCGTTGGGGACTGAGGTAACTCCGGCGTCATTGCTTACCCCGTACTAGTGCTTCTAATCCGCGAAGGGATCGCGCACTAGGATTGTGTCGTCGCGCTCGGGACTGGTTGACAAGAGCGCCACCGGGGCTTCGATCAGCTCCTCAATCCTCCGGATGTACTTGATGGCCTCGGCGGGGAGTTGCGCCCAACTGCGCGCGCCGCGGGTTGACGAATTCCACCCGGTCATGGTCTCGAATACCGGCTTGACCGCTGCCTGCTCGACCATGGCCGAAGGAAAACGGTTGATGCGCGCCCCATGAAGATCATAACCGACGCACACCTTAATCTCGGTCAAAGTATCAAGCACGTCGAGTTTGGTCAGCGCGATGCCGGTGATGCCGCCAACGCGAAGAGCCTGGCGCACCATAACCGCGTCAAACCAGCCACAGCGGCGTTTGCGCCCTGTCACGGTTCCGAATTCATGACCGCGTTCGCCAAGCTGTTGGCCGATGGCGTCGGTCAGCTCGGTGGGGAACGGCCCGGCGCCGACGCGGGTGGTATAGGCTTTGGTGATCCCCAGCACATAGCCGATGGCGCCGGGGCCGATTCCTGAACCGGCGGCTGCTTGACCCGAAACGGTGTTGGACGATGTCACATATGGATAGGTGCCGTGATCGACGTCGAGCATGGCGCCCTGAGCGCCTTCAAAGAGGATGCGCAAGCGATCACGCCGCGCGTCGGACATGATCTCCCACACCGGCGCGGCGTAGGGAAGAATCATTGGGGCAACGTCCTTGATCCGCGCAATAAGTTCTGCCCCGTCAACTTCGGCTTGGCCCAAACCGCGCCACATAGCGTTGTGGTGGGCGAGCAAACGCTCCACCTTATAAGCGATCGTGGCATCGTCAGACAGGTCGCAAACTCTCAGCGCGCGCCGCGCCACTTTGTCTTCATAGGCTGGGCCAATGCCGCGACCCGTCGTGCCGATTTGGCCCGAGCCTGCCGCCGTCTCGCGCGCTTGGTCGAGCCGACGATGTAAGGGCAAGATTAGCGCGGCATTGTCGGCAAGCTTCAGAATGGCAGGCGTAACCGTCACGCCCTGCTCACCCAAGCGCTTGATTTCATCCAGCAGTGCCCAAGGATCCACCACGACACCGTTGCCGATAATTGACGGCTTGCGGCGCACAACGCCGGACGGCAGAAGCGAAAGTTTGTAAGTTTGAGTGCCGACGACCAGAGTATGTCCGGCGTTATGGCCACCCTGAAAGCGCACCACCATGTCGGCACGTTCCGACAACCAGTCGACGATCTTGCCTTTACCCTCGTCACCCCACTGCGCGCCGACGACCGTTACATTACCCATCTTATTCGTTGTCCTTGATCATCACGTTGGCGAGGTCTCTTTCACCGAATCTCGTGCGCAAGAACGGCGCCTGTCGGGTGAATACTTCGGGAAATGCAAACGGGCGTTTATACGCTCCCGGCCGCCCGGGAACAAGAGTGACCAGTCCTCAATTCCTGTGGTTGATCAAGCAGTTCCCGGCATTTCACTGCCGCTTCGTGCGGGTGGGTATCCGGAATTGTTTTGATTCAAAGAGATTGTGCGGCCGCTTCGTTTCTCGCCAGGCAAGCGCAAAGACGATCAACGAGCCCGCCGCCGCTAATCCAAGGACCGGCAGGGCCGCAGACAGAATGCTGTGGGCGACCGTAATTGTGTCGGCGCCGGAGTCTGTCTTGAAATTTGTACGGTAAAGTCCGACGAGGAAAATACCCGCCACGACGCCAAGCCGCATGCGCATCGTTGCGCGGACTCTGGCAAGGTCCACCGTCAGGTCTTCCTCGGCACAGCGCGGGTCGGCTAGCCATTGCAGAATATTATCCTAAATGCCTTGCGCCTTCCATGCCAGCGCTGCCAAGACCGGGATGCGTTAAAAGGCCAAGCTCTGCGCGAGTTTGACGTGAGGCAGGGCCTTGACCTTGGCCAACAGCGTCTCGTTCACGGCCTGGTCGAGTTGCAGTAATGCTATGGCGTCGCCCCCACTCTTGGCGCGCCCGAGATGGAACGACGCGATGTTGATCCCTGCTTCGCCGAGCGTGCTGCCCAGCGCGCCAATGAACCCCGGCTTATCGGTATTGGTTACATATAGCATATGCGGGCCGATTTCGGCCTCGATATGGATCGAATCGATGTCCACGAGGCGCGGTAGGCTGGCGCCGAACAAAGTGCCCGAGACACTTGCTGTTCCGCGATCGGTAACCACTGTGAGGGCGATAAGCGATTGATAGAAGTCGTTCTGGTCGCGCTTGACTTCGGTCACTTTGATGTCGCGCTCGCGGGCGATCGTGGGCGCGTTGACCATATTGACGCTTTCCATCAACGGGCTCAGCAGCCCCTCAAGCAAGATCGACGTCAGCGGACGGGTATTGAGTTCTGCCACATGACCGGAATATTCAACCGTCACGGCTTTCAAGCCCGCCTGCACCAGCTGGCCGGCGAAACTTCCGAGTTCCTCGGCGAGGCGCATATAGGGTCTCAACTTGGGAGCATCTTCGGCCGATACCGACGCCATGTTGAGGGCATTGGTGACCGCGCCCGACAAGAGATAGTCGGAAATCTGCTCGGCTATCTGCAGCGCAACATTCTCCTGCGCCTCGTTCGTCGAGGCGCCGAGATGCGGCGTGCAGACCACCCGAGCCATGCCAAATAGCGGATTGCTCTTGGCGGGCTCTTCCTCGAAGACGTCAAGCGCGGCGCCTGCCACCTGCCCGCCTTCAATCGCAACCTTCAGGTCAGCTTCCACGACAAGGCCGCCACGGGCGCAATTGATAATTCGCACGCCTTTTTTCATTTTTGCGATGGATTTTGCGCCAATGATCCCGCGCGTGTGTTCTGTCAGCGGTGTGTGCAAGGTGATGAAATCAGCCCGGGCGAAAATGGTGTGGAGCTCGGCCTTCTCGACGCCCAGGTCACGCGCCCTTTCCCCGGAGAGGTAAGGATCGTAGGCCAGGACCTTCATCTTCAGCCCAAGTGCGCGGTCGGCGACGATCGAGCCGATGTTTCCGCAGCCGATGACGCCGAGGGTCTTGCCGTAGAGTTCGACACCCATAAATCTCGATTTTTCCCACTTGCCGCTGTGGGTCGAGGCGTTGGCCGCTGGAATATCGCGCGCCAAGGCCATCATCATCGATATGGCATGTTCGGCGGTGGTGATGGCGTTGCCGAAGGGCGTGTTCATCACGACAACGCCGCGCGCGGTCGCCGCTTCGACGTCGACGTTATCAACGCCGATGCCGGCGCGTCCTACGACTTTCAGATTCGGCGCAGCGGCGAGAACAGCGGCGGTCACCTTGGTATTCGAACGAATAGCGAGGCCGTCGTAGTCCTTGATGATGGCCAGCAGTTCGGCGGGCGTGAGGCTGGTCTTGACGTCAACGTCAATTCCGCGATTTTTGAATATCTCCACCGCTGCCGCGCTCAATTTGTCGCTGATTAGAACTCTCGGCTTAGCCATTATGATCTTCCCCTTATTCCGGTTTAAGCCGGGCTGCCTTGGACTTCACCATGGGCCCATTCGAGCCAGGGCAGCAATTTCTCGATGTCGGCGGTCTCCACCGTGGCGCCACCCCATATGCGCAAGCCGGGAGGCGCGTCGCGGTAGGCGCCGACGTCGAGCGCGACGCCTTCGGCTTCTAACAGGCCGACCATTTTCTTGGCGGCCGCGGCTTGCTTTTCCGGCGCGAGCTTTGTGAACCAGTCGGCGGTTATGGTCAGGCAGATCGAGGTGCAGGAGCGAAACTCAGGCGACTCGGCCAGAAAGTCGATCCAATTCTTCTTGGCCACCCAATCGGCGAGCACTTTCAGGTTGGCTTCGGACCGGGCGATGAGGCCCTTTAACCCGCCTACGCTTTCGGCCCAATTGAGGCCGTCCACGGCATCTTCCACGCAAAGCATCGAAACGGTGTTGATGGTATCGCCTTCAAAGATTCCGTTCTCAAGCTTCCCGCCTTTGGTCAGGCGGAAGATTTTGGGCAGAGGCCACGGCGGCATGTAGCTCTCCAGACGGGCAACGGCGCGCGGCGAGATAATCAGCATTCCGTGCTGAGCTTCGCCGCCCAGGACCTTCTGCCAGGAATAGGTGACGACGTCGAGTTTGTCCCATGGCATCTCCATAGCGAAGACCGCCGACGTGGCATCACAGATGGTCAGGCCTTTGCGGTCGGCTGAAATCCAGTTGCCATTGGGCACCCGCACGCCCGAAGTGGTGCCGTTCCAGGTGAAAACGACGTCGTGGTCGAAATTGACCAGCGTCAGGTCGGGCAACTTGCCGTAGTCGGCCTTTAAGACACGGGCATCCTTCAATTTGAGCTGTTTGACAACATCTGTGACCCAACCCTCGCCGAAGCTTTCCCAGGCCAACATGTCCACCGGACGGCCGCCCAAGGTATGCCACAGCATCATCTCGACGGCGCCCGTGTCGGACGCCGGGACGATGGCGATTTTATAATCCGCGGGCACGCCGAGGACCGCGCGGGTCTTGTCGATTACCGCTTTGATGCGGGCCTTGGCTGGCTTCGCGCGGTGGGAACGGCCGACCAACGCATTCTTGAGGGCGTCGAGCGTCCACCCCGGACGCTTGGCGCAGGGACCGGATGAGAACTGGTTACACGCCGGGCGTAGCGAAGGTTTGGGATTGGCAGACATAGTCATGAAGTGGTCGTTCCTTTGCGAAGTCACAGCAGATCCGACCGGATTTTCAACAAAAATGGCGTGAGACTCGGCCGGAAGGGGGCGGAGTTTAGGAACCGGGCCCGAGGCCGTCAATTGCGCTATCGGCATGGCTGATACGCGCGGAATTCCACGATTCGCAGGCGTTATTGACGGGAGTCAAAGCGGCCGACGGTATGACCGTGGTTGAGCGGCCCGTGACCCCTACCAAGTCCCGGCGCCGTCAGTATTGCCTTGCGCACGTAGGCTCGCGCCCGTTCGACAGCCGCTCGCAACGGCATCTTATCGGCAAGACCGGCCGCTACCGCCGACGCCAAAGTGCAGCCAGTGCCGTGCGTCGCGGCACTGTCGATCCGGCTGTCTTCGAATCGAACGATGTCGTCGGCGGTGATCAGCAGGTCCACCACCCGACCGCCTTCAAGGTGGCCGCCCTTGAGCAAGACCGCCGCCGCGCCGAGACGGCGCAGATCCAATACCGCCGCCTCCATATCGGTAACGGTCTTGATCCTGCGTCCAGTCAGCACCTCCGCCTCGGGCAGATTCGGTGTGATGAGTGCCGCGCCGCGCACCAGATGCGCGATCAACGCCTGGGCTGCATCTTCGGCCAGCAAGGCGTGGCCGCCCTTGGCGCGCATGACTGGGTCGACGACGCGCGGCAATTCCGGCCCCGCGGCTTTCAACGCCACGCCGACAGCCTCGATAATCGCGACCGACGACAGCATCCCGGTCTTGACGACGTCGGCGCCGATGTCTTCGAGCACGGCGGCAATTTGTCCGGCGACGACTTCGGCCGGCACGTCGTGAATCGCGCGGACACCTTGCGTATTCTGCGCGGTGACCGCGGTAACCGCCGTCATGGCGTAGCCCCCGAGCGCGGTGACGGTCTTGATGTCGGCCTGGATACCGGCGCCGCCGCCGGAATCCGATCCCGCGATGATAAGAACGCGGCCTACCATAAGTTCATGCGTTTCTATTTGGCGGCCAGTGCGACAGCCGCGCCAACCATTACCGTAGCTGAGCCTCGATTTAGATGCTTCTGCGCGCTCTGGGAACGAAATATCCGGCGCGCGCGATTTGCAGGGGCCGCCCAGGCAATCAGGGTGGGCGTCATAACTACAATGACGACTCCTACCAACCCGGCAAAAGCTCGGACGTCTATCGCCTTTAGATCAACGGCAAGCGGCATTATGGACAGAAAGAAAGTGATGGCCTTCGGGTTGCCCAGCGTGTGCGATAGACTTGATAAAAATGCGCCGAGCGGTCGCTCGCGCACGAAGGTGGGCTGAAGCTCCATATCGCGCACAGGGGCGTGCCAAGTTTTCCAGGCCATCCATATTAAGTAAAGCGCGCCGGCCACGCGAACAAACTGAAATGCCGTGCCTAAATTATGGGCAATCACCGTCAGCCCAGAGACTGCGATAGTCATAAGCACAATATCCCCGAGCACAAATCCGGCAAGGAACCAGGGTAGGCCGATCAAACCGCGTCCCAGCGCCCGCGAAACCACAAGGGCAATCCCGGGACCGGGAGACGCAACCGCAGCAAAGTATACACCGGCAAAAAAGAGAAAATTTGATGCCGTCATTCGCCCACCACTAAGCCGCAGCCTTCGTAATCACGGCCGCCAACTCCGCGACCACGCTGTCCACTTCCTTGGCATCGTCGCCCTCGGCCATGATGCGGATGAGCGATTCGGTGCCCGACTTACGGATAACCAGGCGTCCGCGGCCATTCAACCGTTTCTCTACCACGGCGATAGCTTTGCGCACGGCTTCCAGCCCGAGCACGGAATCGGCATCGACCCCGGCCGCCAATTTCACGTTGAGCAGAAGCTGGGGCACGGCCTTGAACAGGCGCAAGGCCTCGCTGGCCGGTTTACCGCTTTCGACCAGCGCGGCCAGAACCTGCAAGGCTGCAATAATGCCGTCGCCGGTCGTGGCGTGTAGGCCGATGATGATGTGGCCGGACTGTTCACCGCCGAGGTTATATCCCGCTTCGCGCATGCGCTCGATGACGTAACGGTCGCCAACTTTGGTTCGAATCAGTTTGAGATTCAAAGTCTGAAGGTGGCGCTCGAGACCAAGGTTGCTCATGACCGTGGAGACAACCGCGTCGCTATTCAACTGTCTCGTTCGCTGCCAATGACCGGCGATGAGAGCGAGCACCTGGTCGCCATCGACCATCTGCCCGTGTTCATCGCAAAAAAGCACGCGGTCGGCATCGCCATCGAGCGCCAGCCCGAGGTGCGCCTTGTGGCTGAGGACCAATTCCTTCATGCGCGTAGGATAGAGAGATCCGCAATCACGGTTGATGTTGAATCCATCGGGCTCGACACCGGCCTTGATTACTTCTGCGCCAAGTTCCCAAAACACCGTCGGCGCGACCTTGTAGGCCGCGCCATTGGCGCAATCGACGACGATCTTCAATCCATCCAGCCGCAGGCTGCGTGGAAACGTGGTCTTGGCGTACTCGACATAGCGTCCGCTGGCATCTTCCAGACGCTTGGTCCGGCCGAGATGCTGAGACGCCGCCCGGGCATCGGTCAGTCCTGCATTCATCATCGACTCGATTTCCGCTTCAATCGCGTCCGACAGCTTGTAGCCGTCGGGACCAAATAGTTTTATGCCGTTGTGCTCGAAGGGATTGTGCGAAGCTGAAATCATGACGCCGAGGTCGCAGCGCATGGCGCGTGTGAGCATGGCGATGCCGGGCGTAGGAATCGGCCCGACCAGGAATACATCCATGCCGACGGAGATGAAGCCCGCTGTCAGCGACGGTTCAAGCATATAGCCCGAGAGACGCGTGTCCTTGCCGATGACGACGGTGTGACGGTGCGCGCCGCGCGTGAAGCGGCGGCCCGCGGCCATGCCTAAGCGCATGACCGTATCGGCGGTCATGGGCTCGCTGTTGGCAAGGCCCCTGACGCCGTCGGTGCCGAACAGCTTGCGGCCGGGGGAATGTACGCCCGATGATTTTACGGCCTGCATGGCGGCTCCAGGGTGGCAGATTCGAAAAGCAGTTTTGAGCCTTCGTGCCCGCCGAATCAAGTACTGCCTGCGTCGGCCGGGGACAAAGCCATGGTGGGCCACCGCGCGACGCATTTTAGCCGAACCGAGAAAACGCTCTACAGCGCGTTTATGGGAAGCTTGAGGTAGGATACGCCATTGCCCTCGGGCGGCGGCAATGCGCCGGCGCGGATGTTCACTTGGATCGACGGCAGGATCAAGTGAGGCGTGCCGAGGGTCTTGTCGCGCGCCGTCCGCATGGCGGCAAACTCATCCTCACCGATACCGGCGTGCACGTGGACATTTCTCTGCCGTTGCTCGCGCACGGTCGATTCCCAAGCAAAGGTATCCCGGCCCGGTGCCTTATAGTCATGGCAGGTGAAGAGCCGCGTATCGTCCGGCAACGACAGGATTTGCCGGATAGAGCGGTAGAGCGTGCGCGCGTCGCCCCCGGGGAAATCCGCCCGCGCGGTGCCGTAGTCGGGCATGAATAGCGTATCGCCAATGAATGCAGCGTCCTCGATGACATAGGTCAGGCAGGCCGGTGTATGCCCCGGCGTATGGAACACCCTTGCCTTCAGCTTGCCGATGGTGAAAGTGTCGCCATGTTTGAACAGGGCATCGAACTGCCTGCCGTCCGCGACAAAGCCATCCTTGAGGTTGAAGACCTTGGAAAAGATCTTCTGGACGGCGACGATCTGCGCACCGATGCCGATTTTCCCGCCCAGCACCGAACGGATGTACGCGCCCGCCGAGAGATGATCGGCATGGGCGTGGGTTTCCAGAATTAGAGCCAGCCGCAATCCCAGATCGCGCATGTAAGCAATCACGGCATCGGCGGACTTGTGCGATGTGCGCCCCGAACCCGACTCAAAATCAAGCACTGGGTCAATCACGATACAGGCGTTCGCCGCGATATCGGCGACAACATAGGTGACGGTAAAGGTCTCCGGGTCAAAGAAGGACTGGATATGCATAGTCGTGGTTACCATTACTGCCCGCCCGCGAGCCGTGCCGCCACCGCCAGCGCCTGCCGCGTTTCGGCGACATCGTGAACCCGCAGGATCTGAGCCCCCTGCCCGACAGCATGCAGGGCGGCGGCGAGAGACCCCGGTAGGCGATTGAGGGCGGCCTCGCCCCGGCTCATGCGGCCGATAAATCCTTTGCGCGACGCACCCAGGACCAGCCGGCAGCCCAATCCGTGATAGAGAGCGAGATGGTTCATGATCTGCGCGTTGTGTAGGTCGGTTTTACCAAACCCGAGGCCGGGGTCCACGGCAATGCGCGCTCTGGGAATGCCGGCGGCGATACAGGCCGCAATACGCAGCCCAAGAAAATCAAAGATGTCGCCCGGCGCCCAATTATAGACCGGATTGCGCTGCATGGTGCCGGGTTCGCCCAGCATATGCACAAGCACGACCGAGGCTTTGGAGCGGGCAACGGTCTCCAGAGACTTTGAATCTCCCGCGAGCGCACTAATATCATTAACGACCACCGCACCGGCGGCAAGCGCCTCGGCCATGACGGTGGCGTGACGGGTGTCGATCGAGAACGGAATTCGTCGTGCGGCAAGAGTTCGTATCACCGGCATCACGCGCTTGATTTCTTCGGCCTCCGCGACCGGCGTCGCTCCGGGGCGCGTCGACTCGCCACCCACATCGATAATCGCAGCACCCGCTTCCAGCAAGACCACGGCATGCGCGAGGGCGGCGTCAGGACCGGCGTGGCTGCCGCCATCGGAAAAGCTGTCGGGCGTGACATTCAGCACGCCCATGAGCACCGGCTCCTCGCCGTCAAAGCCCGCGAAGGCTGGGCGCGACGGCGCTAAGGCTGCCACCTGCGATTCGATCGCTGCCCGCAAGGCCGGCGCGATCGCGGAGGCATCTTTCTCGTAATCCGCCCGTACGATGGCGCCGAGGCGAACCACAGCCCCGTCCTTGCGCATGGAAACGTCCATAGCGCCAAAGGCGAGCCGCCCACCGAGCAACGGCCAAGCCCAGCCTGCGGCCACCGCTTCGGCCGCACCGGCGCCGGTCAGGAGTGCGCGGGGCGTGACATAAGCCCTCGGTTGGCTGGCTGAGTTTGCCGTCATCTATTACCTTCAAAGCAAAAGACCCCACCTCTCGGCGGGGTCTGAAACTAGAGCAGGATGATTTTAGCCGGAATCATCCGCCGGATAATTAGGGTCAGAGTAAAAATCCGCGCTCCGCTGTCGTAAAATATTCAAACCGCGTACGGAGTTTTACTCTGAGCCAAATTATCGTCACCACCGCTTCAACCTAAAATCACCCCGCTCTACGGGTATCAGTCTCGGATCAAATTGCGATGGTCTCAAGCACCCGGCTGCGGCGTCGGTTCCTGGCCGAAGCCCGGCGTGCCGCGACCGCCCGCTTCGTTGCCCGAGGACGGCACCGAACTGCGGCGCCCCGGATCGCGCGGTTTTGGCGGATTCTTTTCCTTGTCGATTTTCTCGCCGCGCAGCAACCCTTCTATTTCCTCGCGGTTCAGAGTTTCATGCTCAAGCAACCCCAGCGCGATCGTCTCTAACTGCTCGCGATGTTCAACGATGATTTTGCGGGCCGCTTCCTCGCCGGCTTCGACGAATTTGCGAACTTCCTCGTCGATGACCCGCGCGGTCGCGTCGGAGACGTTCTTTTGCTGGGTCACCGAATGTCCTAAGAAAACCTCGCCCTGGTTATCGGTATACCGCAGGGGACCGAGTTTCTCCGAGAATCCGTATTCCGTGACCATGCGGCGCGCGATGTCGGTGGCCCGGCGAATATCGTCGGAAGCCCCCGTCGTCACACGGTCATGGCCGAAGACGATCTCCTCAGCTACCCGCCCGCCGAACAGGCTGGCCAGCTGCGCCTGCAACTCGACCTTTGACATGCTGTACTTGTCGCGCTCGGGCAAGAACATGGTGACGCCGAGGGCGCGGCCACGTGGAATGATCGTTACCTTGTGCAGGGGTTCATGGCCTGGAACATGGAGCATGACCAGGGCATGGCCACCCTCGTGATAAGCGGTCAGCTTTTTCTCGTCCTCGGACATAACCATGGAACGGCGTTCGGCGCCCATTAGCACCTTGTCCTTGGCTTCCTCGAATTCCTGCATGCCGAGTACGCGCTTGGCCTTGCGAGCCGCCAGAAGGGCGGCCTCGTTGACCAGATTGGCGAGGTCGGCCCCGGAGAATCCGGGTGTACCGCGGGCGATGACTTTTAAGTCGACATCGGTGCCTAGAGGCGTCTTCTTGCTGTGGACCTGCAGGATGCGCTCGCGGCCGACGATGTCGGGATTGGGAACAACGACTTGACGGTCGAAGCGGCCCGGCCGCAGCAAGGCCGGATCAAGCACGTCGGGGCGGTTGGTGGCGGCGATCAGGATCACGCCCTCGTTGGCCTCGAAGCCGTCCATTTCGACGAGTAATTGGTTCAACGTCTGTTCGCGCTCGTCGTTGCCGCCGCCGAGTCCGGCGCCGCGATGGCGGCCGACGGCGTCGATTTCATCGATGAAGATGATGCAAGGCGCATTCTTCTTGCCCTGCTCGAACATGTCGCGCACGCGTGACGCGCCAACGCCGACAAACATCTCGACGAAGTCGGAGCCCGAAATCGTGAAGAACGGAACATTGGCCTCGCCAGCGATGGAGCGCGCGAGCAGCGTCTTGCCGGTTCCCGGCGGACCAACGAGAAGCACGCCCTTTGGGATCTTGCCGCCCAGGCGCTGAAATTTCTGGGGGTCGCGCAGAAACTCGACGATTTCTTCAAGCTCCTGTTTAGCCTCTTCCACTCCGGCCACGTCATCGAAGGTGACGCGGCCCTGCTTTTCGGTCAGCAACTTGGCGCGTGACTTGCCAAAACCCATGGCCTTGCCGCCGCCGCCCTGCATCTGGCGCATAAAGAACACCCAAACGCCGATAAGCAGCAGCATCGGGAACCAGGAGACAACCACGCCCCAGAACGACAGCTCGTTGTCGGTCCGCGGAACGGCTTTAATGGTGACGCTGTGCTCGCGTAAGTTCGGCACCAGGCCCGGGTCTTCCGGCGCGTAAGTGCGGAAATCCCCGCCCGACTTAAACGAGCCGGTGATATTGGCGCCTTGAATGGTGACGTCCTGAACTTCGCTGCGTTCGACCGCGGCCATAAAGTCGGAGAAGAAAATCTCGCGGCTGGCATTGCCCGGCTTGGCGCCCTCGAACAGATTGAACAGGGCCACGATGCAGACCAGGATGATCGCCCAAAGCATGAGATTGCGGCTGATATTCAAATCTATCCCCTACACGCGGGCTGAATCGGGTTCTGGTGCAATTTTGAGCGACTGTATTCTAAATAGTGCGCCAATGCGCCATTGCAAGCAAAGCGTTTATGGCGCTGGAATCGCTGACATTTCGAAGGTGTCACAATTTAGCATCACCGCTCGGCGCCACGGCGCTCATGGCAGAAACACCAATTACTCCAAGGCGAAAGCCGGGAATTGCGGCGATGTCGGCCCGCCTGTAACCGAGATGAGGCATTGCCGCGACGCCTTGAGAATCAAAAAGCGCCGGTAGGGTTTCGCGTAGCCGAACCGGGATCGTCACCGGGGTCGCCCCGCCAAAGCCGGGCAAACACGTCGCCATCGGCAACCGCGCGACCGTAAATGTCGCCGCAACGTCGGCCGCCAAGGTCAACTTGAAGCGCTTATCCCAGACCACCGACGTATTTTGAGAGAGGCTTCGCTTGTCGGTGATTTGGGCGGGTTCGCGACTGATGTGCAACTCCGCGCCCTCGCGGTTCACCAAGCAACCATGCAGCGTCGCGTCGCACCATGGTCCGGCGACCAGCCGAGCATGGAGACGCGCGAGGCTGTCGAAGCGAGGGCCAAAGACCTGCCCCCCGGCAGCGGTCAATAGCCGTGCCAGGGCGCGCAGGGCAATCTCATCGGGAACTTCCACAATTCTTTCAACAGGCAACCGAGCCGATCCGAAGTCGTCCCAGGAACTCCATTCCAAAAGCGCCCCAACCGCGTGGTCGAGCGCCGCGCGCGCGCGCTGCAGATGTCCAACCGTCGCCAATAGACGGCTGCGGGTCAGTCCTTCGCGTTCGAGAATCTGCTGAGACTGACGGAAACGCACACGCGCTGCGGCGGGATTCTGGTTAGACGGATCGTCGATCCACGGTTGCTCCAGCGCACGGCATACCGCCATCAATTGGAACTTGCTGAAACCCAGGAGCGGCCGCGCGATAACAATGCCGTCGCGCAGGATGGCGGAAGCCATGGCGGCCAGTCCATCGACGCCGCTGCCGCGCGCGAGACGCTGGAGAAACGTCTCGACCTGGTCATCGGCGTGATGGGCGAGAAAGAGGTGCGAGCAATCGTTGGCGGTGCACCAATCGGTCATGAGTCCATAGCGCGCGTCGCGTGCGGCGCTCTGGGCGCTCCCGGTCCGCTCCCGGACTTGGAGCCCGTCGACCCAGCGTAAGACCGTATGGGGGACCTCGTGCTGGCTAAGCCACGTTCCGACCTGCGCGGCCTCGAAGGCGGCGGCATCGCGCAGGCGATGGTCCACGGTCAGCCCGTGCACAACGATATGGCGTTCGCGCGCCCAGCGAAGGAGTAAGTGCGTGAGGGCGAGGCTATCGACGCCGCCGGAGACGGCCACCGCTACCTTGGACTGCGGAGATAGGCGAAATGGCGCCATCGCCGCCGCGAACTGCGCTGCGGTTACTGCAGGCTCTGCCGCGGCCTCTGGGGCAACTTCGGGCGGCACGACTACTTACACTTGAGTTTGGTGCGCTCGCTGCCGGCCGACTTCAGCACAGTGTCGGGCGCGTCGGGATAGTCCTTGGTAAGACGGCCTAAGGCCGTACAGGCCCCTTGCGTCTGATTGAGCTTTGCCATGGACATGCCGAGTTTCAGAAGATTGTCGGGACCCTTATTGGTTTTGGGATATTTTTGGTATCCCGCCATGAACTCCACGGCGGCCTGCTGGAAGTCACCACGGACATAATAGGTCTCGCCCAGCCAGTATTGGGCGTTGCCTGCCAAGGCATCCTTGGGATGAAGCTTGAGAAAATCGCGCAACGTCGCCTCGGCTTTCGGGTAGTCCTGGCGTTTCAGAAACTCGAAAGCGAATTCGTACTGTTGCTTGGGTGTTCCGTCCGGCAAGGCGACGGCCAAGCCTGCGGGCACAGCGGCGACCTGATTGGAAGTCACGGGTCCGAGACCGGGCGCGGCTCTGGGTGCGGCCTGTTGCGGCAATGGCTCGGGTGCGGCCGGCGGTCGAATTTGCCGGGCATTAGGGTCGGGCGGCAACGGTCTCCCGGCAGCGTCGGTCCGGATGACAAAGCCGCCGTTCGCCGCTACTGCCGCGCCTGCGCCGACAGCGGGTGCCGGCGCCGCGGTCAATGGGACAAGAGGGCGCGGGGCTGGCTGCTGGATGGTCGGCTGAGCGATCATCGGTTGCGAAAGCGGCGCACCGAGAGCGAAAGCCGACGAAGGAACGGCCGGCGGGCGCGGCGAAGCCTCGAGCGGCGGCGGTGTCGTTGGCACGACGGCCACTGAGGCCTCCTGATTTCCCGCTCCGGCCGACGGCGCAACCAATTGACTCTGTTGCTGGGCGGTCGCTCCGGAAAGGCCCAAAGACTGTTCAATGCGGGCAAGTCGCAAGCTAATGTCATCCTGGAGCACTTGCAGCTGGCGCGCACTGCGCTCCGATTGAAACCGCGTCTCCTCGATCTGGCCCGTGAGCTGTTCGACGACGCGCTCGAGCGCCAGAATCCGGACAGTCATTTCGCTATTGTTATCTCGTTCGGGCTCCGTTGCGGCGTCTGCGGGAGCATTGGCGCCGCGCGGAATCTGGCGTTGGAGCCGCTGTAGCTCCTGCTCCAGCTTGACCAGTCGATTGGCCGTGTCGCGATCGCTTTGTGCCTCGGCCGCGCCCGCCAGTGGAAGCAAGAGCAAAACCGCCGCCGTAAAATTTCGTAGAGTAGGTTGTAGGTGCGCGTGCATCACACGTCACTCCCTAAAGCCGGCGTACGATCGAACCAAATCGAATCGCGATCGCAGCCAGGCCCATTTTTTGGTCGCATTTTCGCCCGCGCCCATGGCGCGTACCTTGATACGAAGATGCCGGCCCGGAGCCGGCAGCGAACCGAAAGTCCACTTCGCCTGGAAATGCTCTTGGGCCACGCTGCACCAGCATCAGGGCAAGAATAAGGCGCATGCGTCCATCGGCCTAAGCCTGACAGTCGCCATGCGCCTTTAAAGAACCAACGCGGCTCCGGAAAACACCGGAGCCGCGCTGAAAGTGTTACTGCGCCGTAGAGGCACCGCGACGATTCTTGGCCCAGCAAGTTTCGTCGGAGGTTACGCAAGTGGGGCGCTCTTTGCCGTAGGAAATCGTCTTGAGGCGGTTGGCGGCGACGCCTTCGGCGACCAGGAACTGCCTGACCGCATTGGCGCGGCGATCACCGAGACCAAGGTTGTATTCGCGCGTACCACGTTCGTCGCAATGACCTTCAACCGTCAGGGTGCGGGCGGGATACTGCTTCAACCACGCGGCCTGGCCCTTGAGCTTCGACTGAGCGGCGGCATCCAGGTCATACTTGTCATAAGCGAAGTTGACGAGATTGCCGACGACCGTGTTGAAGTATTCGAGTGAGTCCGGGGCCGGACCTGTCGGCTTCGGAGCTGCAACCGGCGGCGGCGGCGGAGCAGCAGCGACTGCTGCCACGGTTTCTGGCTTCTTGGTCGTGCAGGCAGCAAGTAGGATCGCGGCGGCGACCAGGCTCAAAAAACGGAGTTTCATTATTATTCCCCTAAAGTTTAGTTAGTTAACGGCCCGCGCTGAACCGCCGACCCATGAATCAGTCTAGCGCGATTTCGACCTTCTTTTACCAGTAAAATGACAGGAATCAATAGCCTACCGCATTGCACGCTCACCCGGGAGGCCTGATAACGACTTGCGCCAGGCCTCGGGTGGGCCGGCAAGCAAAAAATTACTCTGCTATACCAAGACTTAAGGCCAGTCGCCTCGGATTCTGGCCGTGTCCTACTCCCCGACGCTCGACAAGCAGGGCGATCACGGCAACAGCGGCGACCACGCCGGGTCAGAAGCGTCTTGTGGAGTGATGATTTCCCTTTGATTATAACCTGTTAAGTCGATCGAAAAGAGTCGGGTGCGGCCGCCGTTGGGCCCCTGAGCGAAATACATCAGAACCCGCCCGTTGGGCGACCACGTCGGTGCTTCGACGAGAAAGCCCTGGGCCAGGGTCCGCTCGCCCGAGCCGTCGGGTTTCATCACGCCGATGTAAAAGTTGCCGTCGGAGCTGGCGTAGCGCGTAACGGCAATCAAGTCGCCGCGCGGCGACCAGACCGGGGTGGCGTATCTGCTCTTGCCGGTGCCGAAACTAATGCGCTGCGGATTGGTGCCGTCGGCGTTCATCACATAAATCTGCTGGGTGCCGCCGCGGTCGGAGGCGAAAGTCAGTTGGTCACCGTTAGGCGAAAAAGACGGTGAGGTATCGATGGCCGGGTTATCCGTAAGCCGCACCATGCGGCGCGTACGCAAATCCATCGTGTAGATATCCGAGTTGCCGTTCAACGCCGCGGAAAAAGCCACACCATTTCCGTCGGGCGAAAATCGTGGCGCGTAGGTCATTCCTGGAAAGTCGCCCAGTACTTCTTGGCGGCCGGTATCGATATTGAACATGTAGACCCGCGGAATATTGCGGAAATACGAGAGATAGGTGATTTCCGGCCCGGTCGGCGAAAAGCGCGGCGTTAAAACCAGCGCCGACCCATCGGTGAGATAGCGGTGATTGGCGCCGTCTTGATCCATAATCGCCAGGCGTTTGACGCGATTTATCGCCGGGCCGCTCTCAGCGATATAGACGACCCGCGTATCGAAATAGCCGCTCTCGCCGGTGATCGTCGAATAAATCAGGTCGGCGACCATGTGAGCCACCCGGCGCCAATTCGCGGCGTCGGTGCCGAAACCCTTGCCTTCCATCTGCTGGCCGCTAAACACATCCCATAAACGGAAAGCGATGCGGATCTGGCCGTTCGCCTGAATGTCCACCGATCCTTGCACCAAGGCCTGTGCCGCCAGCGTCCGCCAATCGGCAAATCGCGGCTGGACATCGAGCGACGTTAACTCCTGCAGAAAGGCTTTCTGATCGAGGGGACGAAAAAGTCCGGAGCGCTCGAGGTCTTTGGCGATGACCTCGGCCACGTCCTTCCCCATCTGCATGAGCTCGTCGGAATTTCCTGGGAACACTGGAATTGCAATTGGCATGGGCTCGACCCGGCCCCGGGTGATATCGAGCCGGACCTGTGCGTAGGACGAAGGCGCCGTCAGAATGATCGCCAGTACGGCCACCGCGCCGGCCCTCAACATTTTCGTCAAAGCCTTGAGCATCAAGCCATTCCTCATCTCGATTGTCCGTTTCCCAATCGTCCGATTGCTGCACGTTGGCGCAGAGAGCCCTGATTAGAGGGGCAGCATGTAAGAAGATTGTGGCGATGGCGTGTCAAGGATGCAAGCCGCCGCCAACGTTAACTGGTCGTTAAGGCCGGACGAAGCTGGGCCAACCGGGCCTGGGCCTGCAAATCCAACTAGACCGCAATCCGGTCATATTGAATCGGGTTTGCGGTCAAGATTATTGATTTGGCCGCATTCTCTCGCGCGCGAAGGCGCGCATCTGTTTAAGGCCTGCGTTCGCCGGCGCGAACCGGTACCCACTTCGCCGGATAATGCCCTAATTGATTCGGCCTTGAGGCGAGAAGTTCATGTCGATCTCTTTGAACAGATCGTAGCGCTCAGCCGAGACCGGGATATTGCCGCACGCCAGCACGGCATTGCGAGCGGAATTGGCAAACGTACGGAACGCTGAATCGACGAAATAGCGGGTCATATCGACGATCTGTGCCTGCTGCACCGAACCGTTCGGATTGAGAAAGACTTTAATAACCACCGACAGATTTTCGAGACCTTCCTTTCCGGGATCGATGCGCCAGCAAGCCTCGATATGGCGGCGAATAGCGTCAAGCTCGGTCATGGAGGCATGGTCAGAGATGTTGGGCGCGACGTTGTTGGTGGGCGGGGCCTTGGACTCACTCGCCTGCTGTTGCTTCGGTTTCGGCTGATTCTTCGACATGTCCTTGAGCAATTTCTGCAGCATCGCCACGTCGTCTTGGCGCGTCTTGGCCGGCGTCGGCTTAGGCTTAGGCGGCGGCTTGACCTTGGCTTCCGGGACTTTGTCCGGCTCCTTTTTCGCGACTTCCGGTTTCGGCGGCAGTGGCATGTTTTCGGCTGCGGGAGCCTCAGCTGCCGGCGTCGGCTTTAAAGGTTCCGGCTGCACGGGCTGCGGATCGGGCGCAGATTCCGGCGTCGGCGGCGGCGCGGCCGACGTGATGTCTTCGATCGGTACGAGATCGACGATCAGAGGCGTATCCTGCGGAATCTCGCGCTGCAAGAACGGCAGCCCCGTCCATGCCAGCGCGATAATCGCCACATGCAGCATCAACGATAAGCCATAACCGTGATTGGTATAGCCCTGATCGTTGAAGCTTGGCGTGGCTAGGTTGCGAGACATGGCGGGCAACGGCTGTCCGGTAATGGCTAACGGGGAGCGCTAAGCGGTCGCTTGGCGGGCTCGGTAACAAAGGCTACCTGGGTAATGCCGGCGGCCGTGACCTCGGCCATGACTTCCATCATCACGCCGTAGGCGACCTCTCGATCGCCTTTGACATAAACTCTGATTTGCGGATTGGCCTCGCGCACGGCGGTCAGGCGGCCGCGCAGGGCCTCTAAGCCCAATTTGACGGCATCCTGCTTGACGGAGTTTAGCGTCACCGTGCCGTCCTTCGCGATGGTCAGCGTGAGAGCCGTATTGTCCTGGGGAAGTGAGCGCGCGCGCGCGGTCTGCGGCAGATTGACGTTTACACCCGTGGTCAGCAGCGGCGCGGTAACGATGAATATCACCAGCAGCACCAACATCACGTCGACCATTGGCGTGACGTTGATTTCCGAGACCGGTGTAAACGCGCGGCGGCTCGTCTTCGCGCCCGATGATGGTTTGATAAAAATAGTCATTTGATAAAAACAGTCATGGTTTTTTGAAATCCACTACTTGGTGTCTAGTTGGCGCGACAAGATCGCGCCGAATTCGCCGGCGAAGTTTTCCAGCCGCAGCGCGTAGCGTGCAAGGTCGCTGGAAATCTTGTTGTAGAAAACCACCGCCGGGATAGCCGCGACCAAGCCTAGCGCTGTCGCGAAAAGCGCCTCGGCGATGCCGGGTGCTACGGTTGCCAGGCTGGTGTCAGCGGCGGCGCCGATGGCGGTAAACGTGTTCATGATGCCCCAGACTGTCCCGAACAGACCAAGGAACGGCGAGACCGAACCGGTCGATGCTAGAAATATCATCCGGCGGTTCAAGTGGTCCATCTCGCGCTCAAGACTGATCTTCATGACCCTGTCCATACGTTCGGCGACCGCCGCCGTGCCCGCTGCAGGCGGAAGGCCGCCCTTGTTCGAGGACCTGCGCCACTCCTTCATGGCGGCGACGAAGATCGACGACATCGGGTCCTTAGGTCGCTGTCCGACGCGCTCGTACAATTCTTCCAGCGAACTGCCGGACCAGAAGCGCTCCTCGAACTCTTCGGCCTGCCGGCCGAGCGAGCGTAGGCGCAGGGTCTTGTCGAATATGATTCCCCAGCTCCACAGCGACGCGAAGATCAGCATGGCAATGACGATCTTGACAATGATGTCGGCCTGCAGAAACAAGGCCCATGCTGAAAGTTGAAGCACACTCGGCGCCGCTAGGGCAGTCGTTGCTACGGTACTATCCATTCTTAACCACTCCGTCCCACATTCGTTTTGCCGGTTCACGGCGAAAATTCTCAAGCTTCACTGACATAGCCTTCAAGCGCGTCGCGTAATTGCGACGGCAATCGCATTGGCTTTCCGTCCCGCCCGGTGCAGGCGACGTGGGCCGTGAAACGGGCGACTTCCTCTTCGGCACCGGTTGCGGACTCGTGCTGGGTCAAATTGCGCCGTATGATCTGACGCATACGGACCGAAGCGGCCCCCAGTTCGATCACCGCCGTCTCAACCGTTAAGGCGTCGTCGAGACGCGCTGGACGGCGGTACTTCACCTCGCCCTCGCGCATAACGAACTGCATTCCGGTCTCTTCGCGGAGCCGCTGCTGCTCCACGCCCAAGGTGCGCAGCATTTCCGTGCGGCCCCTTTCGGCGAATTTCAGATAATTGGCGTAATAGACGATGCCGGCCGCATCGGTGTCCTCAAAGTAAACCCGCACGGGCAACAGATGTACGCGGCCGCGCAAAAGCCCGGTCGTCGGCGACAACATTTCGGCCGTCATGCCCCCTCCTCGGGATCGGGAGGAGCAGCACCAAGCAAATTGAACTGCCGAGGATCGCGCGGCGGTACCGCTAAGCCCATCTGCCGATAGCCGGCGTCCGAGATCACGCGGCCGCGCGGCGTGCGCTGGATCAATCCCTGTTGAAGCAGAAATGGCTCGATGACATCCTCAATGGTGTCGCGTTCCTCGGCAAGCGCGGCTGCCAGCGTTTCAACGCCCACGGGACCGCCACCATAGTTGCGAACGACACACGAGAGATATCGTCGGTCCATGGCATCAAGTCCCAAGGCATCCACATCGAGGCGGCGCAGCGCCTTGTCGGCCACGGCCATGGTCACCTTGGGTTCGTTATCCACGGCGGCAAAATCACGCACACGCTTTAACAGCCGGCCGGCAACGCGCGGCGTACCCCGCGAGCGTTTTGCGATCTCAAGGGCGCCATCGTCACTGATTTTGACACCAAGGACCCTGGCCCCGCGCTGAACGATCTCGACCAGATCCGGTGCGTCATAGAGTTCAAGGCGCAATGGAATCCCAAAACGGTCCCTGAGC
Source organism: Rhodospirillaceae bacterium (assembly GCA_009694245.1). GTDB lineage: Bacteria > Pseudomonadota > Alphaproteobacteria > Rhodospirillales > Rhodospirillaceae > SHVO01. Next base: position 20,920 of record SHVO01000007.1, on the reverse strand, counting down.
GGCGAAGTCAGCAAGCCCGAGCGTGTGGTAGCGCCGACGAGGGTAAAGGGCTGGAGTTCGATGCGCACCGACCGCGCCGCCGGACCCTCGCCGATGATGAGGTCCAGTTGGTAGTCCTCCATTGCCGGATAAAGAACTTCCTCTATGGCAGGATTAAGACGATGGATCTCATCGATAAACAGAACATCGTTGGCTTCGAGATTCGTCAGAATGGCGGCAAGGTCGCCGGCGCGCGAGATCATCGGACCCGAGGTCGCGCGAAATCCGACGCCCAGCTCGCGCGCGACGATTTGCGCCAACGTGGTTTTACCAAGACCGGGCGGACCGTGCAGGAGGACGTGGTCGAGCGACTCTTTGCGCGCACGAGCGGCGCCGATGAACACCCGCAGATTGTCGCAAACGGCGCGCTGGCCGATAAAATCCCCGAGGCGCTTCGGACGCATGGAGGCATCGGCGTCATCTTCCTGACGGGTGGCCGAAATCGCGCGCGGGGCGGCGTCATCAGCCAATGGGGGCCCCCAGTTCGCGCAACGAAGTCTTGATTACATCCTTGAGCGTCGCCGCTTCGCCGACGGTCTGGACGACGCGGGCAACAGCGCCGAAAGCCTCCATGCGGCCATAGCCCAGATTCACCAAAGCCGAGACCGCATCCTGGCGCACGTTGCCTCCGGCAGCCTTCGAACCCCGTTGGCTTGCCGGAATTGGCCCGGGCGCAGAAAAGGCCAAGGCACTGAGTTTGTCCTTGAGTTCGATCACAAGTCGCGCCGCGACCTTGGGGCCGACGCCACTCGCCCGCTTAAAGGCGGTCTGGTCGCCGGCGGCGATTGCCTGCGCCACTTCCGTTGCCGACAGCGCCGACAATATGGCAAGCCCAACCTTTGCGCCCACGCCCTGCACGGTCGTCAACGTGCGAAACATCTGGCGGTCGGCCGTCGAGGTAAATCCATAGAGGTGAATGTGATCTTCGCGGACATGGGTCTCAACGGCCAATTCCACCATCTCACCGACCGGCGGAAGTGCCGCCAATGTCTTGGCGGCACAGAACAGCAAATAACCGACGCCACCAACATCCACCACGGCCCAATTTTCTCCCTCGGCCTCGCCGGTAGAATCAAGCCGGCCACGCAGCTTGGCGATCATGGCGTCATCCTTTTGGCCGACGCGCGGTGATGGGCGTGGCAGACCGCGACGGCCAAAGCATCGGCGGCATCCTTGGAGCCCGCTTTGCACCCCGACAAAAGCACCCGCATCATCGCCGCTACCTGATTCTTGTCGGCGTGGCCCGCGCCCACCACGGATTTCTTCACCAGGTTGGGTTTGTATTCCGCAACCGGAATCCCGGCCACCGCCGGCGCCAGCATGGCGGCGGCGCGGGCGTGACCAAGTTTCAACGTTGAAACCGGATTCTTGTTGACGAAGCTCTCTTCAATCGCGCACTCGTCGGGGGCATAAGCTGCGACCAGGCTCTGGATTTCAAGGAAAAGGACTTGCAGCCGCTCGGCGAGCGAGAGCGTGGGGTCGGGCGCCACGGCGCCATCGGCGATGAAACTGAGACGGTTGCCCTGCACCTCGATAATTCCCCAGCCGGTATGACGCAGGCCCGGGTCTAGCCCGAGGATACGAACCGTTCCGGACGTGCCTTTGCCGGTGGTCGCGTTAACCGCCGAGGCCTTAAACGTTGAGATGGGCCATGACCTCATCTGACATTTCATAGTTGGCCGCGACGCGCTGGACGTCGTCGTTGTCTTCCAGCACGTTGAGCAGGTTCATCAGGGTTTCGGCGTTGTCCGCCGAAACGTTCACAGTCATTGTCGGACGCCAGTCCAGGCGCGCGGTTTCTGCCTCGCCAAGACTGCCTTCCAGCGCCGTTTGCACGGCGTGCAGATTGCCGGGCGCGCAATAGATATCATGCCCATCGGGGCCTGAGTTCACGTCGTCGGCGCCGGCGTCGATCGCGGCCTCCATGACTTTGTCGTTGCTGCCGGCTGCCGGCGTGTAGTGGATCGCGCCCACGCGCTGGAAATTGTAGGCGACGCTGTTGGTCTCACCCAAATTGCCGTCGTGCTTGTTGAAAGCAATCCGCAATTCCGAGGCCGTGCGGTTGCGGTTGTTGGTCAGGGCTTCGATGATCAAGGCGACGTTACCGGGGCCGTAGCCCTCGTAGCGAGCTTCCTCGTAATTTTCCTGATCTCCTCCACTGGCCTTCCTGATGGCGCGCTCGATGTTATCCCTCGGCATGCTTTCGGCTTTCGCATCGGCGATAGCCGAGCGTAACCGGGCGTTATAGGCGGGGTCAGGCTGGCCGAGCTTGGCGGCGACGGTGATTTCGCGAGCAAGCTTGGTGAAAATCTTGGCGCGCTTGGCATCCCGCGCGCCCTTCTTGTGCATGATGTTCTTAAATTGCGAATGGCCGGCCATCTTTCGTCCAACGTCCTTATCTGGTCCGCTTCGGGTCGCGCCCGGTAGCCGCGCGCCCGCAGCCGCGATACAATAAGCGGCTGATAATCTTAGGGCTTATACCAAATGTTGGGGGAATCGCCTAGCTTGGAAGGGATTGCCTGAGCGATCCGCCGAGCCGTACCGGCTCTGCCCGCAGCGCCAGCCCGGTGTGGTCGTCGGTTTCCACATAGACTCCGCACAGCGTGCCTTCAGCATCGGCGGGCTCCAGACGATCGGTCGGCATCTTGGTGACAAAGCGCTGGGTGGCGGTGTGTTTGTTCATGCCGATGACCGAATCAAAGGGCCCGCACATACCGGCGTCGGTCTGGAATGCGGTGCCGCCCGGCATGATGCGGGTGTCGGCGGTCGGAATATGCGAATGGCTGCCGACCACCATCGAAGCGCGCCCATCGGCGACGTGCGCGAGCGCACCCTTCTCGCTGGTGGCCTCGCCGTGAACGTCGACAATAATGGCGTCGGCGGCATCGCGCAGCGGGTGCTGTTCCAAGCAACCGTCGAGGGCGCGAAATGGATCGTCCAAGGGGTCCATAAACAGGCGGCACATCACCTGCACCACGATCACCCGCTGTCCTTTGGCTGTTGTATAAAGCCCGAGGCCCCTGCCCGGCGCCTCGGGTGGATAATTGAGCGGCCTGAGCAGCCGGGATTCGGCAGAAATATACGAGATGATTTCGCGCTGGTCCCAAGCATGGTTACCTAGCGTAATCACGTCGACGCCGGCGTCGTAAAGTGATTGGCAGATCGCCGCGGTGATGCCAAAGCCGTGGGCGGCATTCTCGCCACAGGCGACGACAAAATCCAAACCCAAGTCCCGGCGCAATTGCGGCACATAGGTAAGGACGGCATCCCGGCCAGGGCGGCCCATGATGTCGCCACAATAAAGAAGTCGCATATCGAGATGCCTTAAGTCTTAGAGTTGGTGGGCCTGCTTGAACCACATCGTCCGCCGATCGGTGATGATGGCGTCCAGCGGCTGGTCATTGTCGTCCGTGGGAACCGTTTCGACCTCTTGGTCGTCGTAGGCGATGCCCACCGCCTGGATATTGCGATCCTTGCGCAGGGCGGCAACGGTACGGTCGTAATAACCGCCACCATAGCCCAAGCGGTGCCCGAGCGCGTCGAACGCCAACAACGGCAACAATAAGAGATTCGGCGTTACCATGGCCGCGCGCGGGTTTGGATGCACGGTCCCAAATGGCCCGCTCACCAGCTGGTCGCCGGGGGTCCAGACGCGGAATAAAAGCACGTGCCCCTGACGCGCAACGACCGGCAATGACACTTCGGCTCCCCGTGCCCGCAAGGCCTCAAGAGCGGGGCGGCAATCAATCTCGTCTCCCAGGGGCCAATAGCCGGCAATCTTGTTCTCTTGCGGAGCGATGCCTTCGGCGATTCTTTGCGCCAGCGCGGCCGCCGCCTGGACCTTTCGCGCGGCATGGATTTTGCGACGCCGCGCTATTTCGACGCGGCGCAGTGCGGCCTTAAGGTCAGCCACCGACGCGGTTTTTGAAATCGTGCTCACTGATCCGCCCGAACCCAGATCCACTTCCCCGGATGGCGGTGACCCCCGAGATCTCGCGCGCAAACCGCGCGCTTGTTTTGGATGCTGGCCTGCCGCCGGCGCCCGAAAGCGGCGCCGATCTCTTGCTAATAAAGTGGAGCCACCGAAACCGTCGACCTTGCGTGACCTCCCAATGGGCCACGGGTATAAGTGGGTGCCATATCACCGGACCAAGAAGGATCCGGCGAGGGACAGCTCCCGAGCGTAGATTATCGCCCCTGGGGGTTCAAAGGTCTAACCTGTCCAGCAGCTCCGCCTTTAACTTAAGAGGCCTCGAGGCCAACGACAATACGCTCAATGCGCGCGGCAAGGCTATCGATCGCCGCGGCGGCCTCTTTCTCGGCTTCAATCCGGACCGCCCGGGCCTGTCCGGGATTCGCGGCCGCGGCATTGAATTCCTCGAGTTCGGCGGTGGCATCGGCCAGGTCGTCGGCCACCATAAGCGACACCATGACCAACAGCAGCACATCACTCACGGATCCGCTGGATGTAGCGATCTGGGCTGCCCGCTGATCGACATACCGGCCCAGGCGGGCGAGGTGGGCTTCCTGGCCGTCGTCACAGGCGATCAAATGCTGGCGACCCCGTATGGTGATGGAAACCTGACCCAAAACGTCTCCCCTTGAACCTGTGGCTTCGCCTTAATCCGGTATCAGCGCGGAAAGCCGGCTGATCGCCCCGTCCAAGCCCCGGGCGACGCGCCCGGTGGTCTCTTTCAGAGCCCCATGGGCGCGGCTCAGCTGATCAAATTTCTTGGCGAGTGCGACAGTCTCGCCGGCTGGCTCGGGCTTGGCCCGCGGCTTGCCGGCAGCGGACTCCAGGCAGACTAAGGCGCGCTCCAGTCGTTGAAGTGCATCTTGAACATGCGGCAGCTTATAGTTCTCAATATCTTTCAAGGAAATAGCGCCCCAACCTCGAATTCTGCATGAAGCATAGAAAGGAGTCGGCAAGACGTCAACACGTCTCCGACGCCGGGGGCCCGTGGGAAGCAAGAAAGGTGCCCCGAAACGGGTCTATCCAATCCCCGCTCCGCGCTTTATATGTCGCGGCTTCGGTGCCGTCGGTTGTGCCGCAGGTATTGGCTACCCGCGCGACGCCAGACCCCTGCCCCAAGGGCCCGTTCGACCCGCCCAATTTCGCTCTCGAGAGGATTCCGCGCTCATGAAGATCACATCCCGGGTGAAAAAAATTCTCGGCGCCTACGAAAGCGACAACCCCGGCACCAAGTCGAAGCTTGCGCGCATTCTCATGAACGGCCGCCTTGGCGGCACCGGAAAGCTGTTGATCCTGCCCGTAGACCAAGGCTTCGAGCACGGCCCGGCCCGCAGCTTTGCCCCCAATCCCCCGGGCTATGAACCCCACTATCATTGGCAGCTCGCCCTTGACGCCGGACTCTCGGCCTTCGCGGCGCCGCTCGGTATGATCGAGGATGGCGCGGACACCTTCGCCGGCGCCGTGCCGACAATTCTAAAGGTGAATAGCGCCAATTCGCTCAACGGCGAGAAAGAGGCCCCGGTCCAGGCGATTACGTCCGGAGTCCAGGATGCGCTGCGCCTTGGCTGTTCGGCCATCGGCTACACCATCTATCCGGGATCGGCGAGCGCCTACGACATGATGAACGACCTGCGCGAGCTGACCGCCGAGGCAAAAGACGCCGGCCTGGCCGTGGTCGTTTGGTCCTACCCGCGCGGCAAATACGTCTCGAAGGACGGCGAAACCGCCATAGACGTGGTCGCCTATGCCGCCCACATGGCCGCTCTGATGGGCGCGCATATCATCAAAGTGAAACTGCCGACCGAGGTCCTGGAGCCGGGCGAGGCTAAAAAGATTTACGAAGCCCATAACATTCCGCGGGCGACCTTGGCGCAGCGCATATCCCATGTCGTGCAAAGCTGCTTCAGCGGACGGCGCATCGTGGTGTTCTCCGGCGGTGGAAAGAAGGGCGACGAGAGCCTTTACGCGGAAGCCAAGGCCATCCGCGACGGTGGCGGCAACGGCTCGATCATAGGCCGCAATTCATTCCAACGCCCTCAACCCGAGGCCATCAATCTCCTCGGCAAGTTGATCGACATCTACAAGGGCAAGGACGAGTAAAAGGGCCGCGCGTGTCATCCGAAACCGGCTGCCGGCTCTACTTGATTACGCCAGAGAAGATTCCTGACCTAGCCGGCTTTGGGAGCGTCCTTGACGAGACTCTCGCGGCCGGCGATGTCGCCTGCGTGCAGCTCCGCCTCAAGGATGTGGACGACGCCACTATTTCCGCAGCAGTCAAATTGCTCATGCCGGTCTGTCACAAGCATGATGTCGCTCTGATTCTCAACGACCGGCCCGACCTCGCCGCGCAATTGGGCTGCGATGGCGTCCATGTTGGCCCCGACGATATGCCCTACGCCGAAGCGCGCCGGATCGTCGGTCCCGATGCGACGGTGGGCGTTACCTGCAAAGACTCCCGCCATCTCGCCATGGAAGCGGCCGACGCCGGCGCCGACTACGTGGCCTTCGGCGCCATTTTCCCCTCGGCCACCAAGAAAGACATCACGCCGGTCGATTTGGAGATGGTCGAGATTTGGTCCGAGACCACCAACGTCCCGTGCGTCGCCATCGGCGGTCTCACGGTCGAGAACTGCGAAGCCGTGGTCAAGGCCGGCGCCGACTTCGTTGCCGTCTGCAGCGGGGTTTGGAATTTCAACCACGGGCCGGCAGCGGCCGTGCGGGATTTCAATGCGACTTTCAGAAAATTGCGTGGCGCGTGACGGCCTCGACTGCGGAAAATCGGTCTACACCACCGGCGCCCAAAGCACGTCGGTGATGTCCGAAGCGCCCGCCGCCAGCATCACCAGCCGGTCAAAGCCGAGCGCGGCGCCGGCGCAGGGCGGCAGCTGCGCCACGGCCGTGAGAAAATCCTCATCCAGCGGCGGCGCCGTTCCATAAAGCTCGGCGTGAAGCGCGCGGTCGTGCGCGAAACGCAGTCGCTGTTCGATGGGATCGGTCAGTTCGGAGAAAGCGTTGGCCAACTCGACGCCGCAGGCGTAGATCTCGAAGCGTTCGGCGACGCGGGCATCACTCGGCTTGCGCCGTGCGAGGGCCGCGAGGTTCGCCGGATATTCACAAAGGATTGTCGGCGCTCCGATCCCAAGCTGAGGCTCAACGCGCTCAAGCATGACCCGGAAGAACACATCCTCCCAGCTGTCACTCTCACTCGCCTTTACGCCGTTCTTGCTCGCGGCCGACTGCAAAGGCGCCGGCGGTGGTGCGGGGCGTGTCGGGTCGCCAATCGTCGCCAGCAAATCGATGCCAGAATAACGCGCGAATGCCTCGTGGACAGTGAGCCGTTCGGCGGCTTTGGCCGGATCGCAAACTCGCCCTTGCCAGCGCAGCAGTTCCCCTTGTTGAAGTGTCCGTTCGGCGCCTCTGGCAACCGCGCGCATCAAGGCCTCGCAGTCGGCCATGAGCACGCCGTAATCGGCACCAACGCGGTACCACTCCAGCATGGTGAATTCAGGATGATGCAGGGCACTGCGTTCGCCGTCGCGCCACACGTGACAGAGCTGGACGATCTTGGTCATGCCGCCGGCCATGAGCTTTTTCATGGCGAACTCCGGCGAGGTGTGCAGGAACCGGGGCAAACCCGCGGCCGCCGGTTCGTCGAAGGGGGCGCGCAGCGACGTCGTAAACGGCCGTATATGGCGCTCGATGCCGGGCGAGATCTGGATTGCGGGCGTTTCCACCTCGACAAAACCCTCAGCCTGAAAGTAGGCGCGAACGGCCTTGATCGCGGCCCGCCGCACGTCGAGATAGGGCCGGCGCTGGGCGAGGCGTTCAGGATGCCACCAGGCATGTTCACGGGGCCGGAAGGATGTCTCGGTCATGGGCCCTGTTAGACCATCGGCGAAACGCCACCAAGCCCTAATAAAGTGTCTAAAACTGCGGCTGTGCGGGCGCTGCGGCGGTTGCCACCGCGAGGGCAACCTGATACAAGCGCCGCGCTTTCCAAGCTCCCCCAACGACATCCAGCCAGCAAACAGGCGTCTGTTATGAAGATTCCAGCGAACTCGATCCGCGGCGGCATGGTCATTGAGTTCGAAGGCAAGCAATGGAGTGTGCTCAAGATCCAGCTTCTCCAGCCGGGCAAGGGCGGCGCCTTCATTCAAGTGGAAATGCGCGATGTGGCCGGCGGCAACAAGAGCCAGACCCGTTGGCGTACGCAGGATACCGTCGAGCGATTAGAGGTCCGTGAACTGGACTGCCAGTACCTGTTCAAGGACGGCGACATGTTCACGTTCATGGACACGTCGAACTATGAGCAGTTTAGCCTCTCGGCGGAACTGATCGGCGAACAGGCGGCCTTTCTCCAGGACAACATGGAGGTCAGTGTCAACTTCATCGAAGGCGTTCCGGTTGCGCTAAAACTTCCGGGAACGGTGATCTTGAAGATCGTCGAAGCCGATCCGGTCGTGAAGGGGCAAACCGCTGCCTCCTCCTATAAGCCGGGCCTTTTGGAAAACGGCCTCAAGATCCTCATCCCGCCGTTCATCGAGGCGGGCACGAAAATTGTCGTCAATACCGAGGACGTATCCTACGTCGAACGCGCAAAATAAGGACTTCCCACCATGGCGTTGCGCTCGGCCCTATGGACGGTGATGACCGGCGCGGCCCAGAAAGCAGCCCGGTCGCTGAAGCGGGACTTCGGTGAAGTCGAGCAGCTCCAGGTTTCGCAAAAAGGCCCCAGCGATTTTGTCAGCGCCGCCGACCTGAAGGCAGAGAAAGTTCTGCGCCTTGAGCTGGCCAAGGCCCGGCCGCGGTTCGGCTTTCTGATGGAAGAAGGTGGTGAGGTCGCGGGCCAGGACAAGCACCACCGTTGGATCATCGATCCGATCGATGGCACCACCAATTTCCTGCACGGGATTCCCCACTTCGCCATTTCGATCGGCTTGGAGATGGACGGCGAGATTATCGCCGGCCTGGTATTCAATCCGATCACCGACGAAATGTTTTATGCTGAGAAGGGCAAGGGCGCATTCCTCAACGACAAACGCTTACGTGTGTCGGCGCGGAACATGCTCACCAACTGCGTTATCGCCACCGGAATTCCCTTCCACGGGCGACCCGGCCACAAGCCTTACCTAAAGCAGCTTGAGCGCGTCATGGATGCGGTCGCAGGCGTACGGCGGATGGGCACCGCCTCCCTCGACCTCGCTTACGTCGCAGCCGGGCGCTGCGACGGTTTTTGGGAAACCGGTCTCAAGCCGTGGGACATCGCCGCGGGGGTCATCCTGGTCCGTGAGGCGGGCGGCTTTATCACGGAGATCGACGGCGGCAAGAATTTCATGGCCAGCGGCGACGTCTTAGCCGCTAACCCCAAGGTTCATAAACAACTTTTCGATCTTCTCGCGGCTGCCTGAAGCACTTAAGCTGTATGGCGCCGGCCTTTTCGCTCACACCTTTTAATACCTGTCTTCGCCTCAATCTCGTTGTGCGGACTAAACCGCATGTTGTACGTTCAGGGTGGAAGAAGACGCGCAAAGCCGCGACATTTCAAAGGCTTTGTACGCGTTCGCGTGGTCGCGTCGGCTGACGACGCGGCCGCCTAAGTCTGCGGTGGAGACGACAGTGAAAAACTCGATGCGCTGGCGGCTGCGGAATGGCCTGTTACCGACCGTGGCGGTTCTGGGCCTCGTGGGTCTGACTGCCAGCAACTCCACCCGGGCGTGGGCCGACGCCGAGCCCAACGCCAAACCCGCGAGTCCGGGCGGACGGTCCCTCCTGGGCGCGAAAACCCTGGGGGTCAACTCCTTCGGCGGCGTTCTGGTCGATTATAGCGTTTTGGAATCCCTCGCCCGCTCGCCGGCGCTCCTTATCCCACTGGGCGGTGGTGAACTTTTCGACGAGGCCCCGCTCGTCCTACGCCCACCCGCCGGCGTTGCCCCGACGCTGATCGCGCCGCAAAAGAATGTAATGGTGAAACTGCGGCCTCCGCCGAGCCTGCGGACGGCCTCGGCGCCCAAGCCGGTTGCCCCGGTTAGAACCCCGCGGCTGACCGAGGCCGCGCCAAGGGTCATAACCACCCCCCCGACAGCCACAGCCCCTACGTCGGCGGCCCCGGCCCAAACCGCCGCGGCAACTCCGGCCCCTGCTGCGACAGCTAAACCCGCCCCGACGGCCTTGCCGCAAACCGCTGCGGCTCCGCCGACACCGCCTCCGCCCGCTGGCGCGCCGCGTTCACTCCTAACGCAGCCGCCGCAGGAAACCAAAGTCGCCGTGCTCCCACCGTCGGCGGGCGTTCAGGCGCCCGCGGAAAGACCCCCGGCACCGCCCGAGACCAGGGCCGTCGAGACCACGGCGGAAACGAGCAAGACCGAAGCGAGCAACGCTGAAACGAGCAAGGTTGAAACCAGCAAGTCTGGGGAAGCCAAGACCGCGGCTCTCGCGCCGACAACGGTTCAAACGTCGCCCGACACATTCACTATCGCCTTTCGCGTTGGGGTTCCCGACGTGCCCGCCGACGCCGCCGCCGGATTGAAAACCTTAGCCGCGCGCTTGAAGGCCGATGCCGCCTTGCGCGTGCAGTTGGTGGCATTCGCCTCCGATCCGGAGAAGAGCGTCAGTCGGTCGCGGCGCTTATCGACAGAGCGTGCCGTGAATGTTAGAAGCTAACTCCTAGCCGCAGGCGTAGAATCAACGCGAATTGACGTGCGCGCGCTCGGTAAACTCGCCGGCGACGGCGCGCCTGATCGCGTCGATGCCATCACCATGCGGCGTTAGGCGGACGCCACGACCTGCTGACAGCCGCGCCACGGGGATGCCGTAATCTTAGTAAAATAGTGCGCTCGCTTGGCTGATCGCGACCCTAAAGCGCGATGACATTACATTGAATTGGCTGCGCCTCTAGATTATTGATTTGGTCGCATTATCTGCGGCGAACCGGTACCCACTTCGCCGGATAATGCTCTAGCGCGCAAACAAGGATTCCATGACAGATACCAAAACCTATCTCACACGCATGGTAGCGTTTCTGGTGGTGGTCGGCGTCGGCTTGGCATTCATCGCTCAGACGCTCGCGCCGATCTTTATGGTCAATCCCCTGCTCAACGGATTTATCTTTGGAATCATCATCGCCGGCATCATCCTCAATTTCCGGCAGGTGATCCTGCTGGGCCCCGAAGCGAAATGGATCGAAAACTTCCGCAGTGACGGCGCCGACACCAGCCGACCCTTCGGTGAAATGCCGGTTTCCTCCAGCGACGGAGAATTGCGTCTGCTCTCGCCCATGGCCCGCATGCTCGAGGCGAAGCGCGCCAGAACCAATACAGCCGGCGGCGGCAGTGGGCGGATCACACTCAGCGCCCCGGTCATGCGCACGTTATTGGATGGCATCGGCGCGCGATTGGAGGAAAGCCGCGACCTAGCGCGCTACCTCACAGGACTTTGTATCTTTCTTGGCCTGCTCGGCACGTTTTGGGGGCTTCTAGGCACCATCGGAGCGATCAGCAATGTCATCAGCACGCTGACCGTCGATAGCGACGACATGGCGGTGATGTTCACGGCCATGAAAACGGGATTGGAAGCGCCGCTCGCGAGTATGAGCACTGCCTTCGCCTCGTCGCTGTTTGGGCTTGGCGGATCACTTGTACTTGGGTTTTTTGATCTCCAAGCCGGTCAGGCACAAAACGCCTTTTATAACGAACTTGAGGAATGGCTGTCGGGCTTAACCCGACTTTCCTCCGGAACCGGCCCCGGCGACGGCGAGCAAGGCGTTTCGGCTTATACCGAGGCGCTTCTCGAACAAACCGCCGAGAGTTTACAGGAACTGCAGAACATCATGGCGCGCGGCGAGCAGACCCGCGCCGCGGGCAATGATCAGATAGCTGAGCTGAACGCCAAACTTTCGCTGTTTGCCGATCACATGAAGACCCAGCAGCAAGTCCTCTTGCGCGTCGCCGAAACGCAACGCGACCTTGGCCCATTGTTGCGGAGCATGGGTGACGTGGCCGCGACGTTGTCGACCCCAAGCACGGCGCCATCGGGCGTGGATGAATCCACCCGCTCCCACATTCGAAATATAGACGCCGGCCTTGCGCGACTGGCGTCGGCGCTGGAAACCGGGCGCAGCGAAAGTGTGCGTGAGCTTCGAAACGAGATCAAACTCCTGGCCAAGACCGTTGCCGCCGCCCGTGACGGCTCGCCGGGCGACGACGGCGAATAGAGGGCAACGTGGCCGCATTCGCCCGCCGCGCGCGACGTACCGTCGACATCTGGCCGGGTTGGGTCGACGCGCTTTCGACATTGCTGATCATCATCATCTTTGTCCTGCTGGTTTTCGTCGTCGGGCAGTTCTACCTCGGCCAAGCGCTGACGGGTCGCGATCAGGCTCTCGCATCCCTCAACAAACAGGTCGCTCAGATCGGGGACATGCTGAACCTTGAACGCAAGGCGCGCGCGGATCTTGAGCTGACCATCGGCCGCTTGTCGAGTGACCTGCAATCCGCCAACCAACAAATGGAAATCTTGGGTCAGGTGAGATCTGACAACGCCGATTTGACCGCGCGCCTTCAGGATAAGACCACCGAGTCCGCCAAGTTGCAGAGTTCCCTCGCCGCCGCCGCCCAAATCGCGGAGCGAGATCGTCAGGCCATTGCCAAGCAGACGCAAGAACTGGCGGCCCTTCATCAAAGTGTCAGGGCTATCGAGGCCTTGAAGGCCGGCCTGGAAAAACAGGTGGCGGAACTTGGGGCAAAGGCCGCGAGAAGCGATGGCGATATCGCCAAGGAGCGGGCGTTGACCGCGGAGGCGCAGGCCCAAGCCGCGCTGATGAGCCAGCAACTCGAGGATTTGCGGCTTGAGTTGGAGCGGCTTTCAGCGACGCTGGATGCTTCCGATCGGCTCACGGCTGAACAGAAGGCACAGATTTCCGATCTCGGCCGCCGGATGAACCGGGCTCTGGCCGGCAAGGTTCAGGAGCTCCAACGGTACCGGTCCGAGTTTTTCGGGCGGCTGCGCGACATTTTGGGCGCACGGCCCGGCGTCACCGTCGTCGGCGATCGGTTTGTCTTCCAGTCGGAGGTGCTGTTCGCCTCGGGCTCGGCGGACCTCGGCCTTGACGGTCAGCGCCAGCTCACGCAACTCGCCAGCACCCTATTGGATATTTCCAAGGACATTCCACCCGAACTGAACTGGATTCTGCGCATCGACGGACACACCGACACGGTACCGATCGCGACGGCACTGTTCCGCTCGAATTGGGAGTTGTCGGCAGCCCGCGCCATTTCGGTGGTGAAGTTTCTGGCCACGCAGGGCGTGCCGGCCGAACGCCTGGCCGCCGCCGGATTTGGTGAGTTCCAGCCCATCGAGTCCGGCGCCTCAGGGTCCGCCCGCTCGCGCAACCGGCGCATCGAGCTCAAACTCGATCAGCGGTAACCCGCCCCTGCCCTCGGCGGCGATCCGGCAGGGACGGCGCGCCGACGTGGCGGCCTTGGCGTCCTGCGAATATCCCTTGCGAAAAGCCGCAATGACTTCGTCACAGCTTGGCCCCACCTCGTAGTCCTATTTCTCGTAGCGGCGGCGGCTGCATTACCCCGACTGGGGCAAAGCGAGCGCGCCGCCGCTATTGCTCGTCCACGGAGGCCGGAATAACTGCCGCAGTCGGGACTGGGTGGCGCGGAAACTGCGCGACCGCCACCACATCCTCGCCTTGATTTCAGTGACAGGGCACCGAATCTCGTCAAGCGCACTGTCATCGAAACCTAACTGTCCGCCCAACGTCTCAGCAAATTGTGATAGAGTCCAGCCAATTGGACCACGGCGGGATGCTGCGGCACGTCGCGGCCCAAGTGCTGGATGGAATTGTCGAGCTCAAAGAGCATGGTGCGCTGGCTGTCCTCGCGCACCATGCTTTGGATCCAAAAAAATGAAGCGGGGCGCGTGCCGCGCGTCACGGGTTCAACGCGATGCACGCTGGTTCCGGGATACAACACCATGTCGCCCGCCGGCAGCTTGACGCGACGCTGCCCGAACGTGTCTTCGATCACTAACTCACCGCCGTCATAGTCTTCAGGTTGAGTCAGAAACAAGGTCGCCGACAAGTCAGTGCGCACGCGATGCGGTGTGCCGGTCACCGGTCGTATGGCGCCGTCGATGTGGCGACCGTAATTTTGATTGCCGCTGTAGCGGTTGAACAGCGGCGGCACAACTTTCAGCGGCAAGGCGGCCGACGTGAAAAGGGAGTGCTTCTCCAAAACCTTGAGGATCATTTCGCCGAGCTGACGACCGATCGGATGGGTATCAGGAACCTGTTGGTTGTCCTTGACGCGCTGCGATAGGTAGCCGGCGGTATTGCGCCCGTCGACCCATTCGGCCTTGTCAAGCACAGCGCGACACTCGCCGATCTGCTCGGCAGTCAGGACCTTCGGAATCTGGATTAACATGTCGCTGCTCTAGTAATGCAAATTAATCGCGAACGTCGCGGTCCGACCGGCACCGGGGATCACGTGCCAGGGATGGATCGCGTCATAATAGTATTTGTCCGTCAGGTTGGTCAGGTTGAGCTTAAAACTCACGTAGCCGGACCAAAGGTATCTACCCATGGCGTCGAAGGTCCAGTAGCCCGGGACGGATTTGATCGGCTCGGTATTTGTCGCGAAACGTCGGCCAGAGAACTGTCCTCCCGTACCCAATTGAATCTTATCGGTTACGAGAACCGAGGTCCAGAACGAGAAGGCACTTTTTGGCGCGAAAAGTAGCGGCGCTCCAACCGGCGCCGCCCCGGCAACCGATTTGGTCACTGCTGTGTCAAGATAGACATAACCCGCCGTCACCTGCCAGCTGTGGGTCAAAGAACCTGTGACGCCGACGTCAAAACCTTGGGCGCGCTGTGTGCCTCCCAAGGTATTGAAACCTGGTGTCGTCGGATTGGGTACGCGCGCGTTTTCCTTAACGATGCGGAACACGGCGGCATTCGCGGACAGTTTCCCGTCCATCAAATCCCACTTGGTGCCCAGTTCGAAGGTGCGGTTCTCTTCCGGCTCAAGAAACGCGTTGCCAATGTTGAAGTTGCGGGCATTGACCAAGAAGGTCAGTGACTCCGCTGAGGGATTGAACGACGTGCCAAATCCGAAATAGATCGTGCCCTCCGGCATCGGCTTGAAAACCGCCGCCGCCCGATAGCTGAATTCCCTATCGACATGAACGATGGCTTCAGAGCTGGCAATCGCGCCGGTGGATGTGTTGTAGCGGTCGGCGCTGTAATCGACTCTGAAGCTGTCCCAGCGCAAGCCACCGATGACTTGGAACATCTCGTCAAATCTGACTGTGTCGAGCGCGAAAACACCGACGCTATCGCCGGTGGTGTCGGAAATAATCGTCGGCGGGGTCCCGGTCGAAGAGAATATCTGATCGATCGAAGGGGTCAGTAGATTGGTGCTGGGCACGCCTTGAGCAAAGCCGAAGAACGGAGCTGAGCGCTCGCGCCCCAGTTCGAGCCCGGCGACAACGGCATGCTGCAACGGCCCAGTCACGAACTTGATCGTGGCGTCTGCCTGAGCATTCAAGAAATCCTCGGCGCTGCGCCCGGTGTACATGTTGCGTATAACCGTAACGTTGGCAATGGGCATCGTCGTTGGAATGGTCGCGGCGATTAACGGCTCGGCGATCCTGGACGATCGCGTGTAGTGCGCGTAGCGAAGCTGCGAATGCAGCTCTAGATCATCGCTGAAATCATGATCAACCTTTGCCGTTACGATATCGGCCGTGGTCTTCGAGTAATCGCTGCTAAAACCGTAAAAGTTTTTGCGCGGAACTTCCGCGACACTCGTCCCAAACCAAGGCAGGCCGTAATCCGGCACGTCGTTTGCGGTCTGGTGGAGGTAATTGAGCGTGAGGCGGGTCGGCGTATCCAAGCCAAGTGCGAGACTCGGCGCGAAGCCGTACCGGGCAGTCTTGCCGCCGTCGCGCCCCGCCATTTCACCGTCATGGCCCATGACATTCAAACGCACGGCGCCGCCGTCGCCCAACTCCGGCAGCGGCTGGTTGATGTCGGCGGTCACGCGCTTGGTCGTGTCCGTGCCAAAATTGAGCGCGCCGACAATGTCGGAATCAAGGGTCGGCTGCTTTGTCACCTGGTTGACAACACCACCCGTCGAGCCACGTCCAAAAACCATGGACGCCGGACCCTGCAGCACCTCGACGGATTCGGTATTGAACGGATCGCGGCTGTAACTGCCGAAATCGCGCATGCCGTCGAGGAACATGTCTGACCGCGAGTTGAATCCGCGGATGTTGGGATTGTTGCCCTGCCAAGTGAATTCGCCCGCGCCCAACGTGATTCCGGGGACATTGCGAAAGGCATCGTTCAAGTTGGTCACGCCGCGCTGTTCAATGACTTCGCGCGACACCGTGCTGATGGACTGCGGCACATCGCGTAACGGTTCCGTCAGCTTTGCGATGCCGGACTTTTCGACCTTGAAGTCGCCAAACGCTTGCCCTTCCACCGTGATCGTCGGGATCTGTTTGCTATCGGGAGCACTTAAGACCTGTTGAGGATCTGGATCGGCGGCCTGCTCGGCTTTTTCCTCAGCCTGCTGAGCTGCAAATACCGGAGCGTTTAATGCCAACGCCATGGCGGTGCCGGCCAACAGGTGGGTCGAAAGGCGGATCGAAAACATACCGAGAGATTCCTAGCGTCGCCGATTTGACATGGGTTAAAGCCAGGAATCCCCGGCGACCTGGCCCCCAACCAGACCGAACCTACTGACCTGTGGGGTAGTTGACCTAACTTACGAACCGCTCGCACTCAAGGCGGATCACGTATCAATCCGGTAACCGAAAATTCAGCCAGGGTCCCGGGGCTTCAACCATCCAGACACGGCTTGGTTTTATTATCCTTGATACAATAGTATTAGTTGAATTCAGCTCGTAAGAATTGTCGGCCCGCAAGACGCCCGCCATCTTGCGGGCCGAGAACGAAGCCGGTATACACCCGCCTTCTCCAAGGGGCGCCTTCCAGGAAGGCACCCTTCGCGAGGCGGCCGTTTCGGCCAGTCATTCCGTGCAATTTATTGAGGCGTGCCATGAAGAAAGACGGTCACCCGGATTACCACGAAATTACCGTGGTCATGACCGACGGCAGCGAATTCAAGACCCGCAGTACCTATGGCAAGCCGGGGGACACCATGCGCCTTGAAATCGACCCGAAAACCCACCCCGCTTGGACGGGCGTCCATCGGCTAAATGATGCCGGCGGCCAGCTCGCGAAATTCAACAAGCGTTTCAAGGGCTTCGGCGCACAAAAGACCTAAGACGCTGCCGCGGCCGGCGTTTCGCCACAAAATCACCCAGACCACAATATCTAGTAGCCGCGCCAGGCAATGGCGGGGCTTTTGTGTTATTAATTGATGTTAATAATTGGCAAGGTTGGCAACACCTGGCAACCGTGGACGTTATTCCGGAAAGGACGTTCGCAGGGCGCGGTCAACGCGACTAAATACAATAAAAGGCGCCTGGCTGCCGCCGACGGAACCTCTTGAGGTGCCTAACTCAGGCTTCAACGGACTTTCATGTCAGCAGCCATTCAGTATGAGGTTTTGGCTGACCTTTAGGTCGTTTCCGCTCGGCCTTCCTGCGACACTGTCGGCTCTGGTCGAAGCTACCTGGCATCATCCAGACCCCTGACCTCCGCATCGACCTCGATCTCCCCGGCCCCTTCAAACCGCACCTTGACCGGGATCGTCTGACCCACCTTCAGGGGCGATTTTAGGCCCATCATCATGATGTGCAGGCCGCCCGGTGCCAGCTCGATTGACTGGCCGGGCTTGATGCCCAGAGAATTTACCGCCTGCATCCGCATGATCCCATCCTTCGCGACGCTTTCATGAAGATGAGCGGTTGCGGCCGCCGGCGTCGCTACGGCAAGCAATCGATCTTCCGTTGCGCCGCGGTTCTCGATCCTCAAGTACGCTGCCGTCGTCGGTGATTGCCCGAGCGACGCCCTGACCCAGGCATGAGTGACGACAATTGCCGCCCGGGCGTCAGCAGCGGGGGCGTCGGCAGCCAGGGCGGCCCCGCCAGTCAGGATAATGCATGTTGCCGCCAAGACTGTCCTATACATCGATTTACTCTTTTTGCGCCGGTGAAGCCGCCGACATGGCCGCGCGCAGTTCATCGGTCAATCCATCGCTGTCGTCGTTCAGCGCAAATGCCCTTTGGAATTTCCCGTCGGCGTTGACAAGATAAAACGCCGTGCTGTGGTCCATTGTGTAGTCGTCTAAGCCCTCAAGCGCGCGCTTGGCGTAGTAGGCGCCGAATGCCTTGGTCACCGCGGAAATCTGCTCCGGCGATCCGGTCAGACCGGCAAGTCGCGGATCAAAATTCGCCAGATAGTCGCGCAAAACCGCGGGCGTATCGCGCTCGGGATCGACGGTCACGAATGCAATTTGGAGATTCCGAGCCTCAGCGCCCAGAGCCTTCAACAGATCGGCGGCATAGAGCATCGAAGTTGGGCAGACGTCGGGGCAGCGGATAAAGCCGAAAAACAGCAATAGCCACCGCCCGCGATAGCTGGCTTCGGTCACCGGCCGGCCGCTCTGATCGGTCAGCGAGAACGGCTTGACGGCCGGCGAGACACTCACCCCTCGGGGCTCTTCCACGGCATGCCTGAGAAACACGCCGGCAATGACGGCCATTGTGACAATCAGCACCGCAGCGAATGTTTTTGCCGTTCGGCTCATGGGTGTTACCTAAGGCCTCGCGTTCTCGGCATCGAACCACGCCGCAAGCAGCGCACGCAATCGGCTCACGACTTGAAGAACGATTCCGCCCCCGTCCGCGCTTTGCCCTTAGACTCGATGGCGGCTTCGGCCCGAGCGATCTCGGATTTCATCTCGGCAATATATTCCTTTAAATCGCCGACCGACATTCGGCCGAGATCCTTCTTGACCGGCTTCTTCTTGATTGGATCGAGTTCTTCAATATCCATTTTCCGTGCTCCGGTGGACGCTCTTTCACCGACGCTTTATACAATACGCCATGATCACGCCTACCTCCATGCGCTGTATTGAAATCAAGGCCCCGGGCGGGCCGGAACAACTCGTGCCGGCGGAGCGCCCCGTGCCGGTGGCGAAGTCCGGCGAAGTCTTGATCGCCGTGGCCGCCGCCGGCGTGAACCGGCCCGACGTCTTGCAGCGCATGGGGCTTTATCCCGCGCCGCCCGGCGCCTCCGAGGTGCCCGGCCTCGAAGTTGCCGGGACCGTGATTGCGCTCGGGGCCGGCGTTACGTCACCGAGCATCGGCGAACGGGTCTGCGCGCTCGTCAACGGCGGGGGCTACGCCGAATATGCGACGGCATCTTCACGGAACTGTTTGAGATTTCCCCGCGGATTCACCGCCGTCGAAGCCGCCGCGCTGCCGGAAACTTTTTTCACGGTCTGGCACAATGTCTTCGAACGCGGAGGACTCAAAAGCGGCGAGATATTTCTGGTCCACGGCGGCACCAGCGGCATCGGCACCACGGCCATTCAACTCGCCAAGGCCTTCGGCGCGTTCGTGATCACGACGGCGGGGAGCGACGAAAAGTGCCACGCGTGTCTGAAACTCGGTGCCGATCTTGCCATCAATTACCGCACAACTGATTTCGCCGAGGAGATTCGCGCGAAGGCGCCCGGCAAAGGCGCCGACGTCATCCTCGACATGGTCGGTGGGAGCTATGTCGCCCGAAACATCCGCAGCCTGAAGGCTGATGGGCGTTTGGTGAATATCGCCTTTCTCGAAGGCTCAAAGACCGAGATCGATCTCGTACCGGTCATGCTCAAGCGCCTCACCTTGACCGGCTCCACCTTGCGGATCAGGGACTCCCAGTTCAAGGGCGACCTAGCCGAAGCCCTCTCCCGCCATGTATGGCCGCTTCTCGACCGGCGCGCGGTTAATCCCGTGATCGATCTCTGCCTACCCCTTGCCGAGGCGGCCGCAGCCCACAGGCATATGGAAACCAGCCGCCATATTGGCAAAATTATCCTCACCACGGGCTTTAATAGCTAAATACTTCAATATTTTAGGAGAATTTTGGCGTAACGGTTTGACCCCGCAGCCGGAAACCCGATATATACCCTCACAATATTTGCGGTCCGGCCCCGTTGCCTTCCTCGGGGCTGGGTGGTGTGGCTTTGCCGCTTCGCCCGCGCCCCTGGCGCGGGCCGCCTTCAAATCCGAAAGGAATAAAACTATGTCGCTGCCTCTAATGCCGAAGGCAACGGCCGTCTGGCTGGTGGAAAACACCGCGCTGTCGTTTGACCAAATCGCGGATTTCACCGGTATGCACGAGCTCGAGGTTCAGGCGATTGCCGATGGCGAGGTTGCCGTGGGCATTGTCGGCGCGAACCCGATCACCAATGGGCAAC
The DNA here is from genome assembly GCA_009694245.1 of Rhodospirillaceae bacterium. Classification (GTDB taxonomy): domain Bacteria; phylum Pseudomonadota; class Alphaproteobacteria; order Rhodospirillales; family Rhodospirillaceae; genus SHVO01. Next base: position 520 of record SHVO01000007.1, on the reverse strand, counting down.
TCACGCAGGAAGAACTCGATCAGGCGCAGGCCGATCCGAAATTCAAACTCAAGATGACCAAGACCGACATTCCGATTCCGCGCGCGCGCGCCAAAGGCGCACGCTACACGCCAGTGTCCAAGCGGCAGGACCGGCCCGATGCCATTTCCTGGTTGCTAAAGCATCATGCGGATTTGACCGACGCGCAACTTAGCCGGCTTATCGGAACGACTAAGCCGACAATTCTCAGCGTGCGCGATCGCTCTCACTGGAACGCCGCCAATATCAAGCCGCAGAATCCCGTGACATTGGGGCTGTGTACCGAAGCCGAACTTGAGAAGGCCGTGGTCATCGCCCAGCGGCGTGCCAGCAACGCCGCTAAAGCCAAGGTCCGTGAAGCCAATCGCCGCGAGCGTGAGGCCAAGGCTGCCGCGGCGGCCGCTGAAGCTGCAGCGAGCGCCACGGCTCAACCGCCGGCGCCTGACGCCCACGCCCCGCCGCCGGCAGCCGCGTCCTAAGGCAAAAAAAATAGGCCCATCCG
>SHVO01000006.1 GCA_009694245.1 Rhodospirillaceae bacterium | reverse complement strand
TAGGGTCCACGCGGGCGGACGGACCCCTACCAGATCCGCACGCGATCGCCTGGCGCGAGATAAAGTTTGTCGCCAGGCTTTACGCCGAAGGCCTGATACCAGGCATCGATATTGCGCACGACGCCGTTGACGCGCGCCATGATCGGCGAGTGCGGATCGGTGTGAAGCTGTTGCCGCAGCGCCTCGTCGCGCGACTTGCCCCGCCACACCTGCGCCCATGCCAGAAATACGCGCTGATCGCCGGTGACGCCCTCAAGCGCCGGCGCCGGCTTGCCCTTCAGCGAAATATGGAATGCCTCGAGGGCGAGGTTAAGGCCACCGAGGTCGCCGATGTTTTCGCCCAAAGTCAGTTGACCGTTGATGTTCTCGCCGGGCAGCAGCTCCATGGCCGAGTATTGTCCGGCCAGGTCCTTGGCGCGGGCGTCAAACTTGGTCGCGTCCTCTGCCGTCCACCAATCGTTCAGCCGGCCGGTGTCGTCGGACTTGCGGCCCTGATCGTCAAAGCCGTGACTTAGTTCATGGCCGATGACGCCACCGATAGCGCCGTAGTTGATCGCCGCGTCGGCCTGGGGGTCGAAGAACGGCGGCTGTAGGATCGCTGCCGGAAAGACAATCTCATTTAGCGTTGCATTGTAATAGGCGTTGACGGTTTGCGGCGTCATGCCCCACTCGCCCCGGTCCACGGGTTTATCCAGCCGCGCCAACCGATAGTGCCAGTCGAAGCTGCGCGCGCGTTTGACATTGCCGTAGAGGTCGGCGGGATCGACCTTGAGATCATTGTAGTCGCGCCAGCGATCGGGGTAGGCGATCTTGACGGTGAAGCGGGCCAGCTTTTTCCGCGCCCGCTGCTTGGTCGCGGGGCTCATCCAATCGAGCCGCTCCAACCGCGCGCCGAAGGCGGTCTTGATATTGTCGACGAGCCCAACCATTTGGCGTTTGAATTCCGGCGGAAAATGCTGTTTCACATATTCCTGGCCCACGTCCTCGCCGAGCGCACGATCCGTGGCGGTGACCGCTCGATGCCAGCGCGGGGCGAGCTCGGGTTGACCGGCGAGGGTCTTATCGCGGAACTCGAACCGCGCCGTAACGAAGCGCTCTGGCAGCACCGGGGCGGCGGCATCGACGATATTGAAAGCGAGCCAAGCCTTGAGGGACTCCACTGGCGTGCTGGAGAATATCGCGGCCTTCTTTGGGAAAGCCGTATTGTCGGCGACCACGAACCGGCCGACATTGCCCAGATCGGCGGCCGCGAAAAAGCGTTTGAAGTCAAAACCCGCCGCAGTGCTTTGCAGCTCAGACTCAGTCATGGGGTTGTAGGTGGTATCGCGATCGCGGAGCGCGGCGCGTTCCCAGCTGGCCTCGGCCATTTTGGATTCAAACGCGACGATTTCCGCGGCGCGTGCGGCCGGATCGGGCCACGCGGCCAGAGTCAGCATTTCGGCGATGTAGGCCTGATATTTTTCCTTGATCGGCGCGAAGGACGACTTCAGGTAGTAGTCCCGGTCAGGCAAGCCCATGCCGTCGCTGGATAACTCCACCGCGTAGCGCGCGGGGTCCTTGCTGTCGGCGTCGATGCCGACATTGAAAATCGCCCGGCGGAATCCGCTTCGATCACCCATGAGCGCGGCGATGTCTTCCCGGGTCTTCGCCGATCGGACACCAGCGAGGTCCGCCTCGAGCGGGACAATGCCAAGCGCCCCGATGCGGGCTTGGTCCATGTAGGCTTTGTAGAATTCGCCGATTTTCGCGCCGCCTTTAGCTGCCGCCTCCTCGAGAATCGCGTGAACGCGCTCCTCGGACAGCTTCCTGAGGGCGTCGAAGACTCCGAAGCGGACGCGGTCGGGTGGAATCTCGGTACGATCGACGTAGGTGCCGTTGGCGAAACGAAAGAAATCGTCACCGGGCTTGGCGGCGGTATCGCGCCCCAGGAGGTCGAAGCCCCAGGATCCAAATCGCGGCGCGGTGGTGGTATCCGCCTGCGCGAGGGATTCGGCGGCGACCGAAGGCCAAGCCGCGAACAGCGCCGTCAACAAAGCCAAGCTGCTAAATTTCATGAGTCGGCACCCCATTAAAAGAGCCAGTATTCGTCAGGGACTCGCTCCGCAAAAGCCCCTGAAAAGGGATACCACGGATCGCAAAATCTGTGAATTCGCCGCTGGTCGCGAAAGGCCGGCCGCTTAGGCCGTTGCGCGCGCGCCGTCGGGAACAAAATCCTGCAGCTGGACATCGCCACCTGTGGCTTCGGCCAGAAGTTCCTTGATGTCGTCGTCGCTGAATTCGGAACTCAAATCGGCGACCCCCGTGATCAATCGCTGGACGATGCAGCGACGATAGAAGGCGACATCCCACTTCATGCCCTCGATCGAGGTATCCTTCATGATGGCGATCGCTGCCTTGGCGACCGGCAGAAGTCTTGCCGGCAGTTCCGCGCCCAGCCAGAGCTCCCTAAGTTTGAGATTGTCGCCTTCCATCAAACGGCTGCGCGCATAGTCGATACTCAGCCGGCTCTGGATGGCAATCGCGTAAATCGTGAAATCGAGGTTGCCGAGACAAAGGCTGCGCAGCAATAACGAAGACGTCAGCCTGCCGCCAGCCATGAGCTGCTCGACCAAGCTCCGCATGCTATCCAGCGGTAACCCGCTGGTCAGGCCGAGGGTCGCCCGCTCCCGCGTCGCCAGCGCCAGCTTTCCAGCGGCCGCAACAGGAATCTTGTGGCGCTCGACAAGCCGCGCGACCAGATCAAAAGACACCGCCGCGACAGCGCGCTCAATGACCGAGGCCGGCAGCGCTGCCCGGGCCACGAGACTTGACTGAACGTCGTAGAGCTCGCCGTGGCGGTCGACAATGCGATGCAGCCCCGGCTCGGAGATGTCGGCGCCCGGATTCCTAAGTAGGTGATTTGCGGTGTCCGCGTCGCCGCGCTCGATCAGCGCCAGGCAGACATCGGGGGGACGCGCCGGCGATCGGCGATGGCCGCCATTTTCACGAGGCTGGCCTGATCGTAGATGATCGCGATCATTTCTTCGGCCGTCAGAATATCCGATAGCGTTAGGATCGGAGCAGCCACCAAGTCCGCGTCCTTGGCCAGGGCGAGGATCACGTCACGGGGCGCGGCGGGGTTTTCCGCGAGCGTTTCTGCGAGCGCCTGGCGCGCGCGGATTACGCGCTGCTCGACCGAGTGCGCGGCCTGAACCCTGGTCAGATATTCCGGCGGCAGCGTCAAACCCGGGGAACTTGCCGGAAGGCGGGTTTCGGCCATTTATTCGGCTCCAGAAATAGGGGGTCGAGGCCCGGCAAAGGCCGAAGTCTTCGACACAGGTTAGAGAGTGCCGGGGCGGCCAGCCGCACGGATACCTGTCAGTCCTATCAGGGGAGATGGGCCGATCGGCGCAGCCCCAAAGTCCCAAGCGCGCGCTCGACGGCTGTGGCCGCGTTGCGCCCATGAGCCGGGCGCGGCGTTTCGCGTCAGACGACTAATAATCGAATGACGACCGGGCAGCCCTGCGCCTACTTCTTGAACCGCAGAAAGAAACTGCTCTTGAAGCCGGAGATCTTCGCTTCCTCCGGAGGCTGAAAGCCGGCTTGCGCCAATTCAGCGATCACGGTTTTCTTGTCGGTCCGCACATGCTGCAGTATCGCGGGTGGCGTGACGCCCGGTAGATGATCGTAATCGACGACAATAAACTCTCCGCCGCTTTTCAGCGCGCGGCGAATGTCGGCGAGAATCGTCTGCGGATACTTGAAGTGGTGATAGACGTCCGACGTGAATATGACGTCCGCGGAATTGGGCGGCAAATTGGTGGATTTGTCATCGCCGAGTACGGTTGTCACGTTCGCGATGCCCGCGGCCTTCATTTTTTTGTCGATGAACGCGAGCAGCGGTTTGGCGATATCCACGGCATAGACCCGGCCTTGCGGCCCAACGCTCTCGGAGAAACCCGGTTCGTAGATGCCGGTGCCGGCGCCGACGTCGGCAATGGTCATGCCGGGCTTTAGGCCGATGGCCTTGGCGATTTCGACCCGGTTGGCGTAGGTCTCACGGTTCTCCGCGGTAAAACTTTTATCTTGGGCTTCGGCGTTGAGATCAGGATTCTTGTAGGGCACGTTGATGTCGGGCCGCACACTCTGGACTTCGGCGGCATACGCCACCGGCGGCGGCGCCCCGCCCGAAATGAGTGCGGCGGCGACCCAGGCGGTCGTTAGTGATAGACGCAAGCTTTTCCGCCAACCGCCTCAGGCCGGCAGCGGCGGCATCGGCAGGCCCGGCGTGCCAAATGATATTTCGGTGATCCCCTTGATGCTGCGGTTTCCGTAGCGGAAGGGAATGACCAGGCGGAGCGGCGCCCCGTGTGCCGGTGGCAGCGGTTCATTGTTCATCATCCACGCCAGCATGACCTGGGGATGGCGCAAGGTCGTCATCGGTTCATCGACATAGTGGCGGTCCGAGGCGACCAATCGGCCGTAGTGCGTGCCCGGGACCACGCCCAACATGTCGGCAAAATCGCTGAACTTGACGCCGGTCCACTTGACGATGCCGTGGGGTTCGGCGGCGCCACACTGCATGAGAAATGTGTGGGACACGCGGGGCAATTTTTCCAAATCCGCGAAACGAAGCGTGCCCGTGAGTTTGCCAAGGCCCCGCGTATCAACCTTGATCGCCATTTTGCGGTAGTCGAATTCGATGGCGGGCGGCTGGCGGTTCTCGGTGCGCCACATGAGCCGACCGACAATGGCGCCAGCGGCGCTTTCGGGATGCTCGGGCGCGGAGCCATCGGCGTTTAGGGGAAGTGCCGCCGGGAAACCAGGCCGCATGGGTTTCTCGACCAAGCTGTCCGGCCAAGCCTCCACCGGCTTTTCCTGAGCCTCGGCGTTACCGCGCGCCGCGGCCACCAAGGAAAGGCCCGCCAACGTCGAACCTGAAATAGCCAGCGCATCCCGCCGTGAGATAGTCATCCGCGCACCTCTGATTTGGGGTTTAGCGAGCATCGACGACAGCGCGAACAATACGCCGTTTTGGCGACCCTGAGCAATGCCGACGGCGGCAAAGTTCCGGGTGGCGGGCGTGGGGGTGGCGCCGTTCCCCAGAAAATAAGGCATTGAATCGATTTAGTTTCCATCGGCCCCGGATCGGCCGGGGGCGCCCGCGGGTTTTCGCATCGCGGTGGCGGGCGAACCGGGGCGCGGGGGCGCAGGCTGTTCAGGGTCAATAGCCCGCGCGGTCGAAATAGGCGACGAGGTCGTCGATCTGCGAAAGGCTTAGGGCCTTTGGCGGCATGGGGTAGTGCGGCTCGGTTACATAGCGGCAGAATTGGCTGCGGCTCAGCTTATGACTTTGGATGATGTCGCGAAAGCCGGGCGGTCCGCCAGCGGGCTGCGGCATGGTGTCGCTGACGTGGCAGGACCGGCACTGGCTTTCCACCAGTTCCGCGCCGTCGTCGGCGTTCCCTGCGGCCAGCGCCGGCGAAACATAACAAATCAGGGCGATCGCTCCGAACAATGCTGCCGGCTTCATGCCGCCACTCCTTCCAATCGGTTGGGCTCTAGCCAAGATAGATGCCCGGGACCGGAAAGAAATTGAGCCACATCAATTATTGGTGGAGCGGGTTGACGCGGGTGGCGGGACTTGCTCGGGTGGTCTGCATCGCCCACTATTTAGACGCGTTTCGCCCATACCGGTCGCGACACTAGGACAGCTTCATGATCACGACGCGAGGGCAGGCTCCCGATCCGATGGACAGCGATGACACCGCGGCTCAAGTTCGCGCGAAACTGCTGGAAGGCGTCGCCTGGCAACAGGCTGGGCGGTTGGCGGAAGCCGAGCGGAATTATCGCGAGGTGCTCCGAGTGGTCCCGGCGCAATTCGACGCCTTGCATCTTCTGGGAGTCCTTGCCGCGCAGTCGGGGCGCTTCGCCGAGGCGGTCGAGCTCATTGGCCGCGCCATCGCCGTCGATCCGAAGAATGCTACTGCCCACTATAACCTTGGCTACGCCTTGGAGGACTTGCGCCGGTATGACGCGGCGATCAGCAGCTACGACCGCGCCATTGCGCTCAGGCCGGATCACGCCGTCGCCTACAACAATCGCGGCACGGCGCTGGCGGCCTTAAGACGCCTTCAAGAAGCTGTCACAAGCTTTGACCATGCGCTCCGGCTGAACCAAGCCTACACCGAGGCCCATTATAATCGCGGCGTCGCACTCGATGAGCTGTCGCGGCACGCGGCCGCGCTGGAATGCTTCGACAAGGCTCTGGCGATCGATCCCGATTACGAATTCTTGCCGGGCACGCGGGTTTATACCAAGTTGCGCCTCTGCGATTGGCGGGAAGTGGATGCGGAAATCTCGGCGCTGGCGGAAAGGATCAGCGCCGGCGCGAAAGTCTCGCCACCTTGGCCGGCGTTGGGACTCACGGGATCCTTGCCGGTACAGCGCCTGGCGGCCGGGATATGGACCGCAGCGAAACACGCCCAACGCGACGTCGGCCGAATTCCTGCCCACCCGCGTCGCGGTAAAATTCGCGTCGGCTATTTTTCGGCGGATTTTCGCGATCACCCGGTTTCCGCGCTCACGGCCGAGTTATATGAACAACATGATCGCGAAAAGTTCGACGTTTCCGCATTTTCCTTTGGCCCCGATTCTAAAGACGATACGCGCAAGCGCTTAGAGCTCGCCTTCGACAAATTCCACACGGTCGGCGATAAAGCCGACCAAGAGATCGCTGACGTCGCGCGACAACTGGAGATCGACATAGCCGTGGATCTCATGGGCTTTACCACTGGCGCACGCCCGGGAATATTCGCCGCCAGAGCCGCACCGGTGCAAGTCAACTATCTCGGCTATCCCGGCACCATGGGCGCCGCCTTCATGGACTATATTGTCGCCGATGAGACGGTGATCCCAACGGAGTGCCGGCAACACTATGCGGAGAAAGTCGTCTACCTGCCGTGCTTTCAGGCCAACGACACCAAGCAAAGGATTTCGGGGGCGACGCCACTCCGCCGACTGGCGGACCTGCCGGAATCGGGATTCGTGTTCTGTTGCTTCAACGCTGCCTACAAGATCCTACCCCCGGTCTTCGATCGATGGATGCGAATCCTGAAGGCGGTGGACGGCAGCGTGCTCTGGCTTTCGGAAAAGAACGACACGGCCGTCGGAAATCTGCGGCGCGAGGCGTCGCGCAGGGGTGTCCGGCAAGACCGCCTCGTTTTCGCCAGCCATGAGTCCTCGCGCGCCGACCACTTGGCGCGCCACCGCCTGGCGGATTTGTTCCTGGATACCCTGCCCTACAATGCCCACGCTACCGCCAGCGACGCGCTTTGGGCCGGATTGCCGGTTCTGACCTGCACCGGAGAGTCCTTCGCCGGCCGGGTAGCGGCGAGCCTGCTTATGGCCATCGGCCTGCCCGAACTGATTGCGACAACGCCCGATGACTACGAGGCATGGGCGGTTGCCTTGGCTCATAGCCCGGCTCGGCTCGGCGGCATCAGGGAAAAGCTCGCGCGTAACCGCCTGACGACGACGCTCTTCGACACGCGGCGCTTCGCGCGCGGCATCGAAGCTGCCTATGAGCGCATGTTTGACCGGCATGGAGCCGGCCTGGCGCCGGAACATTTTCGTGTTGAAGGCTAGAGCATCGTGCCGAAAAGTGGGGACCGGTTTTCGCGCCGGCGAAGGCCGGCATTAACTAGATGCGCGCCTTCGCGCGCGGAACGATGCAACCACAAATAGCTAGAGCCACCAACGTGATTCCGATTTAGCGCTGCTTGCTCTAGAACCGCCCGCGAAGGCTGACGACAAAGCGGCGATCCCGGATCTCGGTATAGCGTTCAGTGCGCGAGATCGCGCCGTCGATGATATCGCGGGTGTAAAGAATGCGGGACTGGTATTCGCGATTGTGCTTCGGCATCAGGTCGTAAGCATCGATGCGCCCCGTCAGCCCGGCCCACAACTTCTTTTCGACAAAGGCTTCGAGCTTCGGCCCGCGCTCGAATACGCGCTGTACGCGGGCATCGGTAAAGGTTTGCTGGCCTTCGGTCGCGGTAAACTTGCCGCCGCAGGACATACCCCAAGCGGTCACATCGTGCCGGAGGCTAAAATCGACCTCATCATCCCAGTAGAACGTCAGGCCGCGGTGCATGCCGGTGAACGGATCGGTTGTCCGCGAACGCTGCCGCAAGTAGCGTGCGTCAATCCCGACATCGGGTAAGCCGAGCCACGCCAGACGTGTGCCGGCCTTGATCTCGGCGCCAATCACCCGTGCCTTGCCGATATTTCCGGTCGCCGAAACAAGTTCACCCGACGCCTCCCGCCGAATGATGAACTTGTCGATATGGTCGTTGATGGCTTTGTAAAAAGCGCGGCCTTCGAGAAGGCCTTGCCGGTTAGGCATGCGGTGCTGATAGGCGAGTTAAAAGGTCAAGGCCTTTTCCGGTTTCAGATCGGGGTTTCCGGCATCAATTTCATTGTCAACAACGTCGAAGGACGGAACAAAATTGAAGAACTGGAGTTGGCTGATGGTGCGCTCGGCCTTGAGTCGCACCTGGTCGGCGTCGGTAAGATCGTAGCGCAGGTCGGCGCGGGGCTTCAGAAACTTATATTTGGCTGTCGGGCTGAAAGGGTAGTTATTGGTGATCTTGGAGAACTCAAAGTTCAGTGAGCTCTCGAGCGTGAGATCGTTGGTGACAGTCCAGTTGTGGTTGGCGAAGGCCTCGCCCCGCAGCCCTGGACCTTGGCGCGCGCCGTCAGGATGGCGATCTCCTCGACCCGGCCGTCGCGATTAAGGTCGAAGAACGGCCGGAAATGCTGCGAGAGGGTATTGCGCGCACCTTCGCCTCCCACCTCCAATATCTGCCGGGTCGCCACCGACCAACTATAGGAACTGCGGAAGATGCTCTCGGTGGTCTTTTGTGTCGTCAGGTTGCGGTTGATCTCGGAGACCGTCCCGCCGACCGCCTGATTGCGGAACTCGTCGACCGGGTTGTCCATCGATCCCTAGATAAACACAGTGTTAAGCGATCCATTTCCCATCGCGCGGACATAGTCGCCGCCCACCTCCCAGCGCATGACCCAGCCGCTGTGACGCTGGTGAATGTCGGTCGCCAGGAATGAAGGCGAGCCGGCGGCATTGAAGCGCGTGAACGGCGTGACGTCGGTCTCGTTCACATCGCGGGGCTCGAATAGGCCGTTCAATCGCAGGCGGTTGCCATTGTCCAAATTGTAGGCGAGATTACTCGTGAGAATGAACTTATTGTGTTGACGTCTGAAGCTCTGCTCACGGACTTCCTGTACCGCGCCATTGGGAAAGTAATAAAACTCGTCGCGATACCGTATGCTCCAGTCACCGCCCGCAAAACCCCTGGGAGGCCACAGGTTGCGCTCCAGGCCGACGATGTAGTCGAGCCGCCCCCAACTGTTGCTGTAATTCACCAGGCCGTCGAAGTTGAATTTACCGTGATCGTCAAAACGGGCATCCAGCTGCGACGACCCCGCGCCCGTGCCGGCGCCTTCTTTGAGCACGATATTTACGATGAGGCCTTCGCTCTGAACGTCGATCTCGGCCGTCGTGCCCCGGATCAATTCGACGCGCTCGATGTTGGCGACCTGCAGGCGGCGCAGGGTCGACTCGATCTGATTTTTGCCAGCCATGCGCTTGCCGTTAATCAGCACCTGATCGCCGCGCGAGCCGAAGCCGCGTTCCTGGTTCTGCGGGGACGATGAATCGAGGACCGCGGCGGCGCCGGGAATCCGCCGCAAAATCTCCTCGGCGCTGGTTACGTCGTATTGGGCGAAAAATTCCCGCCCGTAGCTGACGGTCCCGGTATCAGCGGCGGCGGGTGAAATGTCGGGGCCGGCTGCGAGAGCCTGGCCGGGCCAAAGCGGCGGCGCCAACGACTGGCTGAGCGCCAAGCCGGGTATGACCGCCTTGTAAGTCAACCGCCTCGCTCCCCGAAAAATCCGCCGACACGCCGAGTCGATATCATATGGCATGCCGCACCCGGGGTGATGGCGTGGACGAGGCGCGGCCGCATCACTTACAGGCAAGGAACTCCGGCGACTTGATCGCCTTGACCCCGCTACGGAAAATGAGCCAAACCAGGGGTCCGAATCATCGCAGCGGGAACGCCATCGATGGACGGCCCGGCCTCGTGCGATCGCCAACCCGAACGACTGGATGATAGATACTTGCCGATGACGCCTGAAACCCACGGCCCTGGTCAGCTGGCGACCGCCGCGCAAATCCAAGCCAAATTCCTTGAGGGCTGGGCTCACCATCAAAACGGTCGGCTGGGCGAGGCCTGGGCGATTTACCAACAGGTGATCGCCCTGCAGCCCCGGCACTTCGATGCCCTCCACCTGGCTGGAATCATCGCCGCTCAGACTGGCCACATCGACCAGGCCGTCGCGCTGATCGGCCGGGCCCTCGACGTCGATCCGAACAATGCAGCGGCGCATTACAACCGCGGCAATGCCTTGGGAGATTTGGGCCGGCACCAAGAGGCCATCGCCAGCTTCGATAAGGCGATTGGGCTCGAACCCAACAATGCTGACCCCTACAATAACCGCGGGAATGCGTTGTGGGCCTTGAGGCGCCACCGGGAGGCCGTCGACAGCTTCGATCGCGCCATACAATTGAAACCGGATTTCGCCGAGGCTCATAATAATCGCGGCAACGCACTCCGCGACCTCAAGCACCTCGACGCCGCCATCGCGAGTTTCGAGAATGCGATCACGCTTAAGCCGGATTATGCCGAGGCCTACAATAATCGCGGCAATGCGCTCCGCGACCTCAAGTATTTCGAGGCCGCGATTTTGAACCTCGACAAGGCGATCGCGCTCAAACCGGACTACGCCGAGGCGTACCATAACCGTGGCCATGTCTGCCGCGACCAAAAGCGGTACGGCGCGGCCGGCGACGATTACGACAAAGCCATCGCGCTCAAGACCGGCTACGCCGAGGCTTACTACAGCCGCGGAACCAATTTCCGGGCGCTGAAGAAATTCCAGGCCGCCATCGACGATTACGACCGGGCCATCGCCCTCAGGCCCGGTTATGCCGAGGCCCACAACAATCGCGGCGTGGTGTTGAGCGAGCTCGGGTGCCATGAAGAGTCCTTAGCAAGCTACGATCAGGCCATTCAGCTAAAGCCTGCATATTCCGAGGCCTACAACAACATGGGCGTGGCGTTTCAGGATTTGAAACAGCTCGAACTCGCGCTCGAGGCTTTCGACAAGGCGATCGACATTAAGGCCGACTCGGCTGAGGCCTACAATAACCGCGGCAGTGCGCTGAATGAGATGAAGCGATTCGACGCCGCCATTTCCAGCTACAGCACGGCGCTTCAATTGAACCCGAGCTACCCATTTCTTTACGGAATACGGCTCTATACCAAACTGAACATCTGCGAATGGACGGGCTTTGACTCTGAGATCGATGAACTGTTGAGAAGGCTTGAGCGTGGTGAGTTGGCATCGCCGCCTTTTTCATTGCTCACCCTCATCAGCTCTCCCGGACTGTTGCGTGAGGGGGCGGAAATTTGGATGCGGGATCAATCTCCGCGCAATTCAATTCTGGGCGCGCTCCCGCGCCGTTCCCGATCAGCCAAGATCAAGCTTGGCTACTTCTCGATGGATTTCCACAACCACCCGGTATCGCAGCTGACTGCCGGCGTCATCGAGGCTCACGACCGGGAGAAATTTGAGGTCATCGCGTTCTCCTATGGCCCGGCTTCCGAGGACGCCTTGCGCAAGCGGATGGAAGCCGCGGTTGACACCTTTGTCGATGTCCGCAGCGCTTCGGATATGGAAATAGCCGAGATGGCGCGGCGGATGGAGATTGATATCGCCGTCGATCTCGCGGGATACACGGGACAGCCCCGCACCGGCATATTCGCCATCGGCGCCGCCCCAATTCAGGTCAATTATCTTGGCTATCCCGGCACCATGGGCGCGGACTATTACGACTATATTGTCGCCGACCACATGATTATCCCTGAAGACGGGCGGCACCACTACGCCGAGAAGATCGTCTATATGCCTCATAGCTATCAGCCCAACGACGCCACACGAAAGATCGCCGACAAAATCTTTACCCGCGAGGAGCTCGGTCTGCCGCCAATCGGCTCGGGCTTTGTTTTCTGTTGCTTCAACATCAATATCAAGATCTCGCCCGGAACTTTCGCGGGCTGGATGCGCATCCTCAATCGGGTCGAGGGCAGCGTGCTGTGGTTGCTGGAGGATAATTCCTTGGCGGCAGCGAATCTCCGCAGGGAGGCGAAGCGTCAGGGGGTCGACGAGCGGCGCTTGGTTTTCGCGCCACGCACGCCCTTTAGCGACAATTTGGCGCGCCAACGCGTTGCGGATCTATTTCTCGACACACTGCCTTATAATGCTCACACGACCGCTAGCGACACGCTCTGGGCCGGGTTGCCAATCCTGACCTGTGCCGGCGAGTCCTTCGCCGGGCGGGTGGCCGCGGGCATACTGACGGCGCTCGACCTGCCAGAACTCATCACCTTCGATGCCAAAGCCTACGAAGACCGGGCCGTCGCGCTGGCTACCAACCCCGATGAGATGGAAGACACTCGCCGGAAGCTCGCGCGGAACCGGCTGACCGCTCCGTTGTTCAATGCCGCGCTCTACGCCCGGCACATAGAATCGGCTTACACACGGATGTATGAGCGCTCGCAGGCGGGCCTATCGCCCGACCATATCTTCGTGGAAAAATAAGATCGGAAGCCCGGCGGAGGCGACTATCAAAGGGTTCGCGCGCGGAAATGGCGAAGAGTATGCTCCGGTGAGACCCGGTCGGGCTCATGGCGTTTGAGGCGGTACCGACGAGGCGAAGCACGGCAGTTGGATCGGCCTAGACTCTATTCCCGATACTCTTGAATCGGGAAAGAGTCTAGATTCATATGAATAGCGCGCTTCCTGTCGGAAAACCGGAAGCCCGCTTTTCCGGAAAGCGCGCTAGGGAGCGAGTGAATGCTGCGTAGCGAAGCCCTGTGGTACGTGGCCGATGGGGTGACCGAGATCCGCCCCGTGGACCTGCCGGAAACCGCGGCGGGAGATGTCCGTGTAGCGGCACGGTTCTCCGGCATAAGCCGCGGCACTGAACGGCTGGTGCTCACGGGTCGTGTGCCGGCCTCGGAATATCAGCGCATGCGTTGTCCACACCAGGACGGGGAGTTCCCGTTTCCGGTGAAATACGGTTACGCACTCGTCGGCCAGATCGAGGATGGACCAAAGGCGCGCATTGGCGAGCACGTTTTCCTCCTGCATCCTCATCAAACGCGGATGTGCGTCCCCCTTTCCGCCGTCCACGCCTTGCCGGCTGGATTGCCGCCGCGCCGTGCCGCCCTGGCGGCCAATATGGAAACCGCGCTCAATGTCTGTTGGGATGCGAGAGTCTCGCCGGGAGACCGGATTCTCATTGTCGGCGGCGGCGTACTCGGACTTTTGATATCCGGGATCGTTACGCGCCTGCCCGGAGCGCAGGTCACCGTCACCGATATCGATCCCGCGCGTGAGACTATTGCTAAAAGACTTGGCGTCAGCTTCGCATCGCCAGCCATGACGCCCGAAAATTATGACATTGTCATCCACACCAGCGGCACGGCCGAAGGCCTGAGGCTCGCGCTGGCCGCCGCCGGAACCGAGGCGCGGGTGGTCGAGGCGAGCTGGTACGGCGACAAGAAGATCTCGGTTCCGCTCGGCGAGGCTTTTCACGCGCGCCGCCTGCAGCTTATTTCCTCGCAGGTGGGGGTCGTTCCTGCCGACCGGCGCGCGCGGTGGACAAACGCGCGCCGCATGAGCAAGGCACTAGAGCTGTTGTGCGACGACCGCTTTGACGCCCTTGTCACCGGTGAGATCGCTTTTGCCGAGGCCGCGCTTGAACTACCCAAGATACTTGCCGACAACAGCGCCGGGCTGATGACGGTCCTGCGTTACAGCTAACGTTCAACGAGGAATCACACTGCCATGTACGCCGTAGAAGTCCGCGACCACGTCATGATCGCCCACAGCATCAAGGGTGAGGTCTTTGGCCCCGCCCAGAGACTGCACGGCGCAACCTATGTCATCGATGTGTGCTTCATGCGCCGGGAACTGGACGAGAACGATATCGTGGTCGACATCGGCCTTGCCACCGACACGGTTAAAGAAGTTCTGGCGGCCATCAATTTTAGCAACCTCGACGAACATCCGGAATTTCTCGGCCGGCGCTCGACCACCGAAGTCGTCGCCCGCTGGGTCTTCGACAAGCTCCAAGCCGCCATTGCCGCCGGAAAGCTCGGCCCCGCCGCCCGCGGCCTGGCGCGCCTGAAGATCACGCTTCACGAGTCCCACACCGCGCTGGCCTCCTACGAAGCGGACCTTGTCGGTGCCTGACGTCTGGTTTGCCATACCCGGCGACTTGGCGGCGCTGACGGGTGGATATGCCTACGCGCGCCGGCTAATAGCCGCCCTGCCATCCGCGGGCTGGATCCCCCGTCATCTTCGGCTGCCCGCAGAGTTCCCTAAGCCCTCAGCGAGCACGCTTTCGGCCACGCGCTCAATTCTGTCGGCGGTGCCGGCGGGCGCTATCGTCCTGGTGGACGGCCTGGCTTTCAGCGCGCTGCCGCGCGAGATGCTGGCGGACTTCGACCTCGGATTTGTCGCGCTGGTTCACCATCCCCTGGCCGCAGAAACCGGCCTGAGTGAATCCGAAGTCGAGCAATTCAAGGATTGCGAACGCGCGGCACTCGCCGCCGCCCGGGCCGTTGTGGTTACCAGCCGCCATACACGAGAGACGCTGGTGCGCGAATACGGCGTTGCGCGCGGAAAGCTCTGCCTGGCGCCGCCCGGCACCGATCAAGCCGCCCGCGCCCGGGGCAGCGGCCCAACTGCGAAACTTCTGACGGTCGCCACACTGACCCATCGCAAGGCCCACGATGTCCTGATCGCGGCGTTGGCGCGGCTGGCTGATCTCGCCTGGTCGTGCGATCTTGTCGGCAGTCTTGACCGCGATCCGCGGATCACCGCTAACGTTCGCGCGCTCATCAAGGCCAGTGGACTGGAGGCACGTGTGAGACTGTTAGGCGAGTTGCAGGATTCGGCTCTGGACGCGGCCTATGCCGGCAGCGACATCTTTGTCCTACCCTCTCGCCACGAGGGCTACGGCATGGTTTTCGCCGAGGCCCTGGCGCGCGGCCTACCCATCGTTGCCTGTGCCGCCGGCGCGGTGACCGAGACCGTGCCCGCGGCTGCCAGCGTGCTAGTGCCGGTGGACAATCCCGCCGCCCTCTCCGAGGCTTTGCGGCGCCTACTCACCGACCCGATCTATCGTAAGCAACTCAGCGATGCCGCCTGGGATCATGGCCGCGGACTGCCGACCTGGAGCGATACCGCGGCGCAGGTTGGCCAGGCACTTATAAGGAGTTCGCAATGAGCGGTTTTTCGCCGGCTTGGCTGGCCCTGCGTGAGCCCGCCGACAGGGCCGCGCGCAATCGCGATGTTATAGCGCGCTGCGCGCTCACTTTTGCCGCCCGCTCGAGCCTGAAGGTTTGCGATTTGGGCGCCGGCACCGGCGCGGCGCTGCGGGCTTTCGCCGACCTGCTGCCGGGCGAACAACAGTGGACCCTAGTCGATCGCGATCCGGAGAACCTCGCGGGCGCACTGACCGCGCTTGAGGCTTGGGCGGACAAAGCTTTGCGTCATGACGCCGGACTAACGCTGCATCACGGCCTGCGCCGGATCGAGGTCCGCACCGAGGTTCTCGACTTGGCCAGAGACCCCGCGTGCTGGCCCATGGATTCCGATCTTGTGACGGCGTCGGCGTTGTTCGATCTGACGTCGGCGGCCTGGATCAAGCGTTTGGTTGCAGCGCTGGCCGCGGGCCGACGGCCGCTGCTGGCGACGCTGACCGCCGATGAAAAGATCGCCGCAAGCCCGCCCCACCCCCTCGACAAGAAAGTCGCGGCCGCTTTTCGCCAACATCAGTCCCGCGACAAGGGCTTCGGCCCTTCGGCGGGGGCCGACGCCGGACGGTTCCTGGAGCAAACCCTCGAAGCGGCCGGCTACGCCCTCACCGCCGGCGAAAGCCCCTGGGTGTTGGAGCCCTCGGAACTATTGCAGGCGACCGTCGAAGGAATGGCGGCGGCGGCGGCTGAAATCGGCGTCGCTGGCGATGAACTGGCCGCCTGGCTGGAACATCAACGTGAAAACACCAAACAGCTGATCGTTGGCCACCGCGACGTCTTCGCACGGATCCTCTAAAGTTCTGGCAGCATGCGCCGCAAGGTATTGTCCTTGCGGATGAAATGATGGTGTAGCGCCGCGCCGATGTGAAGCAGCAAGAGCGCGCAGAGCGTCAACGCCAGTCCGCCGTGAAGCGGCAAAAGCACGTCCGCCACCGCCTTGTCCTTTTCGAGAATCATCGGCAGCTCGAAGAGGCCGAAGACCGGGATGGGCGCGCCGAATGCCGAGGTCCCGGCCCAACCCACCAACGGGACGGTGAACAGCAATATATAGAGTGCGGCATGGGTGATGCGGGCGGCGCGCTCCTGCCACGCGGGCATTCCGGCGATTAACGGCGGCGGGGGCGTATAGAGACGCCACAAGAGCCTGAGGCCGGTGAGTGCCAGAATCAGGGCGCCGCAGGAACGGTGCAGATCAAACAGCCGGTTTTGCAGGGCGCCCGGCGAGGCGTTGAGCATGCCAACACCGAACGTCACGCCGCAGACGACTACCAGCGCCGTCAGCCAATGGAGGATTTGGGCCGGAGCGCGGTAGTGAAGGAATTTTTCGGTCATCGATCGGACCTAGGGTGCAGTGGAGAAGATACAGTCGAACAAGACATCACCGCCCGGCAGCGCGAAAGCCGTCACTAGCGGACGTCGGGCGTCTTCAAGACGGTCGATCGGCGCCAACTGTATCCCCGACGGGCCGGAGCCAATGATCAAGGGCGCCGTCAGAATGTGAAGCCGATGCAAACAGTCGGCCGCGACGAATCGCGACAAGGTATTGGCGCCCCCTTCCACAAGTATATGGTGAAGTCCTACCTTGCCCAACACCGAGAGAATGGCCGCGGGGGCCATGGCGCCTAGGGATTCCGGTATCTCCAGGTATTCCACGCCATGCGGGCGCGGCCGGCCGGCCCCTTGCACGAGGATTCGCCGCGCGCCGTCGTCACAAAGACATTTGGCCCGGGCCGGGATACGCCCCGCCGGATCCAGGACCACCCGAGCCGGTTGCGCTCGGCCCGGCCTGGTTCGTGCCTCGCGCACGGTCAGCTGGGGATCGTCGGCGATAACCGTTCCGACCCCCACCACAACGGCATCAACCAGAGCCCGCAAGCGATGCAGATGAACAATGGCGGCGGCGCCATTTATGAAGTGAGAATGGCCGGAAGCTGTGGCGATGCGTCCGTCGAGCGACTGTCCGATCTGGCCGATCACGTAACTTTGATCGCGCGGCGTCTGAATCAGCGGCGCATAGAGGGCCCATAAGGCATTTTCGGCGAAATCCTCGTCCCGGCCGCCGCCAGCATTGGCGGCGGCAAGCACCGCCGACCATTGCGGAGTGTCCCGGTCCCAGTCCACAATGGCCTTCATGACAGATTCTTTGCGTAAAGGTTAGCCGTGCCCAACGAGGATGTGAAGATTGGTACCGTCGATGGGGACTTGGCAAGGTGGTTCGGGAACCTGGGCCGCCTGACGGTGCAGCGTGCCGTCAGCGAGCTGCGCGCCGGCCGTCCGGTAAAACTCACCGGGTCCAACGGCGAGAGTCTCATGGTGGCCGCCGCCGAAATGCTTGCGGGCGAGCGTATCGCCGCCTGGCATCAAGCTACCGCTGGCACCCCCGGCCTGATTTTGCCGGCACCGCGGCTTGCCCACCTGGGTATCACGACGTCGGTACCTTCGTATGTGTCCCTCGCAGGTCTCCTCGCCTGCGAGATCGACGATATCCTGCTGGCGGTCGAGCCCGACGTGCCGGCCATCGAGCATCGGCCCGCCCTGTCGCTGGAGGTTTTGGCGCTCGAGTTGGTAAAGCGGGCCTATCTCCTGCCGGCGGCGCTGGTGCTTCCGGGCGAGGCCGGCGAAAAGACCGCCCTGGCAGAAGTCCACGCCGCGGCTGTCGCGGACTTCCATGAACAGTCCGCGCGCGACCTGACGATTGCCGCGCGGACACGCGTACCGCTCAGCGAAGCCGCCAGCGCCGAGTTCGTCATCTTCCGTGGTGGCGACGGATTGCACGATCAGATCGCCATCGTCATTGGCGAGCCCAATCCGAGGCAGCCGGTTTTGACGCGGCTGCACTCGGCCTGCCTGACGGGAGATTTGTTTGCCAGCCTCAAGTGCGATTGCGGCGACCAGCTACGCCTCGCCGTCGGTGAGATCGCGACCGCCGGCAGCGGCGTGCTGCTGTACCTCGACCAAGAAGGCCGTGGTATCGGACTGCTCAATAAGATGCGTGCATATGGCCTGCAGGAATTGGGCCACGATACCATGGATGCCGACGCCGTCCTCGGCTATGGCCCCGATGAGCGGCGCTACGCGGTTGCCGGCGCCATGCTGGCGCTTTTAGGGTTCCGCAAGATAACGCTGATGACCAACAATCCCGGCAAGATCACGGCGCTGGAGGATTTTGGGGTCAATGTGGTGGGTCATCAGCGCATCCTCGGCGCCGTCAATCCCCACAACCACAACTATCTCAGAACCAAGGCCCGCCGGGCCGGCCACATGTTGGACGAAATCACACGAGCGGGCTGATTTGACATTGAAACGCTCGCGTGTGTCGAGACGACGCGGCCGCTTCTTCACCATTGTCACCCCGGCGCGCCTAGTTTCTGTTGGCGAGCGAAGCGACCCTACTGAAACTGGCGCCCCACCAAGGGAAAGTGGGGGTCCACCCGTGCTAAATACGCTGGTCGGGCGACTCTTTGTACGATGGATATCCGATCTACGCCTCGCCTTGCGGCTCGGTTGGTCGAGGATGACAACCTTTCTGATGATCAGAGCTAGAATCATCCCGCCCTACGCGTCTTAGCCGAAGCAGGCCGCTGGGCCTAAAAGGCTCTGCGCTACTTTCACGGCCACTGCGCGGTGGATATTTCTTGGAGAAGCCGCAAGAGCGCTGCCGCCGCGTGGTCAACCAGGGATTTCCCCAGTTCCGCCGTCGCAAGATCGGCGCGACCAATCCAACCTCCTGCGTCGCCCTGATCGGCTGCGAGATCGTCGAGTTTCCAGCCCCAAGCAATCGGGCCTTGGGGGAATAAACTCGGCGCCGGCGCTGTCGCGGGCCGCGCGGCCATCGCCCCCTTCACCACAAGCCGCGGCGCGAGATGCAGCATCGCGGCCGTCTCGACCCAACCACCGTGGACGTCGCCGGTGAGCGGCGCGGGCGGAACCAGGCCCGCCGGCAACCCGAAATCGAGCCAGTGAGCGCTGGCCACCAGCATTTCAAAGCGGGTTCTGAGTTTGAGCGCGGCGATCGCCGCCGCCGCGACATTGCCGCCATGACCGTTGAACAACACGACGCGGTGGATTCCGCAGCGCGACAATCCCTCCGCAATCGCGACAATCTGCCCGATCAGCTGTTCGGGCTCGATGCTTAGTGTGCCTGGACGGTCGGCGTGCTCGGTTGACGCGCCCAGCCAAAGCATCGGCAGCCGGACATAGGCCGATGGGGAACCGTCATTCTTTCCCGCCTGGTCAAGAATGCCTTCAACGATCAGGCCATCGGTGGCGAGCGGCAGGTGCGGGCCATGGGTCTCAACCGCTGCCAGCGGGACAATTGCCACGGCCGCTTCACGCTGTGTCGACGTCTGTGTCTGCTCAACGAACCGAATAAACACCGGGTTGAACTCCTGCCTGTTCAGGGTTTCTGTATGGGACCTGGCTGCAGGGACAATGTCGCATCCGCCGCCGGCGTGAAAGCGCCAAGTATGCGGCCACGCAAGCTGTCCATGGGCCATGACGGGCTGGTCTTGTCAGGCTCCATGCCCTCGGTCCACGTCCCCTCGTCGAGCGCCGCCAGGAGTTCGGGGTCGCGGGCGATGATATGAACCGGCACTTCGTGATTGGCGCCAGCGCCGGCAATAAACGTCATCGGCTGGTGGTCGCCGAGGATGATCAGCAGCATATTGTCGCGACCGTGCGTCGTGACAAACGACATCAGGGTTTGCAGCGTATAATCCACCGACAGAGCGTAATATTCTGCCACCCTTTTGGCGTCGCGCCAAATTTCATTGGCGGTCTCGGGCGTGCGCGCGGTGGTGAATATCCGGCCGTCGCCAACATCGGCCCAGGGTACGAGCTTCGGAATCGGCGCCCAGGGAATGTGGCTGGAGATCATCGCGATCTCGGCCATGACCGGCGCGCGCTCGATCGGCGCCAGCTCATAATTGTGGAAAACCGCAAGCGTGTACTGATCAGGCATCGTTAAATAGTCGAACGACTCGCCCTTATAGGCGAGTTCCGGTGCCGAATAGATTTTCCCATAACCAAAATAGGCTGCCTCCGGCCAAGGCATGGTGATCTCCGGCATGACCGCGACCGTCCGCCAGCCAGCGCCGTTGAAATCGCTGATCAGGCTCGGGCGGCGGCTGCGAAGCAACTGCGCATAGCGCTGCTGATTATTGACCCACAAGCCCGACACGGCGGTGCTGTGCGCGAGATAGCTTTCGCCGCCAAAGGTTGGCGACGTCATCCAGGCGCTACGCGCGCTGAATCCACCGGCCTTGACGGCATCGCCGAACCGCCGCAAGTTGCCGCGCAACAACGCTGCATAGGCTGGATTGTCGAGCGATGCGCGACCGTAGGACTCGACGAATATCAACAAGACGTCGTTGCCTTTGAGTTTGGCGAGACGGCTCAGAGGCGGAAGCTTGCCAAAAGGATCTTCAAGAAGCTGCGCCCGAAACTGCGCGGCATCGCGAAGGCCTTGTGAAGTCGCGACCGCCTGGTCACGGACGAACACTGTCGCCGCTGTCGTCGCGTAGGGCGAAAACCCGAGCGCCGCGACCAGGGCGGCGCCCGCGGCCAGCGAGAGCCTGGCTTCGCGGGCAACATCTTGAGCGAGGACTCCCGTGGACCAGGTGAGAACGGCAACGATCATGGCGACGATCAAGACCGCCACCAAGACCGCGGCGGCGGCGGCGCCCATGCCGCCGGTCTTGCCGAGGGTGTCGAGGGCGGTAGGTACCATCAATACGTCGACCAGCGGATTGAATGGCCGATCGAATCCGAAATACACCGCCATATTGGCAATTTTGAGAAGCAGCATGGCGGCGAGAGCCGCCACGATAGCGCCGCGCAAGACGGCGCGGGCCCTGCCCGCGAGCAGGGCCATGGTCAGCACGATCAGCGGCAGTTCCACGGGCAGCCGTGACAGCGCGGACAAATTTAGTTCGGTGATCCGGTCGGGCAGGATAAGCACGGCGTTCAATAGCGCGAGGGCGCCGATCCATCTCAGCCCGTGCTGGAGGCGGCTGCGGTCCGGACGCCTTGCAAGTCTTCTGCCGTTCATGTTTTCGACTTTTACCCGTGAGACGCCCGAAACGCTTGAGAGGCTTGAGACGCCGCACCACGGAAGGCCCCGACGACGTCTTGGCCGAATGAATAGACCAGGAGAATGAAGGCGGCAAATGCGAGCAAGCCGCTCACAGGCGGCGTAATGATCGGCGTCAGCAGGAGCGCGAGCGCGGCGCTTTG
Source organism: Rhodospirillaceae bacterium (assembly GCA_009694245.1). Taxonomy (GTDB): domain Bacteria; phylum Pseudomonadota; class Alphaproteobacteria; order Rhodospirillales; family Rhodospirillaceae; genus SHVO01. The sequence goes on along the minus strand of SHVO01000006.1, from coordinate 23,790 downwards.
AAAAACGCATATCGCCTTGCGGCGCAGCGACGGCGGCAGGGGACGGGCCAAGGCGGGCCAAATCCACCCGGCGACAATGAATATGTATCGCAGCGCGCCGCCAACCAGCACCCAAGCGCCGGCTTTCTCAAGCGCGAGCGCGGCGACTGAAAGCAGTAATATCAGCAAGGCGTCGGTCTCCATGTCAAAACGTGACCCAAAGTCAGAGACCAGCCCCTGACGTCGTGCGAGCGGGCCATCGATGCCGTCAAGGGCCGCGGCGAGCGAGGCCACGACAAAAAAGGCCCAGGCCGCGACCGGCGTTGGCCCGAGGGAGTCCTCGGCGATCTGGACGACGACGCCGGCGAACAGGCACGTCAGAACCAGGCGCGCCAGGGTAACGACATTGGCGGCGCCAATGCGAGCAAAGGGGTGATGGTCACCGATGCGCGCGACGAAAATCAGGCTCGCGCCAAAATAAAGTCCGAGCGCGACAGCCGTCGCCGGTACGCCAAAATCGCCGAGCCGCGCCGCCAGCCAAATCAGTGCGGCGAGGGCGACTCCCCCGGCAACCGCAATGGTCGCCGCGCGTCGGACAAATCTCCGCTTGTCTGTGGTTGTCACCGGCGTCGTCCCTTGACCTTAAAACCAGCCGATGCGGCAGTGCAGGAAATTGCCGCCTCAAGCGTTACAATAAAGATATATTCCGATGAGTGAATAAAGACTTAGAGTGATTTACGATGTCCGCCAGATTCGCCTGCGGAGGACGCCGGGCAAGATATGGGCGAAGCTGCCTCTCGGATAGTGCCGGTCACGGCGTTCCGCGCAGTCTACCCTTCGGCCGCGCTTGGCACGGACCGATGGGCTCAACGCGGGAGGCCACCATGAAAGCGGGCGCCGCCTTTCCGGGACGTGCTCTAGGGGATTCTAGCCTATACTCTTCGATCAGAGAGACCAGAGATGTATGAACCGACTAAAATCCCGCTGCATAGGGCCGCCCTTTCGAGTTTCGCCCGAGGTCGCCGGCCGCGCTGGCTGATCGGCGGTCTCGCGGCCGTAATCGTCGCGGTCATTGCCGCGGGCGGCTGGCTGTCTTTGGGTGGGAGCGGTCCCATGACCACGGCCCTCACGCAACGGGTCGCCATCGGCAATGTCGAGGATGCGGTCACGGCGCTCGGCACAATTCAGCCCCTGCAATTTGTCGACGTCGGCACTCAGGTCTCGGGGCAATTGAGAATTCTGCACGTCGATTACAGCGCCACCGTCAAGAAGGGTGATTTGCTGGCCGAGATCGATCCGACGATTTATCAATCGCGGGTCAACGCCGACGAGGCGCAGCTCTTGAACCTGGGCGCCCAGCTGGCGCAGCGCCAGGCGCAAAGATCGCTCGCTGAACTTCAGTTTGCGCGCCAGCAGGAACTGCTGAAGGAAAACGCCACGAGCCAAGACGCCTTTGACAGCGCCAATTCAAATCTCAAGGTCGCCGTGGCGCAGATCGCGCAGCTCGAAGCTCAGCTCAAGCAGACCCAGTCAACCCTCAACGGCGACATGGCCAATCTCGGCTACACCAAAATCTACGCGCCCATGGATGGCACCGTCGTCAACCTGATAGCCAAGCAGGGCCAGACCTTGAACGCGAACCAAACGGCCCCGATCGTGCTGCGCATCGCCAATCTCAACACCATGACCGTTTGGGCGCAGGTCTCGGAAGCTGACGTCCCGAAGCTGACAATTGGCATGGAAGCCTATTTCACGACGCTGGGCACGTCCGAGAAGCGCCGCTACGGCAAATTGCGCAAAATCATTCCGACACCGGACGTTATCAACAACGTCGTTCTGTACAACTGCCTGTTCGATGTCGAGAACCCCGACGGTGATCTGCTGACTCAGATGAGCGCCCAGGTGTTCTTCGTTCTTGCCACCGCACGCGAAGTTACGGTGGTTCCGGTGACCGCCCTTCATCCAGCGAGCGCCGGTCAAGCGCCCGCGCGGCCGCGCGCCGATCGCCGGGGGGGTGGGGCCGACGAGGGGCAAGGTTCATCTGCGTTGCGCTACGCCGTCCATGTGGTCGAAAGTGGCGATGTGGTCACACGCGAGATCGTCGTCGGCGTCATGAACCGGATGGTGGCGGAGGTCAAATCCGGACTCAACGCGGGCGAGGAGATCGCGCTCGACGGCGGCGTACAGCCGCGTAACGGCCCACAGGCCCCCGGTAGCAACCAGCGCGGCCGGCCCGGCGGTCCGCACCTATGACCGCCCTCACCAATCCCTGGCGCGAGGCCCAAGCGCTTGTCGGCACCCAATTGCCGCCGACCGGCGTCGCGCCAATCATCGCGTTACGCGATATCACCAAGACCTTTAGCCGCGGCGAAGTTGCCCTGCGGGTGCTGAACGGTGTCTCGCTCGAAATCTATCCCGGCGAATACGTCGCCATCATGGGCGCATCGGGCTCCGGCAAGACAACCCTTATGAATCTCCTCGGCTGTCTGGACCGGCCCACATCGGGCAGTTACATGTTTGCCGGCAGCGAGGTCGCCGATCTGGACGCTGATCAGCGTGCGCTCCTCAGGCGCAGCGCCTTCGGATTTGTTTTCCAACAGTACAACTTGCTTGCCGGCGCCTCGGCCACCGAGAACGTCGAGGTGCCCGCGATCTATGCCGGGTTATCGCATGCCCAGCGCATCGAACGGGCCGAGGCCCTGTTGACCGCCCTCGGACTTGGCGATCGACTCGACCATCGGCCTAGCCAGCTGTCGGGAGGACAGCAACAACGCGTTTCCGTGGCCCGCGCGCTGATGAACGGCGGTGCGGTTATCCTTGCCGATGAACCCACCGGCGCTCTCGACAGCACGAGCGGCGAGGAAGTTATGAGGCTGTTGGCCGATCTCAACGCGGCCGGCCACACCATTCTGATCATCACGCACGACCCCGCGGTCGCCCGGCGCGCCAAGCGTGTCGTTGAGATCAAGGATGGCCGCATTACCGCCGACACCGGCGCGCTGAAGCCCGATGCGGCCCGGCTCAAGGCAATCATTCGGCCCGAGGGCCTGGGTCCGGCGCCAAATTTCGCGAGCGTTCCCGACGTCGTCGAGGCCGGCAAGATGGCGCTTGGTTCGCTCAGGAACAATGTCATGCGCACCCTGCTGACGCTGCTTGGCATCATCATCGGCGTGGCGTCGGTCGTGGCGATGCTGGCTATCGGCAATGGCGCCAAGCAGAAAGTGCTCGACGGCATCTCGGCCATGGGCACCGATCTTCTGCTGATTCGCCCCGGCGCGCCCAATCAACGATTCGTTGGCGGGTTCCGCGCGTCGCTGGTTCCGGCCGATGCCGAGGCCATCGCCGAATTGCCCAACGTCGATCAGGCCGTGCCCGAATTCCCCACGAACGTAACCGTTCGCTACGGAAAGAACGACGCTCAGACGCAAGTCGACGGCACGACGGCTGACTACACGCGCGCGCGCGATTGGCCGGCGGCCGAAGGTGCGTTCTTCACCAATGGCGACGTCGCGGACTATGCGCCCGTGGTGGTGCTCGGCAGGACTGTCGTCAAAGCCCTATTTACCAATGGTGAGAATCCGCTCGGGAAGTACATCCTGGTCAACAACAATCCGTTCCAAGTGATCGGCGTGATGGCGGCCAAGGGCGCCAATAACAACGGCAACGACATGGACGACCAGATTTTCACGCCCATCACCACCGGCGCGCAGCGGATTTACGGCCAGCGTTATGCGCGCACGATCACGGTGGCGGTCGCCGACGTCGGCAAGATTGACGCGACGCAAGCCGCCATTACCCAATTGCTGATTTCTCGGCACAAGAATGAGGACTTCCAGATCCGCAACATGGTTTCAGTGATCGAGGCCGCCGCCGAGACGCAAAATACGCTAACCATCCTGCTGGGCTCCATCGCCGCAATCTCACTCCTCGTCGGCGGCATCGGCGTGATGAACATCATGCTCGTCAGCGTGACCGAGCGCACCCGCGAGATCGGCATCCGCATGGCGACCGGCGCGCGCAAGCTTAATATCCTGTTGCAGTTCAATACCGAGGCCTTGGTGGTCTGCGCCCTTGGCGGCGTGATCGGCGTCGCCGTCGGAATGGGCACGGCATGGGCTTTCTCCACTTTCGGCAAGCCGGTACAATTTTCGCCGGGACCGATTTTCCTCGCCTTCTCCTGCGCCTTCGTCACCGGTCTGGTGTTCGGTTATTTGCCCGCCCGCAAGGCCGCCAACCTTGACCCGGTGGTCGCGCTGGGCGCGGAATAGGCGGAGCACAAGTCATGCTGGCGCCAGCCGTTCGCTTCGCCCATGTTATTCTTACGGCCTTCGGTCTCGCCGCCTGCGCCGGCGTGACGGCGCCGGACGTGAATGTCCCGGACAGCTGGCAAGCGGCGGCGCCCGCCACCGGCGCTGAAGCTGCAATACCTCTCGATGCCTTGTGGTGGCAGCGTTTCCAAAGTCCGGAGCTGAACCAACTGATCGTCGAGGCCGTGGCCAACAATCACGATCTCAAGAGCGCTGTGTTCCGGGTGCTGCAATCGGAGTCGTCGGCCGTCGTCGCCGGCGCGGCGCTGTTTCCGTCGGTATCCGCCGGACTCGGTGCGAGCCGAAGTGGCCGGCAGGATCCAGGCGGCGGCTCGACTACCAGCGTCGGCTATCAGGCGACCTTGCAGGCCTCCTATCAGCTCGACTTGTTTGGTGAGGCCCGGAATTCGGCGGCCTCGGCGGCCAAGCGGCTGGAATCGAGCCTTTACGACCGCGAGACGGTCACCATCACCCTGGTCTCCAGTGTCATTACCGCCTACCTGCAAGTGCTCTCGGCCCGTGAACGTCAGCAATATGCCGCCGATCGACTGAAGAACGCCGAAGCGATTCTGCGCTTGTTGGAGACCCAACGCCGCGTCGGCACGTTGTCGGAGTTGGAGCTGGCGCAGCAGCGCGCCGCGCTGGCCAATCAACGGGCAACCCTGCCCGCGCTGAGGCTGGCCGAACAACAGTCCTTACATGCTCTTGCGGTATTGTTGGGCCGCAACCCCCAGGGGTTCGACGTCGAGGCCCGCATGCTCAGCGATCTGGCTCTGCCGGCAGTGGCGGCCGGAATTCCTTCGACACTATTGGTGCGCCGGCCCGATCTGCGCCGCGCCGAGTCCAATCTCAAGGCGGCAAGCTTTGATGTCGTCGCCGCGCGCGCCCAGCGACTGCCCAGCATTCAATTGACCGCCTCGGGCGGCTCAGCATCGAACGCGCTTGCCAGCCTGTTCACGACCGGAACTTTTTTATACAGCCTCGGCGCCTCGGCATCGGAAGCCCTGTTTGCCGGTGGGCGGCTCCAGGCCCAAGAACAGGCATCCCGCGCGCGCTATCGCGAAGTGGCGGAGAACTATCAGCAGGCCGTGATTTCGGCATTTAGTGACGTCGAAGATGCCTTGGCCGCCGTCGGCCAGAACGGCCAGCAATACGACCTTGCCCGCGAAGCCTCGACGCAGGCTGATTTGGCCAATCATCTCGCTGAACTTCGATACCGCGCCGGGGCCGTGGATTTTCAAACTGTGCTCAATGCCCAGAACGGCGCATTCCAGTCCCAGGAATCCTTGGTGCAGAGCCGGCTCTCGCGGTTCACCGCCGTGATCGGCCTGACACTGGCCCTGGGCGGCGGATGGGATGGCGCGGTGCCCGATGCGCCGCCACTTCAGGCGGTATACGATCCATTCTGACGCACGACCGCGAAACCTGTTCTCGTGACGGAGCCCCGCGATGTTTTTCACCAAATCCAAAATGCCTAGCGCCCAAGATGCCCTGCCGGGGCGCGCCGATGCCATGCCGGTACCCGAGAGACATTTTGTCAACGGCAACCGCCTGAAAGCCCCCTTCCCCGAAGGCCTTGCTACAGCGATGTTCGGCCTGGGATGTTTTTGGGGCGCGGAGAAATTGTTCTGGCAAATCCCCGGCGTCTATTCGACGCAAGTCGGTTACGCCGCCGGACTGACGCCCAACCCCACCTACCCCGAAGTCTGCGGCGGACTGACCGGCCACAATGAAGTTGTGCGCATCCACTTCGACCCCGCCAAGGTCACGTTTGACGCGCTGCTGAGGAAATTCTGGGAGGGGCACGATCCCACCCAGGGCATGCGTCAGGGCGGCGACAGCGGAACCCAGTATCGATCGGGCGTGTATGTCTTCAGCGACGCCCAGCGGCGCGCGGCGGAGGTCTCGAAGACCGCCTATGGAAAAGCCCTCGGCGTCGAGGGCTATGGCACGATCACCACTGAAATTATCGTCGCACCGATATTCTATTATGCCGAGGATTATCACCAGCAGTACCTGGCCAAGAGTCCCGGCGGCTACTGCGGTCACGGCGGCACCAGCGTCGTCTGCCCGGCTTTCTCCGCGTCCTAAGCTCCGCTAGACCAGGCGCACCGCGTTAACCGGCGGCAAGTTCGCCGACAGCAGCGTCCAGGCATCGCCGCCGTTGTCGGACGAGTGAAACAGGGCCGCCGGCGCGGTGCCGAGCCACAGCGCTCCCGGCTTGTCCTTCCCCGCCCATTCCATCGACCAGATCGCCGATACGGCGGGTGCCTTGGCGTCCTTGTCGCCGCCTTCGACCTTAGGGAAACTCGGCGCCGGCAATTCGGTCCAGCTGGCGCCATCGTCGGTCGTGCGGTGCAGCTTGGTTCCGAAGTGGCCGAGGTTGAGGCCTGCGAAAATCGTCCGGTTGTCGCGTGACGCCAGCACCATGGTCACCGGCGAACCGCGGAAGGCGGTGGTGGCGTGGCGCCACCCAGCCTTGGCGCCGCGTTCGTAAATCAGCAGTCCCTTGCGCGATGCCACGTAAAGTCGATTGGCCATGACCGTCCTCCCTTCTGCCTCGCCGACATCAGCCGCCGGCCCTCATTAACCTCCGGAAAGCGCCTGCATTATATAAAGCTCGCTGTCGGAGCGCAGCGGGTGATCCAATGCGTCCCGCCGCACATGGACGCCGTCAACGAACACCGCGATATGCAGCCGCAAGCGGCCTTGATCATCGAGCACATATCCACGCACCGCGGGATGCGCTGCGAAAATCGCCGCCCCGACACTGCCACCGGGAGCGTCAACCGCCACATCGGGCGCCACGCTTTTCAAGTGCGAGGTGAAAATGACCTTGGCCATGCACCTTTTTTCCGGACGGTCCTTCCCAGCGCGCTGCAACGATGGACGATTATAGGAAGCTCGCCTAGAGTTACAATCTCATGACTCCCGACTTAGCCATGCCATCCGTCGATACCCTGCGCGAAGCCTTCGCCAATGCGGTGTACTTCCACGCCATCGGCGGACCCTTGACCCACAATGCCGGCTGCCTGGCCGAGGGCGCGATGGATTTGGAGATTCCCATAAAACTCTGCGGGCCGCAGCTGACGTCACGGCCGGTCTCGATGCCCTTCAAGGGGGACGATCTAACGCCTTTGGTCACCAAGCCCAGTGCCGGCTTTGCGGGATATATCGTCGATATTTCCCATACCAATCAGTTTACGCCCTTCGGCGGCATCGCCGACGGCCGTCTGGCCTATCTGAACCAAAGCGACACCGCCGCCTTCGCCCGCATTCCTGACGAACACCTGCTGTTCGTGACCCATGAAAATGATTTTGCCAGCAAGGGCGGCCGGCGCCACCCGATCGCCTTTGGCCTGAGCAAGGGCCTGATAGCCGCAACCGGAGCGCCGGCCGGGGTTTCCGACTCGCCGCCGCGCCGCCCTGCGCAATTTCCGCGCCACCTTGAACCAGGGTGTGCGGGCCGTGCTCGACTTGACCTACGTGCCCGCACTCACCCGTCACATGCCCGTGGACCGCAGCACGCGGGCGCCTGATGCTTACCTCGACGCCTTGCTGAACTCCGCCATCTGCCTCGCCTATGGCGGCGACTTCTATGCACCGATCATGAAAAATCCCTGGTTCGCGCGCAACGATCCGCCGCTGTCCGCCGCTCACGCCTTCGTTCAGCTCAAGGCGCCGGCGGTGATTTTCCGGTGGGACAGTTTTCGTCTGTGGGAATCCCTTACCGCAGGCTGCTTGACGGTCCATCTCGATTTTGAAAAATATGGCTTTGCGCTGCCGGTCAAGCCGGTTGCCTGGACGCATTACGCTCCTATCGACCTCGACAACATTGTCGGCTCGGTCGAACAGCTCCTCGATCATGAAAAAGACTGGGCCGCCATTGCCGAACAGGGCCGCGCCTGGGCGATCGAACATTACGCGCCCAAGCCGACGGCCGTCCGTGTGTTATCGGCCATGCTGACCGATACGAAGCGCGGCAACGCATAACAGCTTGCCTCGTCCAATCCTCCGGACTATGACCGGTTCATGCCGATGATCATTCTCTATTTCCTGATCGCCTTTATCGTGCTGGGCGGCGTCATTATCGCCGTGCCGGATGAAAAGTCCGCGATCTCCACTGCACCGTTCTCGCCGCGCGACGTGCTCCTGCAGGTCAAACCTTGAGCGTCGAACTGCCCGCCGATTGGACTCCGCCTTATACGCTGGAAGAGCGGTTGAAATACGCCCTGGTCCCGCCGCGGCTTTATATGTGGCGTCTGATCCGCAAACACCTGCGCAAAGGCGAGGCCGAGCTCAAGATCCTGCCGCAGATTGTGCCTCGCGACCGCGTCGCTATCGATGTCGGGGCCAACAAGGGCGTCTACAGCCACCTGCTCGCCCAGACCTGTCAAAGCGTCGAGGCCTTCGAACCCAATCCGAAGATCTACCGCATTCTCACCCGCAGCTTGCCGCCCAATGTCGTGGCCCATCGGGTGGCGCTGTCGGACCGCGTCGGCACGGCCGAGCTGATCGTGCCCATGTACGGCGGAGGCTACTCCAACCAGACTGCCTCATTGAACCCGCGCAAACGCAACGTCGGCGCCGGCTCGTTACCGGTTACCCAGCGCACACTCGACTCATACGGGTTTGCCAACGTCGGCTTCATCAAGATCGATGTTGAGGGCCATGAGACCGCGGTCCTTGCCGGCGCGCTCGAGACCATTCAGCGCGAGCGGCCAGTCATGCAGATCGAACTCGAGGAACAACACACGGGCAAGTCCATCGAGCAGTGCCTGGCAGGCGTCTTGGAGCTGGGCATGGATGCGTTTTTTTTGCGCGACGGAAGTTTGCGCCCGATTGCCGAATTCGATCCTGAACGCAACCGCGCGGCATTTGGCGGAGCCGGTTACATCAACAACTTCATTTTCAAACCCCGCTAAACCGATGAGCGCGCCCAACACCGTGACGCCGGCAGCGCTTCCCACCGCCGCCTCGATCCGCGCCGCCCGCGAACGCACCAAGGGTCAGTTTATTGTCACGCCGACATTGCATCGCCCCGCGCTGTCGCAGTTCACCGGTTGCGAGGTTTTCGTCAAGTACGAGAATATGCAGCATACCGGCGCCTTCAAGGCACGCGGCGCCATAGCCAAGCTGACGACGCTGTCGGACGCGCAAAAAAAAGCCGGCGTGGTCGCTATGTCGGCTGGAAACCACGCGCAAGGAATCGCCTTTCACGCGAGACGTCTCGGCATTCCCGCCACCATCGTCATGCCACGGGGCACGCCTTTCGACAAAATCCGCAAGACCGGCGACTACGGCGGCAAAGTCGTGCTCGAAGGCGACGACTTCGCCGAAGCAGCGGTGGCAGCGCGGCGCATGGCTGAGGAACGGGGGCTCTTGCTGATTCACCCCTACGACGACGTCGAGGTGATCTCCGGCCAGGGCGTGATCGGCATGGAAATGCTTGAAGCGGCACCCGACCTCGATGCGATCGTTGTCCCGATCGGCGGCGGCGGTCTGATTGCTGGTATCGCGTTAGCCGCCAGGGAGATCAAGCCCGAGGTTGAGATCGTCGGCATTGAGACCGAGCTCTATCCCGCGATGATCAATTCTCTCGCGCGCGGCAATCGGCCCTGTGGGGGCGCGACCATGGCCGAAGGCATTGCCCTGCGTGAGGTCGGCGGCTTTCTGTCCCGATTGTCCGGGACTTGGTCAAGGAAATCCTCACCGTTACCGAAACCAACATCGAGCGCGGCATCAGCATCTACGCCACTATGGCGAAAACGGTTGCAGAGGGTGCGGGTGCGGCACCGCTCGCGGCGCTGCTGGAATACCCGCAGCGGTTCAAAGGCCGGAAAGTCGGCCTCGTCCTCTCAGGCGGCAATATCGACGCCCGCATGCTGTCGTCGGTGCTCATGCGCAATTTAATGCGCATCGGCCAGATTTTGACCTTGTCGATCGAACTTCCCGACCGGCCGGGATCGTTGCGCGCGATCGCCGGCATCTGCGCGGAATTGGGCGCTAATATTCTTGAGGTTTCCCACGGCCGCTTCGCGCTTGATCTGTCGGCGAGTGCGGCGCGGCTTGGTATCACCATCGAAACCCGCGACCAGACGCACGCCCAACAGGTCATAGACGACATCCGCGCGGCCGGTTTCAAACTTACGGTCCGCGACCCGAACCAAGCCTGAGGCGGTATCATGCTGAAATAACGGCGCGAATCTGGGCCTTGCGGAATTTCCCTGGGCGGCTCCGGTCCAGCCGTTAAAACCTGCCGGGGACTTGAAGGGTATACCCGGCAGAGTAAGCTTACCCATGGCAAACAAATCATCGAGCTCACCGGCGAGCCGCTATGGCAACGCCATGAATCCACGCCGGGTGATTGTCTGGATGACGGTTGCGGTGTTCGTCGTCCTCACCGCTCTCGCGATCGCGTTCTTCAACGGGATTCCTCCATGGCCGGTCTTATTGTGTTTTGCCATCAGCCATGGCGCGTTCTGCGTCATCGTATCCAGAGTCAAGCCTTACCGGGGACCCTATAAGGAACCCATGAACGATCCGGATCCGTCGGAGTGGTCGGAGCGATGACGCCGACCGGTAAGGATCGTAAGGGAACCAAAAAGCCGGCGCGAACCAAGGCCAAAGCGCTCGGAGCCGAGGCCGCGCAAATCGCGGCCGCTGCCGGTGATGGTCGGCTCGCGGCGCGAAACGTCGCTCAGATTCGTGAAAAGCTGTCGGCGGCGATCGAGGACCCCAAGACGCGCGAACAGATCGTACGCGCCATGCGGAGTCTTTTTTATGAGGACGAACGATGATGCCGGCTATTCGATCCTTAAGTATCGCCCTGATTTGCCTGATCGGCGCACTCATACCGGCACGGGCGGAAGAATCTGTCGCCGAGGTCGTGGCCGCGCTTGGTCTGCGCGAGGGGCCTGCACCGGTAAGGGAAATGAAGGGTTGGGAGAAACCTAAGAAGATTGTCGTCCTCGCGGAGGGCGCCGAACGCATCGCCTGGTTTCAGGAGGCCGTTAAAGGCGTGACTTTGGTGCCTGCCCGAAATCCCAAGGAGGCCTTGGCGCAAGTTGGCGACGCCGACGCCCTGGTGGGGTTCTGCCAGGCGGAGGTCGTCAATGCCGGGGTAAAACTGAAATGGATCCATTCGCAACAGGCCGGTGTTGAGGACTGCCTCGCGGTGCCCAAGGTGCGCGCGGGCGGCATGCTGCTTACCAATGCCCAACGCCTGAATGGACCAAATGTCGCCGAACACAGCATGGCGCTGCTGCTCACCCTAACGCGCCAGATCAATGTCGCGATAAGCAATCAGCGCGATGGGATTTGGGACGCAAGGCCCATGCGCCGGGTCATGGATCTCGACGGTAAGACCATGCTGGTCGTCGGACTTGGCGGGGTCGGCACCGATCTTGCCAAGCGCGCCAATGCCTTCGGAATGCGCGTGATCGCCACGCGCAACAGCAGCCGCGAGGGCCCGCCGTTTGTCGAGCGCGTGGGCCTTGCCAATGAACTGCCGGCGATGATCGGCGAGGCCGACGTGGTGGTGAATGTAACTCCGCTAACGCCCGAGACCATCGGCCTGTTCAACGCGGCCATGTTCGCGCGCATGAAACCCACGGCCTATTTCATCAACATCGGCCGGGGCGAGAGCGTTAACACTGCCGACCTCATGGCCGCCCTCAAGTCCGGCAAGCTCGCCGGCGTCGGCATGGACTTGGTGGACCCGGATCCGCTGCCCAAGGATCATCCGCTGTGGCGCATTCCCAACGTCGTCATCACGCCGCATACCGCCGGCAATTCGGAACTGAAGGCCGACCGCGCATGGGTTCTGATTCGCGAAAACCTGCGCCGCTACGTCGCCGGCGAAAAAATGTACTCGGTCGTCGATATCAGACGCGGGTATTGAACCGGCTAGAGCATTATCCGGCGAAGTGGGTGCCGGTTCACCTCAGATAATGCGACCAAATCAATAATCTAGACCGCAATCCTGATTCAAATTGATCGGATTGCGGTCTAAAGCAGGATGATTTTAGGTTGAAGCGGTGGTGACGATAATTAGGGTCGGAGTAAAATTCCGCACGTGGTTTGAATATTTCACGACAGCGGAGCGCGGATTTTTACTCCGACCCTAATTATCCGGCGGAAGAGTCCGGCCAAAATCATCCTGGTATGACGTTCTACCGGCAGCGGCGCGACGCGGCGGGCCAAGTGCGCGCCGGCGGGCCTTAGGCTTGGCGACTTCGGCTTTGCGCCCTCTGACAGCGGCGGCATAGGCTTTCGCCGCCCATTCCTGCAGGCCACCTGGATCCTCGATCACATCTTCCGGCACAAACCAATAGGATAAGGCGATCTTTCGCCCGCGCGCCTCATAGGAAAATGGTTGGGATTTGCGCGCCTCGAAATCGGGGCGGTTGGCATCATCCACCTTGAAGTATAGCTCGCCTTCGCTGATCAAGCCAAACATGAGGCCGCCTTTGAACAAGCCATGACCGCCGAACATCGGCCGCGCCGTCAGTTTCCCGAACGCGCCGAGCTGCTCAATCACATAGTCAGAGAAAAAAATGTCGGCCACGCGAACGTCTCGCTAAGTTGATTTGAACACGGGCTTGCGCTTGGCCATGAAGGCCGCGTGGCCTTCCTTGAAGTCGGCGCCCTTGAAGCCGTCGACAAAAAGCCGGCGTGTCCGCGGCGTATCGTCGGCCAGGCCGTCGAGGATGGCATGGATGATCTCCTTATTGGCGCGCGCCGAGACCTGCGACGCATCGCAAATTTGCGCGGTGTAATCCGCCACCGCTTTATCGAGATCTTTGGGCTCCGCCAGCCAGTCGATTAGGCCGTAGTCGAGGGCTTCCGCCGCGCCGAACACGCGCCCGGTATAGAGGATGTCTTTGGCCCGGGCCTGGCCCACCACGTCGACCAGCCGCTTGGTGTCGGCAACCGAGTAAATCAGCCCGAGCTTGCCAGGCGTAATCCCAAACTGCGCCGAGGTGTCGGCGAAGCGCAGGTCACAGCACAGCGCGATACCGCAACCGCCGCCGACACAGGCACCGCGGATTTTGGCAATGGTCGGCTTGGCCGCGCGGCGCAGACGCATCTGCGCGCGATAGGTGATGTCCCCGGCTCGCTCGGAGACCGCCGGATCGTCGAGGGAACGGCCCAATTCCTCGATGTCGGATCCAGCGGCAAAGGTCCCGCCTTCGCCGGTGACGACAATGACTTTCGCCGCCGGGTCGGCCTCGGCGGCGTCAACCAGATCGATCAACCGGGCCCACATCCCGCTGTCGAGCGCGTTGCGCTTATTGGGGCGATTGAGATGAATTGTGGCGATCGGTCCGTCGCGATCCAGGTAGACGGTGTCTTGCGGCATGCGAAAATCCAGGGGTGACGAGAACTGAGGCCCCTTTTCTAACCCGATTTCCACCCGCAACCAACACCGACGCGATAACACCCTGGCACCACGCCGCGGGAAGGCTATTCTCGGGGCATCATGATGCCCGCCTTCGACTTTTCAGCCCTGCGAAGCACGCTCGCCATCCGCAACTTCGCCGTCTTTTCCGCCGGCAACGGCGTGTCGTTGATCGGGAACTGGGTCCAGCGTGTCGCCGTGGGCTGGCTTACCTGGGAGTTGACTCATTCGGCCGCCTGGTTGGGTGCGGTTTCCATGGCCGAATTCCTGCCGGTGATTTTCCTTGCCCCCTTCACCGGGGTCATGGCGGATCGCTTCGATCGTCGCCGAATTGCCGTGGTTGGACAGATCTTCGCGACCATCCAGGCCGCGGCCTTGGCGGCGTTCACGCTATCGGGTGGCATCACACCCCTCATTATTCTCCTCCTTCAGATTTCCTCGGGCTTGATCCAGCCCCTCATTCAGACCGCGCGGCTGGTCTTGGTGCCGACGCTGGTGCCGCGCGAAAATGTCGGTCAGGCCGTGGCCGTAACGTCCTTGATATTCAACGGCGCGCGTATTGTCGGTCCGGCGGTGGCGGGCGCGCTGATCGCCGCCGCCGGCCCCGGCTTCGCTTTTGTATTCAACGCCGTATCCTATCTCTTTGTGATCAAGGCGCTGGCCAGTCTGCGACTTGCGCCCCGTCAGCGCGCGAGCGGTCCACAACCCTCTGCCTTCACCGGCATGTGGGCCGACTTCATGCAAGGCTGGCGCTATACCTTCGCGCACCCGACCTTGAAGTGGGTCATCCCGACGGTCGTGACGGCCTCGGTCCTGACCTGGCCGATTGGCGATCTCCTGGCCGGGATCGCCGACAATGAATTCGGGCGCGGCGTCGGCGCGCTGGCGATCTTTACCTCGGCGCAGGGCATCGGAGCCATTTGCGGTGGCCTATTTCTCGCCCATCGAAAAACAAATGTCGGCATGGACACGATCTTCCTGCGATGCGTCATGCTCAATGGCATTTTCATGACAGCCTTCGCGCTCACGAAGGTCTTCTGGCTAGCCGTGCCATTATATGCCGTGAGTGGCATGTTCATGGTGGTCGGTGGCGCCGGATCGCAGACCGTCATTCAGGCTTTGGCATCGGAAGACATGCGCGGGCGCATCTTGAGCATCTGGTACACACTGACGCGCGTGGGCTTAGCTGTCGGCGCCTTGTGTCTCGGCACTCTCGCCAGCCTGTTCGGATTCACGAACACCATCGTCGCCGCCGGGCTGGTCACCACCGGCGTGGCCGTCGTGATTTGGCGAAGGCGTGCGCGACCCTCCCGGTCTCAACTTTGATCGGCCCAGGCTTTGGCATTAACTTTGGCATCGATTTTGGCTCGGCTCGCCGCGAGAATTTCGGACGGCTTGCGCCCGGTAGCCGCCGCCAGTCGACTCCAATGATAGATGACATCCCCCAGCTCCTCGGCTACCCGCTCGGCATCCCAGGTGCCGTCGCGCAAGAGTTTCTTGACCTCGGCTGCGACCTCGCCAGCCTCGCTGGTAATGCCCAAGGCCAGGTAGGATAAGAGCCCGATCGCGGTCGCCGGCGGTCGCCTTGCTGTCCGATCGTCGCCGCCCAGGCCGCGTAGTCGTCGAGTGTCATGTTCTGCCCCTCTCGTCCAAGCTCTTCAAAGTATGTAAGTAAATCCCGGCCTTTATCGGGCTACAAATTGGTCCTATATCTACATCAAATTGGATCAGGAGATTATCCATGGCCGTGACCGCCGCGAAAAGCCTGTTAGCCGCTTCCGCCCTCGCCCTGGTGGGACTTGCGGTCGTTTCCTACAACCAAGCTAAGGGCGGGGCAGCCCCAGCCGGCAAGGTGCAGGCCGCCAGCGGCCAAAACGCTCCGATCAATGCCTGTGCAATGCTTGCCGACGATGAAGTATCGGCGGCGGTGGGCGCGAAAGTCACGCCTGGCGAACGTCGCGATGACGGCGAGGTCGGCGGCAAGGGCGACTACGCGCCGCTCGGCACCTATTCCTCGACCTGCTTCTGGCAGTTTTCCACCGATGCGGTCGCCGACGACAACCCGACGCTGCCCATGGGCGGCAAGCGCTTTGCCATCCTCAATATTATGGTTTGGCCGGCGGGCGGCGATGACTCGGCGAAGTTTCTGCAAAGTTTCCGCGACGCCTTCAAACACGACATCATCCCGAGTGAGCCTATAGCGGTCGATATTGGCGACGAAGGCCTGTGGTGGGGTGATGGCGTTGCCTCGCGTAAGGGCAACAAGAGTTTTGGCGTCTCGGTCTTCCTGCAGAATGGCGATAAATCGTCGCAGCGTAAGATGGAAGAAGGTCTCGCGCGCAAGATCGTTGGACGAATCTGACCCCCCCCAACGGTTCAAATGGCATCCGCCGCTCCGTTCATTCTGCGCACCGATACTGAGGGTGTCGCGACTCTGACTATGAACCGCCCGGCGTCGCGCAACGCGCTGACCCGGTCGGGCATCAGGGATATGACCTCCGCCCTCGATGCGATTAAGCGGGATGCTGCCATTAAGGTTGTCGTGCTGGCCGGCGGCGGGCCGGCTTTTTGCGCCGGACATGATCTAAAGGAACTTCGGGCTAATCCCGACCCTGAGTGGACACGCGATCTGTTTGATTCCTGCAGTGCCGTGATGCTGGCGATGATCCGCCTGCCGCAGCCGATCATCGCGCGCGTCCATGGCATTGCCACGGCGGCCGGCTGCCAATTGGTTGCGACGGCGGATTTGGCGGTGGCGTCGACGACTGCGACCTTTGCCACACCCGGCGTGAACATCGGCCTGTTCTGTTCGACACCGATGGTCGCGCTCGCTCGCAACATCGGCCGGAAAAAGGCCATGGAAATGTTGCTCATCGGCCGGCCGTTATCGGCCGCCGATGCCGCGACCGCGGGCCTGATCAATATGGCGGTCGCACCCGATAAACTCGATGAAACCGTCTACGGGCTAGCCACGGCGATCTCGGAAAAATCGTCTAAGATCCTCGCCATCGGCAAGCGAGCATTCTACGAGCAGATCGAGCTGGGGCTTTCGGACTCTTATGCTTACGCTGGCGCCGTCATGGCCAGGAACTTGCTCGAGGATGACGCTACCGAGGGCATCGACGCCTTCCTTGGAAAGCGCAAGCCGGTCTGGGCCAAGTAAGCTACCTCAAGAAGACCAATACCAGAGCCATGACCAGAAAAATCACCGCGCTGTTAGCGCCGTTGATCAATGACAATTGCGCCGACGCGCCGTGAAATAGGTCGCGCATGAGCTGGTTAGAGACCACCAATCCCAACGCCAATGCTTCGGCCGTGACTATGGCGTCAGGGACCGTGGTCACGCCCAATCCTTGGAATACCGGCGAGAACAACGGCGAGAAGGTTTGAGCTTGAGAACATGCGAATTACTCCGTGGTTTTGGGCTTCAGGGTGACTAACACGGCGACGCCAAACAATGCCCATCCTGCCATGGCGGCGATTCCGCCATAAGGTGCGAGGAAAACTGGACCACCGAACGACAATGAATAAAGTGCTGCGGGAAACAATAGTGCGCCCGCGCCCAGCAAGACCGCGGCCGCGCGCATGAGAGTCCGCGCCTGCCCGGCGTCGAGGCGCTCGGCGATGGCCGTCACGACTATAAGTCCCAGTGCGTGGTTCATCTGGAAGCTGGTGGCGATTTTAAACCACTCGACCGCCTGATCGCCGGCCGGCGCGAGACCGGCGAGGCCGTGGGTGGTCAGGGCCGCGAGCGCCGCCGACACCAGGGCCGAGAGAGCGCCAAATGCATAAGATCCGACGGCGAAACGGCTGGGGTTCATGATCATGTCCTTCGTGATTCGGACCAAGACGCGTGCAGTGAACTAATCTTAGCGCGCCTGGAGCGTAAGCGCCTTTTCAAGGGCGAGGAATCCTTCCAGGAACCGCCGTTCGGCTTCGGCCACGGGAAGTGGCACCAATTTGACATCCTTCAAGGGCCTTTCCTTGAACTTGAGGACCGAACGGCATTCGGCCGCGGAGAAGCCGGCAAGCTGTACAGCTTCGGTCGCCGCCGCGATCCTGTCGGCCTCTTTGATCAGCGCGCGATCCGCGGGCGTCGGCACGGGGGCAAGACCGAAACGCAAGTAGATCGCCCGGGTCAAGCGCTGCTCGACTTCTTTAAAGACGTCGCCCACCACGGCCTTCAGAGGCGTAATCAGATCGTGGGTAACGTACTCCGACGCATCGTGCAATTTCGCGGCCATCAGCAGCCGAGCCCCCGCGCGGGGTTTGATGCGCCGCACAATATCCACCACCAGGTCGGAATGTTGGGCGACACTCCAGCCATGGGAACCCTTGGTCTGACCATTCCACCTGGTATTGCGGGAAAGGCCCAGGGCGATGTCCTCGATCTCGATGTCGAGCGGCGAAGGCTCGATCAAGTTGAGGCGGCGCCCCGAAAGCATGCGCTGCCACGTCCTGGGAGCGTGCGCGCTTAGATGGCCACGAGGGGTGACAAATTGCGTTTTCACCGGCGAGGTCCTTTGTAACTGTTTAAATTTCCCAACAGAAATAATACCTTATAGTTTCGGAAGCTGCCTTCCCCAAATGGGGTGGACTCCGGCCGCCCCGCGCGGCGACGGCTCACACGTAAGTATTGAGCGTAGCGTTATGGTAACGTCGACATCGGATTATCTAAAGCCGATCAGTTTCATGATCGTGGATAACCAGGCATACATGCGCCGGGTAATCAAAAATATTCTTGAAACGTTGGGCTGCAAGAATATGGACGAGGCCAGAAGCGGCGGCGAGGCGCTATCGAACATGCGCTCCTGGGCACCCGATATTGTCTTGACCGAGGCACTCCTCGCGCCCATGAGCGGTGTGGAGCTGCTGAGGGCCGTACGTGCTGATAAAGGTCCGCTTAAATTCACGCCGGTGATTATGATCACTGCCGAAACGCGCCGTGAGAAAGTGATCCTGGCGCGCAAAGCCGGTCTTACGCAGGACCAAATCGACAAACTGGTGGCTGGCGACAGCATTCGCGATCGCTGAGTGCCTGATCGGCGATGCCCGATATTTTTTCTCCGAATAGAAATCCATCACAATGACCGAGGCGGTTGTCATCATTGGCGGCGGACAGGCGGGCGGCCAAGTCGCGCTGGCGCTGCGTCAATTGGAATTCCCGGGAACCATCACCGTTGTCGGGGAAGAACCGTATGCTCCCTACGAACGTCCGCCGCTGTCGAAAAGCTATCTGGCCGGAGAGGTCAGCGAAGAGCGGCTATTCTTGCGCCCGCAAGCGTTTTACGCCGAGAAGCACATCACTTTAATGCAGCGAATCCAGGCGACGCGCATCGACCGGGCGGCGCGAGGCGTGCAGCTCAGCAGCGGGGAAACCCTGCCTTATACCAAGCTCGTCCTGGCCACGGGCGGCCGCGTGCGCAAGATGAGTTGTCCAGGCGCAGATCTTCCCGGCATTCACTACCTGCGAAACATCGACGACGTCCGCGGCTTTCGTGACCGTTTAGCGCCGGGTGCGAAGCTCGTGGTCGTCGGCGGCGGCTATATCGGCCTGGAAGTCGCAGCCGTCGCCATAAAGCGCGGCTGTCGTGTTACCGTTCTGGAGATGCTGCCGCTGGTGCTGAACCGCGTCGTCGCGCCGGAAATGTCCCGGTTCTACGCCGGCGTGCACCGCGCGGCGGGAGTCGATGTCCGCACATCCACCGGCGTAACGGCGTTCGAAGGCAGGAGCAAGGTTGAGCGTGTGATCTGCGGCGATACGGTCATCGACGCCGATCTGGTCGTGATCGGAATCGGCATCGTGCCGAACGTCGAACTTGCGGCGGAGGCGGGCCTCGCTGTCGATAACGGGATCGTGGTCGATGAGTGTACGCGCACCGTCGACCCCGATGTCTTCGCCGCTGGCGATTGCACCAATCACCCCAATAGCATTATCGGCGGACGCCTGCGCCTCGAGTCGGTACCGAATGCTCTGGCCCAGGGCAAAGCCGCGGCCGGCGCGATCATGGGACTCGGCCAACCCCATGTTGAAGTGCCCTGGTTCTGGTCGGATCAATACGACCTCAAACTGCAGATGGCCGGACTGTCGCGTCCCGGCGACCGTGTCGTGATCCGCGGGGTCATATCGGAACGCAAGTTCTCGGCCTGCTACTTGCGCGACGGCGTATTCGTGGCTTGTCAGGCGGTTAACATGGTTAAGGACTTCATCCAGTCCAAGAAACTCATTGCCGGCCATGCCCGGCCCGATCCCGAAAATTTGGCGAATCTAGCCCTAGCCCTAAAAGACCTATAAATAATACTAATAGTTGTGTAGGGTGTGAAAAGATCAACCCTTGAATATTTGAGGGTTGATTGGTGCCAACATTCGGGCCCGTTTACCCGCCTATGCGCGACAGGGAGCACGCCATGGATCCGATCAATGGTGAAGCCGTAGGCCTTTCAGCAGACCCAGACCACGCGGGTCAAGGACCCGGGCGCGGCCCAAGACGCCAAACCACCCCCGCCGCCGCCTAAGGCTGAGCGTCCGGCCCCTAGACTCCGAGCCCGCATCCCTTCTCCGCGGCCAGACCCTCAACACCGTCGCCTGAGCCAGGGCATTTTAGCCGAAGCCTGCCCTAGCGCCGTAGCGCCGACGGACTACTAGGCGACACCACCATATCGACGCGGGTGCTGGCCAGTGCTGGTCCCGGGGCGATGCTGATGGTCGCGGATCGGTTGGTGGTCGCCGATGTAAACGTGAGAAGGCTGGGGTTGGGCAATCCGAACATGGGCGCGAATTGATAGAGCGTGATGCTTGGCGGCGTGGCGGCCTTCATTACATGAACCCGCCGGCCTGGCGGTTCCAAAGTCGGGCGTAGGTGCCGCCTAGCTCCAAGAGCTTGGTGTGCGTGCCCTGCTCGACGATGCGGCCCTCTTCAAGAACGACGATACGGTCGAGGTGCATGATGGTCGAGAGCCGGTGAGCGATGGCGATGACTGTGCGGCCTTGCATCAGCCTGAGGAGCCCGTCCTGGATCAGATGTTCGGCTTCGCTGTCGAGCGAAGAAGTCGCCTCGTCGAGAATCAGAATCGGCGCATTCTTGAGAAACGCGCGGGCAATGGCGACGCGCTGGCGCTCGCCGCCGGAGAGCTTCATGCCTTTTTCGCCTACGACCGCATCATAGCCGCCCGGGCGTAGGGCGATGAAGTCATGACAGTGGGCAAGCTTGGAAGCGGCGATCATTTCATCGGTTGTCGCCGCCGGTCGGCCGTACATGATGTTGTCGCGAACCGACCGATGGAAGACGCTGGGTGTCTGCGGCACTTCGGCGAAAGCGTCGTGCAAGGAATCCCAAGTGACACTGGCGATGTCCTGGCCGTCGATAAAGATGCCGCCGCCTTGTATGGAAAACTGGCGGCGCAAGAGCCGCAACAAACTGCTTTTGCCCGCGCCCGAAGGTCCGACGAGGCCAATTTTTTCACCAGCGGCAATGGCAAGGCTCAATCCGGGAAAGACTTGCGTACCGTCGGGGTAATGGAATGACACGTCGCGGATATCGATGGCGCCGCCGGTGACCTGTAGCGGCTGGGCTCCGGGCGGATCTACGATCTCATGGGGCTTGGTCACTGTTTCCAGGCTCTCGGTGAGTAGGCCAAGATGTTCAAAAAACGTCAGCAGATTATCGCCCAGAGCGTTGACGTGAGCCGAGATCAGGAGACTAAGCGACATCAGCATCGTGAATGTGCCCACGGACACGCGTCCCTTCAGCGCCTCTTGGAAGGCCCACCACACGACAACGATAAGGAACAGCACGCCCACCGCATGAAGCACGAGCCGCATACGGAAGAGAACCAGACGCAGTTCCACGCCCGTGGCGTACTCGCGCCTGTTCAAGGGATCGAGGGTCGCCCGTTCAAGCGCGCGGCGCCCGAATGCCCTGACGAGGTCCCAGTTATTGAGCGAGTCGACGAGCCGCCCGGTATAGGCAGTACTAGCGACCGAACTGGCTTTGGCATATTTGCGGCAACTCTGGGCCAGCGTCGCCGCGACCAGCGTGAAGACGACGGCGAAGGCGCCAAACAGCGCAAGAAACTGCGGAGCCTGTTGCGATACCAGGACCGCGGAAACAATGAACAGTACGACTAACCGCGGGAGTGTCGAGAAGAGGTAATCGATCACGGCTGTCGCAGCGCCGGCGGCGTTGCGCACTTTCGAGGACAACGCGCCCGACAATTGGTCGAGGAAGAAACGTGGCGCATGGCCGTGAACGTACATGAAGAGCTCGTCCTGGATGTGCGTTCTAAGCGCTAGCATGGTCGTGGTACTGGCGAGAGTATGCAGCCGCGACAGCACTGGGCCGACCACCCAGATCGCGCACAGCACGCCGAACCAGATCAGCGCCTGATGTTCGCTTCCGGGGTTGAGGCTTCTCGCCACCGAGATATCGCTGAGGGCGTTGACCAGAGCGCCCAACGCATAGGGCTGTAGATTGTCCACGAACGCGCCAACCAGCGCGAGGCTGACGATGCCCGAGATGCGCCGGCGGCCGTGACGACTGACGTGGTGCAAAATGAGGGCGAAGGGCGAAGTCGGCAATCCATCGCTCGGGCGAAGCGTAAGTTGTGCGGCGGCGCGCGCGGCGTTGCTGCCCCCAGCGTCACGGGGAGGCGGCTCTAGGGATCGGCGATGGGAGTCGTCAGGCATGAGTTGAGTGTTAGAGCCCGTAAGGTCGCGGCGGGGAACGTACCGCTCGTGATTCTACCCAACCGCGCGCGGCGGCGGGCGTAAAAAGACCGGCGGGCAAAAAAGAAAGGCCGGGTGTAACCCCGGCCTTTCATGACTTGCGCCGAACTGCGGGAAATCAGCAACGCTGCCCGAGCCGGTTCTCGCACCTGCGCGCGGTTACTTGCCGATTTGGCCGCGAACTTCGCCGCCCTTGTTGGCGGCGGTGTGCACGTTGACATAGGTTTTGCCGGCCAGAACGTCGGCGACTTGGGCGTCGGTCAGCGTCGCCTTGCCAACGAGCGGGCTCTTGAAGGGCGCGCCCATGGGCCCCAAGCTTGTTACCACGCCGGCATTGGCGCCGGCGGCGGCCGGGCCGTGGATGTGGGCTGCGACCGCGTCGCCCGTGAGGCCTTCATAAGTTATCGTCCAGCTGATTTCCTTGGTGGCATCGTTGAGCATGAGCTCGGCCGTGCCCTTGCCGGTGCTGGCGTTCGCCGGCACTTCCGAAGCGGCATTTAACATGGCCTTCAGCTTTATCTCGGCGGCGCTGGCGCTGGTGAACGCCAATCCTGCGGCGAGCATCGAGCCCGCGAAAATCCGGATCCTTTTCGTCATCCAATCCTCCTGAATACAGTGATTACAACCCGAACAGCTGGCCGAAGGGCCGCTGCGGCCGACCTTTAAACCTAAGGCGCGCAACGATATCCCCAATCCGCCAAGGTTTCTAGGAGGTTTCCCGACGCGTTCGATAAAGGTTTGATGACGCAGGGACCGCGGCGGATATTGCACTGCAAAATAGATGGTGTTGACGGCGGGCGCCCGTTTTATCATGGGCGACGGCCGGCTGCGGGAGTGGGGTCCAAAGGTGAAGTACCTAACGGAGTTGTCGGCGGCGTTGATGATGTCGGTTTCCACCCTCGCCGCAGCTCCAGGGAAACTGAAATACGCCGACTTGATAGGAATATGGCGCGTGAGTGGCGTGGCCGTTAACTCCGACGGCATGTCGACTCTTGTGGACGATGACCCTCAATTCCTGGGCGCCGTGTTGGAGTTTAGCGTCGACAAGATCGTCTGGCTAAACGGTACGCCTGCTCGCTCGATTGTGCCCGAGGTCGACAACTGTGACGCCCCGCCGAAGGTAACCTCCGCCGGCCCGGACAATCCCGCCAGCAATTTCCAGGTTGAGGGTGGTTTTAATGTCCTCTGCGGCGATGAGGATTGGGGCCCGGGCGGAGTGGTCCAGCCGGTCGATGCCGATACCATGATCCTTCGTTGGTATGACAACGGCCTCCTGAGGCTGTTGCGCCAATAAATGACGATTCAGCCACGACTGCCGTGGTCTGGTCGCAAGCCAAGGTGTGGTCGTGAAAGCTGTCCGAATAAGAATGGCGCAC
>SHVO01000005.1 GCA_009694245.1 Rhodospirillaceae bacterium | reverse complement strand
TATTCGACCGACGGTGGCTTTGCCCGCACCCACTCGACCGAGAACATCCCCTTGATGACCATAGGCAAAGCCAATGGGCGCTTGAAGACCGGCATCCACGTTTCGGCCAAGGGCGATACCGTATCGCGCTTCGGTCTGACCGTTATGCAGGCCTTGGGCGTTCCTATCGGCACGTGGGGAACTGAGTCGAACCGGACTTCGAAGACGCTCACGGACGTGCTCGCCTAGGCCGACGGTGGCCGGTCTGCACGCCCGCAGAGCCAGTCTGGCATCAGGAGGGCGGCGAGGATGCTTCCGGGCCGCAGTTGGTGAAGTTCCAGATGCGCCCTGATCCACTCTAGCGTATTGATGTAGCTACAACCCAAAGGGCCTGCCGCTTTTCCCCCTCCTACTTCTTGCGGCAGGTCCTGAGCCGGCCACCTCTCCCCGGTGGCCGGCTCACCTTTTTCCGATCGTGCGCAAGCGAATTTGCACAATTTATGTCGCTTGATACCTCCCTTAGGCTATTCTCGATTCGAAGTTTAGGCGCTGAATTCAGCCGGGGAGGGCGACATGAACTCAATTAAAACGCTTTGTGGATCAGGGGCTTCGGTGAAGCCGTGGGCTCGCACAACCGTCAGTGCGCTGGCTCTTGTGCTCGGCGGAGCCACCGCCATGGTCACGGGACCTTCGGTCAACGCCGCTGACGCGCCCGCCTGGGCGCAGGAGCCGGCCTGCCAGTCTCTGCAGATGGTCGGTGCCGGTGGCCCGGCGCCCAAGGGTTCCGATCTCATGGTGCTGCGCTACGTCGGCTCGGCCAATTTTGAATTGGCCTATCGCGATTCGGTAATCTTGTTCGACGCCCAGTATGAGCGCGAGGCCTTCGCGCGGCCCATCGGCGTCACCGCCGACCAAATCAAGAAGGTCACGGCGCTCTACATCGGCCACGGCCACGGCGATCATATGTCCGAGGGCCCGCAGATCGCCAAACAGGCCAATGCGCCGCTTTACGGAGCCGCATTAACGACCGAGGTGGCAGTGAAAATGGGTCTGCCCGAGAAGCAGGCCATGACAGTCAAGAATGGCGACGTACAGAAGTACCTTGGCTTCACGGTGGAATCGATCTTGTCCCAACACAATTCGCGCACGCCGGAATTCACCAAAGTCGCGGGCGCGGCTTGGGCCGAGTTGCAAAAAGCCACCGGCATCGGCCGTTCGCCGGAAGCGCGGGCGGCGGGTAATTCGGGCGTGATCAAGGGCACCAACGACCCGCATGTCCTTGATCAGGGCACCTACGCTTTCCTCATCACCTTCGATAACGGTTTTAAGTTCATGATGCTGGATAGCTCGGGACCAGTCACCGAAGGCCAGCGTGCAGTCATGAAACGTATCGGCAAGGTGGATGTCGCCAGCGTCGCCTATCAAGGCTACTTCGTTCCAAAACGTCAAATCGAAGGCACGCTGCCGTTGGTCGAACTGTTCAAGCCGGACATTTTTCTGCCCAACCATCACGACGAAACCGCCGGCTCGTTCCCGGACATGGGCACCGAACCGTTGTTCATGGCGGTGCGGGATAAAATGCCCGCGACCCAGTCCATCGCGCCACTTTATCGGACGCCCGTATGCATCAATATTCGCACCAAGGAAGTATTCATCGGCGAGCCCCACACCTGGCCGGCGAACAAGCGGCAGAGCTGAAGCCCTTAAGTGCTGGGGCTGGTAAGAGTCCAGTTTTAGGGGAAGTTCTTTGAGTCAGCCTATCCGTGTATTGCTAGCCAAGGTCGGCCTGGATGGGCATGACCGCGGCGTGAAAGTGGTTGCGCGAACGTTAAGAGATGCTGGCATGGATGTGATCTACTCCGGCCTTCACCGCACGCCCGAGGAAGTCGTGAGTGCCGCAATCCAGGAGGATGTCGACGTTCTCGGTGTCAGCCTGCTCTCGGGCGTGCACCTCACCGTTTTTCCCAAGATCTTCAACCTCCTGGCCGATAAGGGCATTAACGACCTGATCATCGTAGCCGGCGGCGTTATGCCCGATGAGGACGTGGCCGAACTCAAGAAAATGGGTGTAAGCGAAGTGTTGCTCCAAGACACGCCACCCGAGGCGATCGTCAAGACGCTCACGCGTCTGGTCGCGGAACGAGGGCCGCGTTGACCGCATCTGCGCTGATGGAATCCTGGACATTCCCGCCGGCCTACGACGACACCTACCTGCCAGCGTCCGGAAGTCGCCACTGGTTTCCGCGCCGGGAAACCATGCCGGCCAGCGAACGGGAACAGGCCATCCTGGAGCGGCTGCGGTTAGTGTGCACATACGCCTATGAGAATTCCGAGTTCTACCGGCGCAAATGGAACGAAGCCGAATTCCATCCCGATCACCTTCGGTCGCTCGAAGACTTCGAAGATCGGGTGCCGGTCGTCAATAAGGCCGAATTACGTGCTTCCCAGGCGAAGACCCCGCCTTTCGGCGACTATCTGTGCGTCCCGGAAAGCGAGATTTTCCACCTTCACGGCACCAGCGGCACGACCGGCCGGCCCACGGCTTTCGCCATTGGGCGAAGCGACTGGCGGGCCATCGCCAACGCCCACGCCCGCATCATGTGGGGCATGGGCATGCGACCCGGCGACACCATCTGTGTGGCCGCCATTTTCAGCCTTTACATGGGTAGCTGGGGCGCGCTTGCCGGCGCCGAGCGCCTCGGCGCCAAGGCCTTCCCCTTTGGCGCGGGCGCGCCCGGCATGACGGCGCGCTGCGCTCAATGGCTCGATATTATCAGGCCGGGCGCCTTCTATGGCACGCCCACCTATGCCATCCATCTCGGTGAGACGGCGATAAAAGAGGGCCTCGACCCACGAAAATTTGGCATCCGGCACATGTTCTTTTCGGGCGAACCTGGGGCATCGATTCCCGGTGTGCGTGCTCGCATTGACGAGCTTTACGGCGCCAAGATCTTCGATTGCGGCTCCATGGCCGAAATGACGCCGTGGATGAACGTTGCCGGCTCGGCCGAGACCGAAGGCATGTTGTGCTGGCAGGATATAATCTACACGCAGGTCTGCGACCCCAAAAGCATGCGCCGGGTACCGTACGGCCAGCGCGGCACACCGGTTTACACCCACCTCGAGCGTACATCGCAGCCCATGATTCGGCTGGCGTCGGGTGACCTCACGCAGTGGGTCGATGGCCCGAACCCTTGCGGGCGCACCTATCCGCGGCTGCCCCACGGCATCTTTGGGCGCATCGACGATATGTTTACGATCCGCGGCGAGAACGTCTATCCCAGCGAAATCGAGGCCGCCCTGAACGAGACCCCCGGCTACGGCGGTGAACACCAAATCATTATTTCTCGCCAAGCCGCTATGGACGAGCTCCTGCTTCGTGTTGAGGCCAGTGAGGGTATTTTCAGGGCCGGCGGCAGCGCCGTTGAGGCGTTTCGCTTAGATATTTTGCACCGCCTGCAAAAGGTTCTTGGCCTGCGCGCCCAGGCGGAAATTGTCGCCCATGGCCAGTTGCCGCGTACGGATTTCAAGGCGCGCCGTGTGGTCGATGACCGCGCAGCCTTTCGCGAGATGCACGCGCATTTGGAACGGGAGCGGGCAGGGTGAGCGCCTATGTGCCGTCGGTCGACCTCATTCCCCGGATCGAGCGCGGCGAAGTTCACGCCATTGCCCGGCTAATTTCTCGCGCGGAGGCGGGGATTCCCGAAGCCCGCGCGGCGCTTGCGCAAGTCTACCGCCGTGGCGGCAAGGCGCATGTCATAGGCATAACCGGCGTTCCCGGAAGCGGAAAATCCACCCTGGTCGCGACGCTGGCCGCCCGCCTACGCGCGCGGGGCAGTAAGGTCGGCATCGTCGCAGTTGATCCATCCAGTCCTTATTCGGGCGGCGCCATTCTCGGCGACCGCATTCGCATGTCGGACCTGGCGGGCGATGGCGGCGTTTATATCCGCAGCATGGCGACCCATGGCGCCATGGGCGGCATGGCCCGGGCGACATTGGACGCAGTCGATATCCTCGACCTCGGCGGTTTTGATGCCATCATCATAGAGACGGTTGGCGTGGGCCAAGACGAGGTCGAAATCGCCAAGGCGTCGGATACCACGGTCGTCGTCTCTGCGCCTGGCCTTGGCGATGAGGTCCAGGCCATCAAGGCAGGCATGCTTGAAATCGCCGACATTCATCTCGTTTCGAAGTGCGACCGCAGCGATGCCAACCGGACTCTGACGGATCTGAAGCAAATGCTCACTCTCGGGGCTCAGACGGGCGCCAAGCCGGTGTGGCAGCCGCCCGTCATCGGTGTATGCTCTTTTACCGGTCAAGGTTTTGACGAATTTCTAACGGCTATTGAAGCGCATCGGCGGGCGAGCCAAAATACCGATATCGGCCGCAATCGGCGCTTGGCTATCGCCACATTTCGCCTGCAGAAAACCGCTGAAAACCTGTTGATTGAACGGTTTACCCGGGCCGCGGGCGGGTTGCGGCCGGTTTTGGCCGAGCGCCTGCACCTGCGCGAGAGTGACCCGTACTCGCTCGCAACCGAGTTACTCACCGCGTCACTGAAGTAAGACCATCCGATAAGAGGCATTCGCAGATGAACAAGACCATGGACCAAGCATCGATTGACAGAATCCGCGCCGAGGAGCGGGACTGGGAAAATAACGAGGTTGCGCAGTTCGTGAAAAAGCAGGCCGAGCGTAAGCCGGCGTTCTTCACCCTCGGCGATATTCCGGTCAAACGCACCTACACGCCCGCGGATTTGGCCGACACTCCGGCCGAGGACGTAGGCCTGCCGGGGCGCTATCCCTTTACGCGCGGACCCTATCCAACCATGTACCGCAGCCGTCATTGGACGATGCGCCAGATCGCCGGATTTGGAACCGGCGAAGACACCAATAAGCGTTTCAAATACTTGATCGAACAGGGCCAGACCGGCATCTCGACGGACTTCGACATGCCGACACTGATGGGTTACGATTCCGACCATCCGATGAGTGAAGGCGAGGTGGGGCGCGAGGGCGTCGCGATCGACACCCTGGCCGACATGGAAGCGCTGCTTGACGGCATCGATCTGGAAAAGATCTCGGTCTCGCTGACCATCAATCCGACCGCCTGGATCCTGCTGGCGATGTACATCGTACTGGCGGAAAAGCGCGGGTATGACCTGAACAAGCTTTCCGGCACCGTGCAGGCCGACATCCTTAAGGAATACATGGCTCAGAAAGAGTTCATTTATCCGGTTGAGCCTTCAGTACGCTTGGTGCGCGATTGCATTACCCACTGTGCCAAGACCATGAAACGCTACAACCCGATCAATATCTCTGGATATCATATCTCCGAGGCCGGTTCGTCGCCCCTTCACGAGGCGGCGTTCACGCTCGCCAACACGATTGTCTACGTGAAAGAGGTGTTGAAGACCGGCATGGACGTCGATGCGTTCGCGCCGCGGCTGGCATTCTTTTTTGTCTGCCAAGCCGACTTCTTCGAAGAGGTTGCGAAATTCCGGGCCCTGCGCCGGTGTTATGCCAAAATCATGAAAGAGCGGTTTGGCGCGAAGAACCCCGAATCAATGCGCCTGCGCTTCCATTGTCAGACCGCCGCGGCGACGCTGACAAAGCCCCAGTTTATGGTTAACGTGGTTCGCACCAGCATGCAGGCACTCGCGGCCGTGCTAGGCGGATGCCAATCGCTCCACACCAATGGCTATGACGAAGCCTTCGCGATTCCGACAGAAGATGCCATGCGCATGGCGCTCCGCACGCAGCAAGTCATCGCTGAAGAAACCAATGTCACGCAGGTCATTGATCCGCTCGGCGGCTCTTACTTCGTTGAGAGCCTGACCACCGAATATGAGAAACGAATATTCGAGATCCTGGACGATATCGACGCCCGCGGCGGCACGCTCAAGCTGATCGAGGAGGGCTGGTTCCAGGGGCAGATCGCCGATTTCGCCTATGAAACAGCCCTTCGCAAGCAGTCCGGGGAAAAGCCGGTGATCGGTGTGAACCGTTTCGTTGACGGAGCGCCCGATCCGAAAATTCACACGCACCCTTACGATAAGAGCACGGCCGATCGGCAGATCGCACGCACCCGCCGGGTACGGGCCGAGCGGGACCCGGCGGTAATATCGCGACTATTGGACCGGCTAAAGGCGGTGGCGGCCGACAAAGACCAAAACATCATGCCGGTCACGATCGAATTGGTGAAGGCGGGCGCGACGATGGGTGATATCGTCGAGACGCTGAAACCCATTTGGGGTACCTATCGCGAGACGCCGGTTTTCTAAATTTCTGCGATTTTTCCGAACACCCTTGACGCGCCGCTTGGCATGGTCCTGCGGCGTCTAACCCGGGGAGGGGGCCATGGAAGCAAGCTCAGTCGTTGCCGGTGAACCGGCGAGGGATGCGGTCTACGCAAAGATCTTGCGCCGCCTGATCCCGTTCCTGCTTATGTGCTACATCATCGCCTACCTCGACCGCATCAACGTCGGGTTCGCAAAGCTGCAGATGCTCGGTGATTTGCAGTTCACCGAGACCGTTTATGGTCTCGGCGCCGGAATTTTCTTTATCGGCTACGTGGTCTTCGAGATTCCGAGCAATATCGTCCTAATGCGGGTCGGGGCCCGCCTCTGGATCGGCATCATAATGATCGTCTGGGGAGTTATTTCCGCGGCGATGATATATGTCGCATCTGCGCCGACGTTTTATGTGCTGAGATTTCTGCTGGGGGTCGCCGAAGCAGGCTTTATTCCCGCGGTCCTCTACTACCTTACGCTTTGGTTCCCTTCGACGCATCGCGGCAAGGCCTCGGCGATGTTCCTCGCCGGCATTCCCTTGTCGGGCATCATTGGCGGCCCTGTATCCGGCTGGATCATGAACAGCTTCAACGGCGCCATGGGGATGGCCGGCTGGAAATGGGTATTTTTTCTGGAAGCGCTGCCGGCCATCGTTCTAGGCGGGATATGTTTCACTTATCTTGATAATGACGTGACTTCGGCGAAATGGTTGAACAGCGCTGAGAAAGACCAAGTGAAGCGCGATCTCCTCGCGGAGGCCGGCGGAAAAGCCCTGCATTCGGTCCGCGACGGCCTCTTGAATGGGCGCGTGTGGCTGCTGGCAAGCACGTATTTCTTCTTCACCATGGGGCTCTACGGGATAAGTTTTTGGCTTCCGAGCATTATTCAAGCAAGCGGCGTGGCCGATCCGCTCGATGTCGGTATGCTTACAGCCCTTCCGTATATTGCGGCGCTGATTGCCATGATTGTCGTCGGTCGCAGCTCAGACAAACACAAGGAGCGACGCTGGCATCTGGCGCTCTCAGCCGTCACCGGAGCGATCGGCCTTACGGTAAGCGTCATGTTCGCCGACAATACGGCGATCTCTTTGGCGGCGCTGACGCTGGCGGCCATGGGCATCATCCCCTGCGTGCCGCAGTTTCATACCTTGATGCCGTCCATCACGAGCGGCGCCGCTGCGGCCATGGGGTTTGCCGTCGCGAACTCGGTGGGCAGTATCGCGGGATTTATCAGTCCCTATCTCCTGGGGTGGGTCAAGGATACGACCGGCAGCACGAGTATAGGCGTCATGGTGCTAGCCGCCGCCCTGGTCACGGGAGCGCTGATGGTGTTTGCCAATCCCGCCAAGCTGTTGAATCGCTAAACCGGGGCCTTTCCCAATGTGCGGGCGAGAAAGCGGCGGAACTCGCGTTCCCCTGCCGGTGATCTCACCGGTCAGTTATGTTGCACCTTGAAGCGCGTGACCGTCCGGAAGCGGCGGCCCACGCTGTCGTAGGTAGACGTGTTGCGGTCGGCAGATCGGCCGACATCGGCGACGCCAAATTTTCTTGGTCACCGCATCAACCGACCGCATAGTGTCCCACCAAAATCTGCGTAGGAACTCTCGTAACTCATTGTAAAACAATAATAAGACGTAGGTGTCCGGGCGATCAGGCGCGCCCAAGTAAGGCCTACCGCCGGTGGTCCGCCGCGCGCCAATTGTCGGCCTTGAATCCGAAGTCACCCGGGTAGGCAACATTCCGTATGGCACCCGTGCTCAACCAAAAATAATTTCCCCTTCGCAGCCCATGATCTTCGGAGAGTCGTGACAATTATATTGCGAGCCCGAGTTCGGCCAGGGCTGGGTGCGTCGTTGCGAAGAAGTCACACTGCGCCGCGAAGTGCTTGGAAGATATGTTGCCGCTCGATTAGGGCGTCCGTAGTGGCGTGGTTGTGGTACAATAAGGCCTGTGAAAGCGCGCCTCTACGAACTGCCGCCCGGATTCGTTGCTTGGACCAAGAGCATTAGTCTCTCAGGCGGCGGCGCTTTAAAACACTTGTTAGTTGACGGACCCATTGGCTCAGCCGTGGGCGAGGTCGCGGGCTTCCCAATGCGATGCGTGCTTCCGCGCCGGTTGTCGAGACGGCGCCGCGTCAGTCAATGCCTGTTCCGGCCCAATGAAGCAAACGGGTCCCGGCCCAGCTATGTCGACCAAAAAAGAGCGTTAACCGCCGGACGTCTCAGATGAACATGAGCCTAGCCCTACCGTCAGGCATCTTGAAAATCTGGGAACAGGTTAAGACCGCTCTCGACGTCGTCCGCCCGGACGAAACCGCTCTCCAACTCCCGGCACCCGAGGAAGATCTGGTCTCCCTCTGCGAGATTTTGCTCGCACGCCGAGAAGAGAACGCCGGCGTCAAACTCGTCGCGGAAATTCTCGACAAGTACCAATCCTTTTCTGAGGAAGGCCGTTGCCGCTTCTTGAATGCTATGGCGGATAATTTCGGTCCGGATCTCGCGAGGTTAGACACCGCGGTTCTGGCCTATCAGGCATCGCCGGATGATCTGGCATACCGTGAATTGCAGGCGGCGGTGGAGCCGCGTCGCCAGAGACTGATCAGGCTGTTGAATTTTGCACCGCAGGGCACATTCAAGATCGTCCAGATGCGCGCCGACGCCATCCGGATTAGGAATAGGATTCCCAGGTTCGCCCAGCTTGACTCCGACTTCGTTCATATCTTCCGGTCTTGGTTCAATCGGGGGTTCTTGGTCCTGAAGCAGATCGACTGGTCGTCGCCCGCGCAAGTATTGGCGAAGATCATCCATTACGAAGCCGTGCATGACATTAAGGATTGGAGTGATCTGCAAAGCCGGATTGATCCGGAAGACAGGCGCTGCTTCGCCTTCTTCCACCCTCAGATCCCGGACGAACCGCTTATCTTTATCGAGGTTGCGCTGACCCTGGATGTTCCGTCGACGATCGAAAGTTTACTAACGAACAAGCGCGCAGTCATCCGTGGCAGCGAAGCACGGACCGCGGTGTTTTATTCGATATCGAACTGCAATATCGGTCTGCGCGGCATTCCGTTCGGCAATTTTCTCGTCAAGCACGTCGTCGAAGTCTTGCAGCGCGAATTGCCGGCGCTTCAAACATTTGTCACGCTTTCGCCGCTCCCAGGATTTGCCGCTTGGTTGGCGAAAGAGCGCAAGGGCACGGCCGATGCGCTCATCTCAGCCGAAGAAGGCCTGCAGCTCACTGCCATCGACAACGAGGACTGGCACAGTGATGCCGCGACCGTCGAATCCATTCGACCGGTGCTCCTCGCGGCCACCGCGCGCTATTTGCTGCGGGCGAAGGATGAATTCGGCTTGCCGCCCGATCCCGTTGCGCGCTTCCATCTTGGGAACGGGGCTCGTCTCAATCGGATCAACTTGCTTGGCGATGTTTCGCCACGTGGCATGAGGCAGGCGCAGGGTTTCATGGTCAACTACCTTTACGACTTGAAGACCATCGAGACCAACCAAGAAGCCATCGCCGTCGATGGCACCATCGACTCTTCGGCCGCCGTGCGCGACTTGCTTCGTGTTGGCGGCAAAGCGGCACGCGCCAAACGGACCGCCGCCGCCACCGCGTAGCGGACCCTTAATGCCCATCCTCACTTCACGCTCGATGGCTGCGAGGCCGGACGGCCATCCACCGATGACCTGTCGGCTAAGTATCTTGATTCACTCACAATCTGGCGACAATCCTAGCGCCTTTCACCAGCCCCCCAACCATCCTAAACTGCCATCGATCCAGGCCGTTAGGTCTACGGTCCGCTCCGGGGGAGATTCGAAATGACGAGAATAATCACGTCCATTGCGACGTTTCTTGCTGTTGGTTTTGCGCTCTTCGTTATGCCATCGACCGGTGGAAAGGCTCAGGCCCAGACTGTGGCGGTGCCTCAGTTCAAAGTCGATCCCTATTGGCCCAAGCCGCTGCCCCAGATCAAAGACGCCGAGGGCCAATTGCGCAGGTGGGTAACCGGTGAGATCGGCGGGGTTTGCGTCGATTCCAAGGATCGCATCATCACCACAAATCGCGGCTGGCAGAATGATAGGCTGGGAGGGTTGTTGTCCTGGGAAGCTATCGCCGGGATGGCTGCGCCGCCGGTGGTCGTGTATGACGCCGAGGGCAACGTAACCGCCAGCTGGGGCGATGCGTCGTTCATTGCGCCGAAGGGCGGGACAAAGGTAATGCCCGAGGCCTTCCACGGCTGTTTCGTGGACTATGAGGACAATATTTGGGTTATGGGCGTTCAGGACGGCATCATCCAGAAGTATTCCAACGACGGCAGCAAGATGCTGCTTCAAATCGGCACCAAGGGGATATGCGACGGCAAGCCCGACCAAAGTCCGAACAACTTCTTTCCGTCTTGCGGCGATTCGGCCCCGTTCAATAGCAGCAAGACGCTACTCAACGATCCGGCAGACGTTTGGGTAGATCCAAATCCGGATCCGGTCACCAAGGAGCGCGGCAGCATCTACATCGCCGACGGCTACGGCAACCACCGCGTCGTGGTTTTCGACAGCAAGGGCAAGTACCTCCGTCAGTGGGGCTCAGCCGGCGACGGTCCCGGACAATTCGTCAAGACCGGCGGCGGACATCCGCATTGTGTCGCGGTTGCGAAGGACGGCATGGTCTATGCCTGCGATCGCGGCCATAGCCGGATCTTTGAATACGACAAGCTAGGCACCCTTAAGCGCACCATTGGGATCGATCCGGAAGGCGGTCTAATGGCGCGCCTGCGGACGGGCGATATCGATTTCTCGACCGACCCGCAGCAGACCTTTATGTACACGACCGACTTGGGTAACGCGGTTGTTCAAATCTTGAACCGCGCCACCGGCAGGATTGTCGGCTCTGTCGGTACCGGTCCGGGCCGCCAGGCGGGCATGCTGGTTACGCCCCACCAAATGGTGGTCGACTCCAAGGGTAATGTTTACGTTGCCGAGACCATCACGAGCCGCCGGGTCCAAAAGTTCGTGAAGCAGTAGAATTTTCGGAGTAAAAAGCTCGGCGCCGGAGCCGTCGATTAGTCGACATCGACCGGCGGGTTCCGGAGCCTTCATTTTTTAGCGCGTCGCTGTTGTCTATGGGGGGGATGAAATGCATCGAAACGTCATGTTGGGTCTCGGTCTCTCAGCGGCGCTAGTATCGGGTTCGGTGAATACGCGGGCTCAGAGCGTCACGGAGGAGAGCATTGAAAGCCGATTCCAGCTAGACTTTCATGTTCCAGACCAGGCGCTTAAAAAGTTTCTTCCGGCGGGCTGGGACGTTCAGATGGCGACGACCGGCCCGGCAAAGGACTGCAACGTCCGCGTCATTTTTATTGATCGCGTCAACGTCAATGGCCCCGATGGTAAAACACTCGGCACCGGCGCAAGCCAGATGGTTTACCTGACGGTACCGGTTAAGAACGCCGCCACCGGCAGCGCCGCCCAAATGGTAATCGCCGGTCTTACCGGGGATTCGGCCGATGTGCCGGGGCCCTTCGGCGTCTATACCCAGGCCGCCGGGCACCAAATGAAGCGTTCGACCACCGCAGCCAAGGGCACCGGTATCATCGAGGAACAGACCTGGGAGTTCACCGCCGTCGGCGGCGAGCGGATCGAAAGCTTCGTCAAATACGAACGCGTTCCGGCGGCGCGGGCCAGGCGTGAAACCACCTACGTATCGGCTTCCGATCCGAAAATTACGCAGGTGTCGAAGGTGGACATGGGGATTAACATCGCGCGCAATGCCACGGTGGAAGTGCCGGATCGCGTGAAGGAGTTCCGCTACAAGATTGGTGGCGGGCGGTTTGCGCCGCTATTCGACGGCACCGAGCGCGTGGTCAGCGTCGATATTTTTCCGTGGAACAATCAAACTGTAACTTCCGCGCCGAAATGAATTTGCCTCTTCGGGGTATTGACCCGATAGTGGCGCTTGCGGGGGAGGCGCGGAAGCGCGCCTCCAGATACCTTGGAGTGGATTGTTGTGAAAGCGGCATCGGTTCTTGACTATCGCATCCTGGCCAAGCGTCGGCTGCCGCATTTCCTGTTCGAATACTTCGATGGCGGTTCATATGCCCAGGTCACGCTGGGGCGAAGCACGGCCGATCTCGAAGCCGTCGCCTTGCGCCAACGCGTACTGGTCGACATCTCCAAGCTTGATCTTTCGACCTCATTATTCGGCCAGCCGCTCTCGATGCCGGTGGCGCTCGGCCCCATCGGTCTCGCCGGCATAGGCGTGCGGCGCGGCGAAGTGCAGGCGGCACGCGCGGCGCATGCCGCCGGCGTCAATTTCTGCCTGTCCACGGTCGGTGTTTGTGGTTTGCGCGAGGTCGCCGCCGGCGTCAAGAAACCCATCTGGTTCCAGCTCTATATGATCAAGGACCGTGGCTTCATGCGCACGCTGCTCGCCGAAGCCAAGGAGCTGGGTGTCTCTGCGCTCTTTTTCACGGTCGACATGCCCGTGCCGGGTACGCGTTACCGCGACCTCCATTCGGGGCTGGCGGGCGCCCCGGGCATGCTGGGCAGTCTGAGGCGGACGTGGCAAGGCATGTGCCGGCCACGCTGGGCCTGGGACGTCGGCATCAACGGCCGCCCGCACAGCCTGGGAAATGTCGCGCGCGTACTGGGCAACAACAGCGGCCTCGAGGACTTCTTCGCCTGGATGCGCAACAATTTCGACGGCAGCGTAACCTGGCGCGACCTCGATTTCATTCGCGAGACCTGGAATGGTCCGCTGATCATCAAAGGCATCCTCGATCCTGAAGACGCCATTTCCGCGGCCTCACTTGGCGCGGACGGCATCGTCGTCTCGAACCATGGCGGACGGCAGCTCGACGGGGTCTCGTCCACGGTCCGCGCCCTACCTTCGATTGTCGCGGCGGTTGGCGACAAACTGACAGTGCTGGTCGACGGCGGCGTGCGTTCGGGCCTGGACGTCGTACGCATGCTTGCCCTTGGTGCCAAGGGTGTGCTCCTCGGCCGCGCATGGGCCTTTGCCCTGGCGGCAGGCGGCGAAGCCGGTGTCGCCCATGCGCTGGCGCTGATTCAAGCGGAAATCAAGGTCGCCATGGCGCTGACCGGCGTCACCAGCGTTCAGGCCATTGATCGCAACATTCTCGCGTCGCCCGAAAACCGATAGTCGTGCTCAATCTATAGAATATTTGCCGCCGGCGTTGCGATATTGGCTGCTCGGGTTGGGTGGCTACATGCTAGAATTCATCAGGCTCTTGATGCGTTAGGGAGGGGAACATGACTGAGGAATTCGATGCCGAGCGAGTTGCCGGCAATGGGCTTCTGGATCGGCGAATTTTTCTTCGCCAGGGCGGGGGCCTCATTGGCGCGGTTGGCATGGCCGCTGGGCTCGCCGGCTATACCCGGCCCGTCCACGCCGAAACTCTGGTCGTCCCGGATTGGACCAAGACGCCGGGAGCCTGGCTTCAGGGCTACACCCAGCCGTCAAAATTTGAAGGCAAGGTCGTCCGCGGGCCGCTGCCGAATAATCTTTATAACGGCATCGGCCCGGGCAATGCTCGGACCCCGCTGCAGTTCCTCGACGGCATGATCACCCCCAACGGCCTGCACTACGAACGCAGCCACAACGGCATTCCCGATATTGATCCTGCCAGCCACCACCTGCTGATCCACGGCTTGGTGAAGCGCCCCTTGACCTTTACCGTCGAGGCGCTGTCGCGTTATCCCATGACCTCGCGGATTTCCTTTGTCGAGTGCGCCGGCAACAGCGGCGGCATGTACGCCGCCACCCCCGCGGAGGGCACGGCGCAGTCGCTGCACGGTTTGGTTTCATGCGCAGAATGGACCGGCGTTTCGCTGGCCATGCTGCTCGAAGAAGCCGGGGTCGATCCGGCCGCCAAGTGGCTGGTGGCGGAGGGCGCCGATGCCGCCGCCATGAGCCGATCGGTGCCGATCGGTAAAGCGCTCGACGACGCCATGGTCGCGCTTTATCAAAATGGCGAGCGCATCCGGCCCTCGAACGGCTACCCCATGCGTCTGCTGTTGCCCGGCTATCAGGGCAACATGAACGTCAAATGGTTGCGGCGCGTCAAGTTGCTGCGCGAGCCGGCCATGACCAAGGACGAGACCTCGAAGTACTCGCTTCTGGTGAAAGACGGGAAGGTCGCGCAGTTCAATTTTCCCATGGATGCCAAATCGGTGATCACCAAGCCCTCTCCCGGCATCAA
Organism: Rhodospirillaceae bacterium; assembly: GCA_009694245.1. Lineage (GTDB taxonomy): Bacteria > Pseudomonadota > Alphaproteobacteria > Rhodospirillales > Rhodospirillaceae > SHVO01. Next base: position 31,092 of record SHVO01000005.1, on the reverse strand, counting down.
CATGACCGCGTCGGGCCTTTACGAGATTTCGGGCATCGCCTGGTCCGGTCACGGCAAGATCGCGAAAGTGGAAATCACGGCCGACGGCGGCAAAAGCTGGGCGCCAGCCGCGCTCTCCGAACCAGTGCTTTCGAAAGCCATCACGCGTTTCAGGCTTCCTTGGCGTTGGAATGGGGCGCCTGCGATCCTGCAAAGCCGCGCCATCGATGAAACCGGCTATGTCCAGCCGACGCGGGACGCACAAATCGCTGCGCGCGGATCGCGTGCCGCCTATCATTGCAATCTCATCACCAGCTGGGGCGTAGCCGCGAATGGCGAGGTCAAACATGTTTACGCGTAACACTGCCGTCATCAGCGCTGCTGCGCTCGGATTCACGGTCGGCCTGGCTTCGGCCACTGAGAGCCCCGGGCTTGGCCAGCCGATCACCGAGAAGGAGGCCGCGGCCTGGGACCTCTCCATTGGTCCGGACGGCGTCGGGCTGCCCGCCGGTCGCGGCACCGTCAAACGTGGCGAAGAGGTCTACCTGCAAAAATGCCAGGGCTGTCACGGCGAAAGCGGTGTTGGAACACCGGCTGATAAATTGGTCGGCGGGCAGGGCACGCTCATGGGCGATCAAGCGCCGGTGAAAACCGTGGGCAGCTATTGGCCCTACGCGACCACGCTGTTTGACTATATCCGCAGGGCGATGCCCTTGGGCGAACCGCAAACGCTCTCAGACAACGACGTCTATGCTGTTTCCGCCTACGTGCTAAACCTCAATGGCATTATTGGGAGCCGGGCAGCACTGGACGCCAAGAGTCTGCCCAAAGTTAAAATGCCCAACCGGGACAATTTTTACATCGTCTATCCGGGCCAGATTAAGTAGCCTTCGCGAACGTTAGAACACGCCTCGGATAGATGCCGGTATCGGGTCATGCCGACATTTTCCATCCTCGATCTCGCGCATATCATCCAGGGCGCCACCCCGGCGGACGCGCTCGGCAATTCGCTTGATTTGGCGCAGCACGCCGAACGCTGGGGATACTGCCGTTACTGGCTGGCCGAGCACCACAACATGACCGGGATCGCCAGCGCCGCGACGGCGGTGGTGATCGGGCATGTGGCGGCGGGCACCAAAACAATCCGCGTCGGCGCCGGTGGTATCATGCTGCCCAATCACTCTCCCATGGTCATTGCCGAACAGTTCGGGACCCTTGAGGCCCTTTTTCCGGGCCGAATCGATTTGGGACTGGGACGCGCGCCCGGTACCGATCAGCGGACCCTGCGGGCCCTGCGCCGCGACTCCAACAGCGCAGAGAGTTTCCCGCAGGACGTGCTTGAGCTTCAGGCCCTGCTCGGGCCGGTCCGGTCCGGCCAGTCCGTTCAGGCCGTTCCGGGGGCGGGAACCAATGTGCCCATTTGGATTCTGGGCTCCAGCACCTTCGGAGCGCAACTCGCGGCCATGCTGGGCCTGGCTTATGCCTTCGCTTCGCATTTTGCGCCCGACGCGCTGCTGACGGCGCTCAAGGTCTATCGGGGCGCTTTCAAGCCCTCAGACAGGCTGGCCCAGCCCTTGGCCATGGTCGGAGTGAATGTCGTCGTCGCCGAAACCGATGCCGAAGCGCGGAGGCTGTTCACGTCGGCGCAACAGAGCTTTGCCAGCCTTGTTCGCGGTACGCGCGGCCAGCTTCCGCCGCCGATCGACGATATTGAGGCCTTCTGGTCTCCGGCCGAAAAGGCCCAGGCCTCACGGATGTTGTCCTATTCGGCGATCGGCACGCCGGAGACCGTCCGGCGCCAACTGGCGCTCATTATCGAGCAAACCGCCGCCGACGAGCTCATGGTCGTATCTGCGATCTACGACCACGCAGCGCGCCTGCGCTCTTACGAGCTCCTTGCCGGCCTTCGCACGTCGCTGGATAGCGAATGACGGCGGGCAACAAAATCCCGAGCGGCACCGACGCCATGAGGGCGTCCTTACCCTGGCGGCATGCGCTGCTCGCATTTTCGGTCATCGTCGTCTGGGGGTCGAACTTCGTCGTCATAAAATCCTCGCTCGGGCAGTTCCCGCCGTTGCTGTTCGCGGCTCTGCGCTTCACCTTCGCACTGCTTCCCGCGGTCTTTTTCCTGAAGCGCCCCGACGTGCCCTGGCGGCAGCTCGCCGCCTACGGCCTGCTGATCGGCGTCGGTCAATTCGGAGCCCTCTACATGGCGATGAATGGTCAGATCTCGCCAAGCCTTGCGTCGGTCGTGATGCAGTCGCAAGTGCTTTTCACGATCCTGCTCTCGGTATGGCTGGAAGGCGAACGCTTACGGGCCGTCCAGGTCATGGCCATCGCTCTGGCTGGGAGCGGGATTGGCGTGATCGCTTGGCACACCGATGGCGATACGACCGCGCTCGGCCTGGGGATGGCGCTGTTCGCGGCATTAAGCTGGGCCGGAGGCAATTTTGTCGCCAAGCTCAGCGGCAAGATCAACATGCTGTCCTACGTAGTTTGGGCCAGCATGTTTTGCTTGCCGCCGTTGTTCGCGCTGTCTTTTCTGATCGAGGGTTGGGATGGCATTGAAAACGCCCTACGCCATGCCGATACCGCTGGTTGGGCCGGCGTCCTGTGGCAGACCGTAGGCAATACGCTATTTGGCTATGTGGCTTGGGGCTGGCTTCTCGCAAGGCACCCATCGGCGACGATTGCGCCCCTGGCGCTGCTGATCCCAATCGTCGGCCTTGCGTCCGCGGTTTGGCGGCTCGACGAGCCGATGCCGGCCTGGAAGTTAGCGGCGGCGACCCTTGTGGTCGGTGGAGTCGCCTTAAATATTCTCTGGCCCCGAATGAAGGCGCTTACGGGACGGTCGCATCGCGGGTAGTGACTAGACGATGCGATTGACCCAAAGCATCGAGAGAATCCCCGCGAGCACCACGAATAGGGCACCCACGCCGGCGGCGATCCCGGTGAGCTCGGTCTCGTGGCTTTCCATGACCAGCGTCGTGGTCAAGGTCTTATAAACGTCGTTGAGTTGCTGCTGGTTGCCGGCGCGGTAATAGGCCGCATGGGTGATGTCGGCGACCTTCTTTAAGGTGAACTCATCGAGTTTCACATGCGTCTGGCGGCCCTCGAACTCGATGATTCCGCCCTTTTCGGAGCCAAAGCCGACGGTGAATACCCGCACGCCGCGATCTGCCGCGGCCTTGGCGGCCCGGATCGGATCGGCGCCCATGTTGGTCTGGCCGTCGGTCAACAGGATGATGACGGCGGAGGTTAGCGAGCCCGCCGGTACGGGAATGAGTTCCACCGGTTCGGGAGCGCCTTCGCCTAAGGGAGCGCCACGGCTCCCGCCTCCGCGTTGGGGTCTCATTTCCTCCTCAAGCCCGCCTTCCTCGAAAATATTGCGTAGCGAGGTCAGGATACCGCTTCCCATCGCGGTATAGCGCTGGGGAGCCAGCCGCGAGATGGCGCCGATGACTTCCTCGCGGTCTTGCGTCGGCCGCTGCACGGTCATGGCATTGGTCGAGAAGGCCACGACGCCGATGCGGGCGCTGAACGGTAAGTCCTTAACGAAGCTGATCGCCGCCGCTTGGGCCGCCGAAATGCGCTGCGGCTCCATGTCGGTCGCTCGCATACTGCCCGAGATGTCCATCGCCAAGATGATGGTCTCGCGCTGGGACGGCAGGGTGATGACCGCGGCTGGGCGGCCGAGCGAGAAAATCGCCACACCAAGGGCCACCAGGAATAGTACCGGGGGGACGTGCCGGCGGATTTTCTGGCCTCTCCCGACGGCGCTTTTAAGTAGCCCGAGGTTGGTGTAGCGCAGCGCGTTCTTATTCCGCCGGCGGAGTAGGAGCACGTAAGACAGCACCAACATGGGCAAAATAGTTAGCAACCATAACATCTTAGGAGAAAAGAAAATCATCTAGCCCTCATCCTGGCGCCGCTACCTTCGTGACAGTCAAGTTCCCCGCTCCAGTACGGTTGCCCACCATACGCCATAAAATTGACTAGGAACATTAGCTATTAGCGGGTGTTGCCGGGAAACTGGTCCGATACCCACAATCCCCATCCGGGGCCGGGTTCATGCGCCCACCTTGGGCGAACCGTCCCCAGGCTTGAGCATGAGCCGGGTGACCCGGCCGCCGTTCCTGACATGGGTCACGAGGATTTCATCGATGTCGGCCTTGGTTTCATAGTGGTACCAGACCCCTTCGGGGTAAATCACCATGTCGGCGCCCAGTTCGCAGCGATCCAGGCATCCGGCGGCGTTGATCCGCACGCTGGTCAACCCCATTTTCTTGGCGGCGTCCTTCATATAGTCGCGCAGTTCGACTGAGCCCTTGCGGGCGCACGAGCCGCGCGGATGGTTTTCCGGGCGTACATTCGTGCATACGAAGACGTGGCAATCGTAGAAGGGCGCGGGATCGGCGGCGTTCATGTTGTCCTCGCAATCGGCGGCGGACTACCTCTTGAGAAGCTCGCCGCTGATGATCAATTTACGGACTTCCGTGGTTCCGGCGCCGATTTCCAGCAATTTGGTCGCCCGAAACAGGCGGTTGGCCTCAGAGTCCCAGATATAGCCGCTGCCGCCATGGATTTGCACGGTCTCGTCGAGGATCTTGTTCATGGTCTCGGCGGTATACATCAATGAAGCCGCCGTCAGCGCGTGGATCTCGCCGCGGCCACCGCTGCCAACCTCCAGGGCGTTCGACGCCGCCAGGACGCGATAGTTAAACGTGCGCATGGTCTCGAGCCACACGTACATGTCGGCGATCTTCGATTGGATCATCTGGAATTCGGCAATCGGCTTGCCAAACTGCGTGCGGGTCTTGGCGTAGTCAATACTGATTTCAACGGCACGTTCGGCAATTCCGACGCAGATCGCCGAAATCATGGCGCGCTCCAGGTCGAGGCTGCTCATGACAATTGCCACTCCCGCATTTTCCTCGCCGACCAGGTTCGCCGCCGGGACCTTGCAGTCGTCGAATACCAACTCGCCGGTCTGGCTGCCCCGGAAGCCCATCTTGGTCAACTTTTGCGCGACCCGAAATCCAGGAAAGCCTTTCTCGATAATGAATGCCGAGATGCCCTTGGTTCCACGCTCTGGAGCGGTCTTGGCGTAGACCAGCAAGACATCGGCAATCGGACCGTTAGTGATAAAAAGTTTAGTGCCGTTGAGGATGTAGTGATCGCCATTCTTGCGGGCGGTGGTGCGCATAGAGCCCAAGGCGTCGGACCCGGCCCCGGGCTCGGTCAATCCGAGCGCACCCACCGATTTGCCCGAGCACAGGCCGGGCAGATATTTTTTCCTCTGGGCATCGTTGGCATTGCGAAGAATATTGTTGAGGCAAAGATTCTCGTGGGCGACCCAGCTCAAAGCCACGGCATGATTCCAACGGCCGAAGGCCTGGAGAACGAGGCCACTCGTGAAAAGATCGCTGCCCAGGCCGCCGAGCGATTCGGGCGCCGTAATCCCGCAGTAACCAGCCTCGCCGATTTTGGCCATGAGCCCAGGCGGCCACCACTCTTCAAGGTCCATGCGCGCAGCGATCGGATATAGCTCACGCCGCGCCCAGGTGTCTGCCAGCTCCAAGGTCTGGACCTGTTCGCCGGTCAGATCGAAAGTCGACGTATTTCGTGCGACGGAGGGGCCGGTGGACATCGGTTGGTCCTTTGGCGGTCAAGGTCGGATGTTCGGCGACATATTAATAAGTCTTACTCAGTATGTCTATGGTAATGGCATAAATTATTGCGTTATTGCAATAGGATGAGCCTGCCTCACTCGCAAAAACTGTAGTTAAACAAAGTAATATAGTGACGTTTCCAACGGTAGGCTTGACGCCGACCCCATTAATGAGTTTAATTCATTATCGTGCATAAAATGGGTCATGCTGAAAGTCCTCGCGTGAAAGGCGTCGCGGTCCATCCGCGCCGCCGCGTTTACCGCCTGTCGCGGGAGCGGCGGGTCGCCGACATCATGGATAGCGCGCGCGCGGTATTTTGCGCCAAAGGCTACAGCGACGCGGTGATTTCCGAGATTGCTGGGCAACTGGGCATCGTCGAGGGAACGATCTACCGCTATTTCTCGACCAAACGGGATCTGTTAGTTGCGGTGGTCGAGGATTGGTATCGCCGGATTCTCGCCGACTACGATGAGCAACTGAAGGGGATCAGCGGCACGCGCAACCGCTTGCGTTTTCTCATCTGGCGACACCTGAAGGTTATCCACGACGACCCCGCCATGTTCCGCCTTGTGACAGGGGAACTGCGCGGCGGCGCCGACTATCGCACGACGTCGGTTTTTGACATGAACCGTCAGTATACCAAACGGACATTGGCGATTGTCGAGGACGCCGTGAAATCACGCGAGTTTCGCGCCGACGTGCCCTTGCGCATGGTCCGCGACATGATCTACGGCGGCGCTGAACATTACACTTGGGCATTCTTGCGGGGCGAAGGCGATTTTTCGCCCGACACGGCGGCCGACGAGATCGTCGGCATCATCTATCGCGGGCTGATGGGCGCGGACATGGCGTCTAACACGGGAAATGGGGCCGTTGGCGCCCAGGCCATCAGCCGGCTTGAGAGTGTCGCTCGACGGCTTGAACGCGTTGCTGAATCCCGTGAACCGCGCCGGGCAGGCGAGAAAAGCCGGGGGCAAGGCTAGGGGCATGCTCAAGCGAGTTCTCATTGCCAATCGCGGCGAGATCGCCTGCCGCGTCATACGCACGCTTCGCGCCATGGGGATCGGGAGCGTCGCCGTTTATCATCTGGAGGATCGGGGCGCACCGCACCTGGATCTCGCCGATGAGCGCGTGCTGCTGCACGGGCATGTGCCAACCGCCGCCTATCTGGATCAGGATCAAATCATCGCGGCCTGCAAGGCCACGGGCGCCGATGGTCTGCATCCAGGTTATGGCTTCCTCTCGGAAAATGCCGGCTTCGCGGCGCGAACGGCCAAAGAAGGCATCGCGTTTATCGGTCCCGATGCCGACGTCATTAAGCTTATGGGCGACAAAATACTCTCGCGGAACTATGCGAGGAAACTGGGCATTCCTATCGCACCCAGCGCCACGCAAACCGGAACATTGGAGCACTTTATCGACCAGGCGGCCGCCATCGGCTTTCCGCTCTTGATCAAGGCATCGGCGGGCGGCGGGGGCAAGGGCATGAAGATCGTCCGGGCGGCCAAGGACTTGGAAGAAAATATCCGCATGGCCGCCGGCGAAGCCCAGCGCTATTTCGCCGACGGCCGCGTCTATGCCGAAAAGCTTCTGGAACAGCCGCGCCACATCGAGGTGCAGGTTCTCGGCGACGGCAAGGGCAATGTCATTCACTTGTTCGAACGCGAGTGCTCGATCCAGAGGCGCTATCAGAAGGTCGTGGAGGAATCGCCCGCGCCCAATTTGGATTGGAAGTTGCGGGACCAGATTTGCGCGGCCGCGGTAAAACTCGCGTCCGCGGCTAAGTATAAGAATGCCGGCACGGTCGAATTTATCCTTAGCGCCGACGGGACGTTCTATTTCCTGGAAATGAACACCCGCCTCCAGGTCGAACATCCGGTTACCGAAATGGTGACGGGCGTGGACTTGGTCGCCGAACAGATAAAAATTGCCTCGGGGCTGGGCCTGTCGTTTGCACAACAGGACATTGTCCAGAAGGGTAGCGCGATCGAAGTGCGCGTCTGCGCCGAACGCCCGGAGAGGGACTTTCAGCCGGCCGTCGGTCGTGTTGGTTTGCTGCGTGTTCCGGTTGGCGGAAAACTACGCTTTGACGCCGGCATCCGTGAAGGCCAGGTCGTGACCCCGGCCTTCGATTCAATGCTCGCGAAGCTGATTTGCTGCGGCGATACCCGGGCTGATGCCGTTGCTGGGCTCAGCGCGGCCTTGCGTGAACTCGTGATTCTCGGCGTGCCGACGAATGTCGATTTCCTCGCGCGAATTGCGCGCAATGGCGTTTTTAAGTCCGGCAAGCTGCACACGGGCTTTATAGGCGAACAGTCGGCCGATCTCGCTCCGCCAGCGCTGGCGCCGTCGGAAGAGGCTGCGGCGGTTCTGACGGCGCTGTTTGACGATGCCGATTTCCGCCGCGCGGCCTTCGACGTGCCCGAGCCCTACGCCTCAATCGGCGCCTGGCGCAACTAAGGCCCCGGTCATGCCCCCCACGAAAACTACGATCAACGGCCGCTCTGTCGATACCGAAATCATCGCGCGCAGACCTGCGCTCGCGGTCAAGATCGGTGAGGCTGTGCATGTTGTCACGGACGTTCGCCGTCCTTCCCCAAGTGAAATCGAATTTACCCTTGATGGCAGCGTCGTCCGCGGGTGGTGCTTTGCCGGGCCCGACGAACTCTATGTTCGGATCGCCGGAAATACCCATATCGTCAACATCGCGCGGCCCGGCGCCTCTGGTGCCGGCAATGCCCAGACCGTCAACGATATTCGGGCGGAGATGCCGGGGACGGTGGTGGCGCTACATATCGCCGAAGGCGATCCAGTGGCTCTCGGTCAGAAGCTGATGACCGTCGAAAGCATGAAGTTGCAGATTGGCGTGGTAGCGCCCCGCGACGGCGTGGTCGCGAAGGTTCATGCCCAACTCAATTCCACGTTTGACCGTGGCGCGGCTCTGGTGTCACTGGCGCCGGCAGTAGGCGAAAACGCGTCAGCCAAGGGAAACGGTTAGAGAAATGGGGAGCGGTCCATGCCTGCGATCAAGTCGCTAATTTCCACCGGGTCGGAGGACTTTCGCAGACGCTATGTCCACAATAAGGCTCTGGCGGCGGCGCTGAAAACTAAGCAGGACGAGTCCCGTCACAAGCGCCCTCAGCGTGATTTCGATCGGCTCGCCAAACAGGGCAAGATGACCCCACGCAAACGCCTGGAGAAACTGCTCGACCCCGCCACGCCGTTTCTCGAGTTATCGACCCTTGCCGCCAACATGGCTTACGGCGGCGAGGCGCCGGGCGCCGCCAGTATCTGCGGTCTCGGTATCGTGTCGGGCCGCGAGGTGGTGATCCACGCCGCCGATTCGACCGTGAAGGCAGGCGCCTGGTATCCGTTGACCGTCAAGAAAGTTCTGCGCGCCCTGGATATTGCCATCGAGAATCACTTGCCGGTGATTCACCTCTGCGATTCGGCCGGCGGTCAGCTGCAAATGCAGTCCGAATTATTTCCGGACAAATACATGGCAGGGCGAATCTTTCGCAATCAGGCGATCCTCAGCAAGATGGGCATCAAGCAGTTAGCGCTGGTCATGGGACACTGTACGGCCGGTGGGGCCTATATTCCGGCGATGAGCGATTACAGCGTCATCGTTCGCGGCACCGGCGGCGTGTTCCTCGGTGGCCCACCCTTGGTGAAAGCAGCGACCGGCCAAGTCATGACGGCCGACGAAATTGGCGGCGCTGATTTGCACACCCAGCTCAGCGGAACGGTTGACTATGCCGCCGATAACGAAGACGAATGCATCGCGCTGGGCCGCGAAATTGTCTCCCAGTTTGATCGCGGACCGAAAACGCGGATCGAGCAGGCCGAGCCGGAAGCGCCCTTGTACGACCCCGACGAGCTCTACGGGATCATCCCCGACGACATTAAGCAGGGCTTCGACATGCGCGAAGTGATCGCGCGCATGGTCGATGGCAGTCGGTTCCATGAATACAAGCCCGCGTACGGTACCACATTGGTCTGTGGTTACGCTCATATATTGGGCTTCAAGGTTGGCATCATTGCCAACAACGGCATTCTCTTTAACGACAGCAGCAAGAAGGGCGCCCACTTTATCGCGCTCTGCAACCAGAACAACACGCCCCTGGTTTTCCTGCAAAATATCACCGGCTACATGGTCGGCCGGGAATATGAAATCGCCGGCATCACCAAGGATGGCGCCAAGATGATTATGGCGCTGGTCGGCAGCCACGTCCCCAAATTCACGGTGATGTGCCACGCCTCGTTCGGGGCCGGCAACTACGGCATGTGCGGCCGCGCTTACGACGGCCGTTTCCTGTTCAGCTGGCCCAATCACCAGATCGGAATTATGGGCGGCGAGCAGGCGGCCAATACGCTAGCCGAAGTGAGGCAAAGACAGCTCGAGCGCGAAGGTCTCCCGGTCGGTGCGGATGTTCTGGCCAAGGTGCGCGCCGATACCATGCGCGCGTTTGATTCCCAGACAAACGCTTACTACGCAACCTCGCAGCTATGGGACGATGGTATTCTCGATCCGGTTGACACGCGCAATGCGCTGGGAATCGCCATCTCCGCGGCGTTGAATGCGCCCTTCGGCCAGCCCGGCAACGGAATATTCCGCTTCTAGTTTTGTGGCGGCGCGCGCAGATCGAGTACATATCCCAACTGTACGCCCAATCGTCTGACCTCAAATATTGTCCGCCCGGGACGTTCAGCGTGGTCTTGGCAAAGCACGCCGGTCATGCCCACGGAAAAATCCGCCTCGGCGATCACTTCCGTGAGCGCCGTACCGGGGGGCAGGAATGGCTCGGCCGAAATACGGTCGCCGCAGGCGAACACATGGATGATCCCGCCCGTCGTGGCGCCGCCTGTTGGATTCTTGGCGAGATAGGCGCCGAGCCCGCGTGCGGACTCTGCGAGGGTGATTCCCCAATAATCCAGTTCAAAGCGGCTTTCGGCGCCCTCTATGCCCCCGATCAGTGCGTTATAGGCGACGTATTGATAGGGATGTAGGCCGCTCATGATCACGATCTGTCGGCTGATACCAAGGATCAGGAGCGTGCCTATCACGGCACCGATGGCACGTCCTTTTCGCCAAGCAAAGGACAACGCGTGGTCAAGGCCAATGGCGCCAAGGATCACCAAGGGCGGCACGACGAATAAGAAGTGGCGAAGTCCGTTATAGATCGTAGGTTTTAGCCCCATGTAACCTGCGATGGGCGCCAGCGCGGAGCAAATCAGGACCAGATATTGCTGGGCTCGCGGCTCGGAAAATAATGCGGCGATGGATTCTCGCCGGACCAAGATACCCGCAGTCACCGCGGCGAATAGCCCCACCAGGACATGCTCCGGCAATTGTAGGGCAAGAAGCCCGAGAAGATAGCTCTCGGGCATGGCATCGGCGCGGATCAGTTCGCCGTTCCACAATACCTGGGGATAAAACGCAAAGTGCTCGAAGGCCTGGAACGCCGCGAAAATGTTCGTGAGCTTCTGCACCGACCAGGGCCAAACCAGCGCCATCGTCATGATCGCCAAGATCGCCGCTACCGCGAACGGGAAGGCGTTATTCTTCATGCGCTGCAGTATCGCAGCGGGCGATTCACCGTTCATGGTGCGGGCTAGTACCGAGACGGCGAACACTGCGGCGAGAATCGGGAGATAAATCAAGCCGACCACACGCGTTCCGACGGTCAGGCCCAAGCTAATGGCAAGCCCCGCAATGACACCCCAGGGCGGCCGGCCACGCGCGGCAATCGCGCGCAATTCCATAGGTGGCGGCATCCTACCGTCGGCTGTGTCAATCAACCGGCACCCGAAATAGATCGTCCATAGTCCCAACCACGCGAACGGGCTATCCTTGGGATTGATAAATCCGTGTCCATAGAGCAGCGGAGTCGTAACGAGACAGGCCAGCGCGATCAATGCCGCGCGTTCGCCGGCGAGGAGCAGGGTGAGCTTCCATCCGCCGAGAAGCCCAGCCAGAAAGATCAAACCGCCGAGGAGGTGGCGAGTTTCAAAGGTTCCAAAGGGCGAAATCAGATTTGCCAGTGCCGCCAACAAGTCGAAGAATCCGCCATAGAGGAAGAGGTTGAGAAAGGAGAACGCTGAGCGGTCGTCAAAGCCGGTGGTGTAGTAGCCGAGAAGTTTCTCGCCGTAGGCATTCTGCAACCGCTCGTCCCAGGAATTACCGTAGTCCCGGAAGGTAGCTAGGATGATGATCGCCAACAGTGTAAAAATCACCGCGGCCAGCGCCCGGGGCGGGGTGATCCGGCGCCCGAGCGAGGCGGCCGCTGACGCGAGGCTGGTCATGCCCCGGTCTCCGAAAACCGCGCAACCTGCAAATTACGGCTCGCGAGACTGTCCAGGAAGGCGCCACCCCGCAGAAACGCGTATTCGGCCCCGCGCATCGTGGCGTGCGCCGCGATGTCTTCCGCCGTGCCGGGATGACACAGAATCACGTGACGCCGCGCCGTCGCGGCGGCAAATTTCTCGAATAAGACGCCGTAGTCACCGTCGGCCGGGGAAAATCCGTAGATGCCGCTGAAGCCGTCGTTCATCATGTCATTGGACATTCCAGCCTCGCGCGCGAAGGCCGTGCCTAAGGCCGCGAGGAATGACGCTTTGGGAACCGCGACGCCGCGCTTGAGAATTAGGCTAAGGCGTTCGGCGACGTTGCGTACCCACGGCCGCGGGTTCAGGGCGTGCGCCATCGTCAGCACCAAGCCGCGAATTCCGGGCAGGACGTGGGTATGCAGATGGCCATCGATATGTTGCGGCGGGAAACCCATTACCGCTTCGAAGGCCGCCTCTTGCGCGCGGATTTCGGCGTCTATCTCACCCAAGTCGATTTGCCCGAGATAGCATTTCATTATGAGGGCGCCGATGTCCGGAAGCCGCCCGCGCGGCGCGGTTTTCGGCATTCTGGTCAGTGGGGCCTCGTCAACCAGTGTAATATGCAGGCCGATATCAACGGTGTCGCGGACATCCTTGAGCCAGCGCCCGTGTTCGGGCCAATGCGGCGACGCCGTCATGCAGCTCAGTGCGGAAATACGTTTGTTTGCCGCCAGGTCCAGGATTGCGCGGCTGATCGGACCGGTGTGAGCGTAGTCGTCCGCGCACAAGACGATGGCCTGCTTCATGCTGGATCGTTCGCGACGGAAACGTTCACACAGGGCCCCTGATACGGTTCAGGGCTGAATTGGCCCCAACCGCCTCGGAGGCAGCGGCCTTGCCGATGATTTCGCGCACGAGGTAGAGCGGGCGTGCTTTGACCTCGTTGTAGATCCGCCCCAAATACAACCCCATCAATCCGATTTGCAACATGGTGAAACCGCTCAGTGCTAGCGTGGAGATGATAATCGAAGCGAATCCCGGAACGTCGATGCCCAATAGCAAGGTGCGCACCAAGAAATAAGTGCCGAGCGCGATGGAGGCAAATGCAATGACAGCACCGGCGTACATGGCAATCTGCAAAGGCACGGTGGAGAACGAAAGGATCCCGTCGAAGGCAAGGCCGAAGAGGCGTTTTGATGAAAACGAACTTTTGCCGTGGGCGCGTTCGGTGACGGCGAATTCGACGCTTACGCTTGTAAATCCAACCCAAGCGTAGATCCCCTTCATAAAGCGGGCGCGTTCACGCATGCGGCGAATGGCGTCTACCACCTTGTGATCCATGAGGCGGAAATCGCCGGCGTCGGCTGTGATGGGCGTGTCGGAAATCGAATTGAACACGCGATAGAAGGCCCGCGAGAACGCGCGCCGCAAGGCGCCGTCGTGTTCGCGGTTTCGGCGCACGCCGTAAGCAATGTCATAGCCGGCGCGCCACTGCGCGAGGAACTGCGGAATAACCTCGGGCGGATGCTGGAGGTCGCCATCCATCAGAATCACGGCTTTGCCCTCGGCGATGTCGAGGCCGGCGGCAATGGCGATCTCTTTGCCGAAATTGCGCGAGAGGCCGACGAGGGTGAGGTCGGGACAGCGCGCCCGCCAGGCCACCAGCCGGTCCCAGGTTTGGTCGCGGCTGCCGTCGTCGATGCAAATTACCTCGGATGTCAGGCCTTCGCGCTCCAGCAGCCCGAATAGGCGCGGCATTAGAGCGTCAAGGTTTTCCGCCTCGTTAAAGACGGGAATGACGATCGAAATGAGGCCCGGCTCTCGGGTGTCGCGGGAGATCATGAGGGTGGTGCCTTCCGGCGCGGAATTTGGCCCGAGCCGGCGCCGGCCGCCAGCAACAAATCGCCGGATGGGCTCGCGGGCCGCCCGTTACACGTTGTCCTTAACCACTTCATCGGGTAAAAGCCCCGCATCTGGTAAGCCACGTCCCCAGCATTTATCATTATAGGAATTCGCGAAGATTATGGCCAGTTATCAATACATCTATGTCATGAAGGGCCTCACCCGGACCTACCCCGGCGGGCGCGAGGTCTTGAAGAACATCTATCTGTCGTTCCTGCCGGGAGCGAAGATCGGCGTGTTGGGCGCCAACGGCGCCGGCAAATCGACCCTGCTCAGGATTATGGCCGGGATCGATAAGGATTTTACCGGCGAGGCCTGGGCGGCCGAGGGCGCTAAGGTCGGATTTCTGGCCCAGGAGCCGGTCCTGGACCCGGCCAAAAACGTCCTTGCGAACGTCATGGACGGTGTCGCTGCAGTGAAGGCGCTGCTCGACCGCTTTGAAGTGGTCAGCGCCAAGTTCGCCGAAGAACTCTCCGACGACGAGATGGATGCCACGATCGTCGAGCAGGCTGAGCTGCAGGAGAAGATCGACGCCGCCAACGCTTGGGATTTGCAGCGAACCTGCGAGATCGCCATGGATGCCTTGCGCTGTCCGCCCGCTGACGCCGAGGTCGGTACGCTTTCGGGCGGCGAACGCCGCCGCGTCGCACTCTGCCGGCTGCTGCTGTCGCGGCCCGACCTGTTGCTGCTCGACGAGCCCACCAACCACCTTGACGCGGAATCGGTCGCGTGGCTGGAACGCTTTCTTGAGGAATACCCCGGCACGGTCGTCGCCGTCACCCACGATCGCTATTTCCTCGACAATGTCACCGGCTGGATTCTGGAGTTGGATCATGGACGCGGCATTCCTTACGAAGGCAACTACTCCTCCTGGCTTGAACAGAAGAAAAAACGTCTCGAGCAGGAAGAGCGCGAGGACGAATCCCGCGCCCGCACCATCGACCGCGAGCTGGAATGGATCAGGCAGACTCCGGCCGCGCGGCGCACCAAAAGCAAGGCGCGAGTCGCCGCTTTCGAGAATCTGGTGGCCGAAGCCGCCAACAAATCGCCCGAAGCCATGCAGATCATCATTCCGTCCAGTGTTCGCCTGGGCGGGACCGTGATCGAGACCAAGAACCTCACCAAGGGCTACGGCGACCGTCTGCTGATCGAGAACCTGAGCTTCAATTTGCCTCCCGGCGGCATTGTCGGCGTCATCGGCCCCAACGGCGCAGGTAAGACAACCCTGTTTCGTATGATCACCGGGCAGGAAACACCCGACAGCGGCACGCTCAAGATTGGTGAAACCGTGAAGCTCGGCTGTGTCGATCAGTCGCGCGACAGTTTGCGCAGCGACGCAACGGTCTGGGAGGAAATCTCGGGCGGCAAAGACGAAATCATGCTCGGCAAATTTCCTGTACCCAGCCGCGCCTATGTTGGGCGCTTCAATTTCAAGGGATCGGATCAGCAGAAGAAGGTGGGTCAGCTCTCGGGCGGTGAGCGCAACCGCGTTCACCTCGCGAAAATGCTCAAGAACAACAACAACGTCATCCTGCTCGACGAGCCTACCAACGATCTCGACGTTGATACCTTGCGGGCCCTGGAACTGGCGCTCTTGGAATTCGCAGGCTGCGCGGTGGTCATCTCCCACGACCGCTGGTTCTTAGACCGCATCGCCACACACATCCTTTCGTTCGAAGGTGACAGCCACGTCGAATGGTTCGAAGGCAACTTCGAGGCCTACGAAGCCGACAAGAAACGCCGCCTCGGCGCAGATGCCGTCGAGCCTCACCGCATCAAGTATAAGCCGATCAGTCGGTAGTACTGCGAGGAAGGAAAGCCACCGATGAAAATCGTTATTACAGGTGGCGCCGGCTTTATCGGCCTCGGGCTGGCACAGCGGATCCTTAAAATCGGCCGGCTGCACGGACCCGGCGGTAAATTGGAGCCGGTGGATGAACTTGTGCTGTTCGACGTGGTTTTGCCCGCTGAGCGACCCGCGGGACTCGATGCGCGTGCCAAGCTGGTACGCGGTGAAGTCGCCGACCGCGACGCGGTGTCCAGGCTCATCGATCGACCGGACATCGGAGTCTTTCACCTAGCCTCGGTGGTCAGCGCCGGGGCCGAGCAGGATTTCGACCTCGCGCTCAGGGTCAATCTTGACGGCCATATCCACGTTCTCGACGCCCTCAGGCGGGTCTCGGCGCCGGGGAGTTCATGTCCGCGCCAGGTTTTCGCAAGTTCGCTGGCCGTTTACGGGAGCTTGCATTCTCCGCATGTGACCGACGCCACGCGCCAGACCCCGCAAACCACCTATGGCATGACCAAGTCGGTCGGCGAGCTCTTAATCAACGACTATAGCCGCAAGGGCTTCATCGACGGCCGCAGCGGCCGCCTGGCGGCGGTGATCGTTCGTCCGGGCAAACCCAACAAGGCGGCATCGGGTTTTGCCAGCGGCATGATCCGCGAGCCCTTGAGCGGCATCGACTTCGAATTGCCGATTCCGCTCGACACGGTCATGCCGCTCGTCGGCTACCGGACCGTGATCGATGGTCTGATCGCGCTTTACGAGGTCGATGGCGCCCGTCTCGGACACGACCGCGCGCTCAATATTCCCAATATCTCGGTGACCATGGCCGACGTGATCGCGAGTCTTAAGCGCGTCGCCGGCCACCGCAAGCTGGGTAAAATAAGCGTCGCCGTCGATCCATTCGTGGTTTCCATTGTCGCGGGTTGGCCGACGCATCTTGGCGCGGCGCGCGCGGCGGCTTTGGGTTTGCCGCCGGAGGCCGGCATCGACGCGATCATCCGGGCTTATATCGAGGATTATCTCGAGCTTTAGGACTGAGGTCGTCAGGTGCCTTGCTGCCGTTTGAGATCGGCGACCTGGCTATCCATCCTGTCGAGGAGGCCGGCGAAGCTGCCGGTTTGGCTGATGACGGTCGCATAGTCTTGGCGATAAGTGATCGCCATGCTCACGCCTTCGACGACGATATCCAGAACCTTAAAACCTTCGGGCCGCTTGCGCAGGCGCCAGTCCACGCCGAAGTGCGAGTTGTTGTTGCCGATGATTGTCGACTTCACCAGGGTGCCTTCGGGGCCGTCGGTCTGCGTGCCGCTTACCTGCAGCGTCTGACCGTTATATTCCGAGAATCGCCGCGACCATGTATAAACCACGACGTCTTCGAACAGCGTGGTGAACCTGGCCTGTTCTTCGGGCGAGGCCGCCCGCCAGTAGCGCGCCAGCACGAACCGGCCGATGCCCGGAAGGTCGAAGTATTTCTTGAACACCGTGCGGAAGCGCTGCTGCTTTTCAACACTGGCAATCGGCGCGGCAAGGATGTCATTGATGCCTTGTTGCGCGAAGTTGCCGACGAAAATTGTGGCGTTTGATCTAACGTCCTGCGCGCGCACTGGTGTCGTGACGATGAACAGCGCGGTTAGGCTGAGCGCGATGGCGCGAAGGGCACGGGAAAGAGTGATCATGGCAAGACCCAATATGCGATGGCGGCGAGCCGCGGGCAATGCTCTATAAGCAATAGCTCGGTTCGGTTATTCGTCAAAATCTTCCATGGGCGGTGGCGCGCCGTTACGGATTTCCTTGGCCCGGATTTGCCGGTACGAGGATCGCAGCGCGGCATAATAGTCGAGCGAGGATTTCTTTAGCTCGTCTAGTGGGTCCATAGAATTATCTTTGGCCATCACATAGACCAGGCCAAAGTTAGCCCACTGAACCCAGGCCATGCTGCCGTCGGCGCGGCCATACCAGGCCACGGGGTCGACCAAGAAGGCATCGACGCCGAATCCGATTCCGTCACGGAACGACATCGGTCCAAGGAGAGGCACATAAATGTAGGGCCCTTCGGGCACGCCCCAGCGGGCGAGGGTCTGGCCGAAGTCCTCGCTGTGGTACGCAAGACCGATTTCTTCGCCAACGTCGAAGAAGCCGAAAAAGCCCATGCCCGTGTTGACGACAAAGCGGCCCAGCGTGATACCCGCGCGCCGGAACTCAGCCTGCATGAGGTCGTTGGCCAAGGTGATGGGCGAGCGGAAGTTATCGACAAAATTGCTCAGATGCGGCCGGGCTTTTTCCGGCACAATCACCCGGTAGCCTTTGATGATCGGACGAATCAGCACCTTATCCAGGCCGGCATCAACGTTGAACATCGCCCGGTTGAACGGCTCCAAGGGATCATTTGCTTCCTCGTAGGCGCCCAGGGCTATCGGATTGCTCGCAGGCGGCCTAGTTGCGCAGGCCGCGAGGCTGGCGGCAATGATGCCGGCCGCGGCCAGGCGGGCTATAAGTTGCGGCCGAAATACAGGTATTCTTTTCACCGGGGGATTGCCGTACAAAGCACTGGAAATGTCTCTATTTTAAATCGCCTTACGCCGCGCTCCCAAGCCGAGCGTGGGTAACATATCGAAGTGAAATAGACTAGTAGCCTTTCGAGCGGTCTTGGGTGAAAGCGGTTCAAGCGTCGTGAGTTTATCCCCAGCAGGAATTGCCCCTTCAGGGATTCAGGTTTCTTTTGAGTTTTTTCCGCCCAAGACGGAAAAGATGCATGAGCAGCTCTGGGCGGCGATTGAGCGGCTTACGCCCCTCGCGCCGCGATTCGTTTCGGTCACTTATGGCGCGGGCGGCTCCACCCGGGAGCGCACGCACGACATCGTCACTCGTATCCAGAAGGAAAAAGGCCTGGCTGCGGCCGCACACCTGACCTGCGTCAGTGCTACCCGCGCCGAGGTTGACGCCGTCGCCGCCCGTTACTGGGCCTCCGGCATCCGCCATATTGTCGCGCTCCGTGGCGATCCGCCCGAGGGCGAAAGCCAGTACACGCCCCATCCCGGCGGATATGCCTACGCCTCTGACCTAATCGCCGGTTTAAAGCGGGTCGCTGATTTCGAGATCAGTGTCGCTGCCTATCCCGAAGTCCACCCGCAAGCCAAGAGCCCAGAGGCGGATATGGACAATTTAAAACGCAAAATTGACGCCGGAGCCACGCGCGCGATCACGACGTTCTTTTTCGATCGCGATGTATTTAGTCGGTTCCGCGACCGCGCCACGGCGGCCGGCGTGAACGTGCCGATCGTGCCGGGAATCCTACCGGTTACCAACTTCGTCCAGACCCAGAAAATGTCGGCCATGAACGGCACTTCAGTTCCGCCATGGATGTATGATCTATTCGCGGGCCTGGAAGACGACCCTGAAACCCGCAGGCTGGTCGCGGCGACTTTGGTTGCGGAACAAGTGCGTGCCCTTGAAAAAGATGGCGTCATCGACTTCCACTTCTACACATTGAACCGCGCCGATCTGACCTACGCCATTTGCCACATCCTCGGCATACGGTCGAAAGCGTAGCGGTGTCCGATCCCTTCGAACTGAACGACGACAAACCCATTGCTCCGGCCTCAAATGAGCCTGCGCCGCACCTGCCGCCGCGCGCGGGGAGCGCCCGCGATTCAAATGAAGGCGACCTTCCGCCGTCATGGCTCGAAAATCTGAACCCCGAGCAGCGCGAGGCCGTCATAGCAACTGAGGGTCCCGTTCTGGTTCTGTCTGGAGCCGGCACGGGCAAGACTCGGGTTTTGACGACGCGGCTTGTCTATATCCTTGCCCAGCACCTGGCGAAACCTTGGCAGATCCTAGCCGTGACTTTTACCAACCGCGCGGCGCGCGAAATGCGCGATCGCGTAACCAAGCTCGTGGGTCCAGCGGCCGAGGCGGTTTGGCTGGGCACGTTTCATGCCCTTGGCGTGCGTATGCTTCGCCGCCATGGCGAAATCGTGGGTCTGCGATCCAATTTCACGATCCTCGATGCCGACGACCAAGTTCGCCTGCTGAAGCAGCTGATGGAGGCCGACAACCTCGATTCCAAGAAGTGGCCGGCTCAAGCACTCATGGGCGTGATTCAACGTTGGAAAGACCGCGGGCTGACACCGGATAAAGTGGGCCGGGAGCCCGGCGTCGACTTCGCCGGCGGCCATGCGTTGTCGCTTTACCGCAGCTACCAGGAGCGCCTGAAAAGTCTCAACGCCGCCGACTTCGGCGATCTCCTCCTGCATTGCCTCACGATTTTTCAGATGCAACCCGACGTATTGGCGCAGTATCAAGCCCAATTTCGCTATGTGCTGGTGGACGAGTACCAGGATACCAACGTCGCGCAATATCTGTGGCTGCGTCTGCTGACCCAGACCCATCGCAATCTTTGCTGCGTTGGCGACGATGACCAATCGATTTATTCTTGGCGCGGGGCCGAAGTTGGCAACATCCTGCGCTTCGAGAAAGATTTCAAGGACGCAAAGGTGATTAGGCTTGAGCGCAACTATCGCTCAACGCCGACGATCCTCGCGGCGGCGTCGCATCTCATCGCCCACAACGCCGACCGCCTGGGCAAGACTTTGCGCACGGGCCATGACGGCGACGTAGATCCAGGGCCGCCGGTCAAAGTCCGCGGGGTTTGGGACGGGCAGGAAGAGGCGCGCTGGGTGGTCGAGGAAATTGAATCGCTCCAACGCGGCGGCCACAAGCTGCCGGAAATCGCCATCCTGGTGCGCGCCGGCTTTCAGATGCTCGAATTCGAGGAACGCTTCATCACCACCGGCGTGCCCTATCGGGTCGTCGGTGGCCCACGGTTTTACGAGCGCCTCGAAATCCGCGATGCCGTGGCTTATCTGCGCCTCATTCACCAGCCCGCTGACGATCTGGCCTTCGAGCGCATCGCCAACAAACCTAAGCGCGGCCTGGGCGATACCACCATTCAAAAGGTGCACCAGTTGGCGCGGGGGCGGGATATCTCGTTGGTCGAAGCGAGCCTGCGCATCGTCGAGACCGACGAGTTGCGCCCGCAGGCGCGCACGGCGCTCAAGGCTCTTTCGGCGGGCATCGAACGCTGGCGCAGCCTCAAGGATACGCTGCCGCCATCGGAACTCGCGGCGCAGGTTTTGGAAGATGCGGGCTATACAGCCATGTGGCAGCACGACAAGTCGCCGGAGGCGCCCGGACGCCTCGACAACCTGCGGGAGTTTGTCTCGGGCCTCGAGGAATGGGAGAGCCTCGCCGGCTTCCTCGACCACGTAAGCTTGGTGATGGAGAACGATGCCCAGGCCGGACAGGACAGCGTTACCCTTATGACCCTCCATGCGGCCAAGGGACTCGAATTCGACAGCATATTCCTTCCCGGCTGGGAGGAGGACATCTTTCCAAGCCGACGGTCCCTGGAAGAGAACGGCCAGAAGGCCCTGGAGGAAGAACGGCGGCTCGCCTATGTCGGGGTGACGCGGGCGCGCAAACGCGTGCATGTCTCCTTCGCTGCCAACCGACGAGTCTACAACCAATGGCAATCAAGCATACCGTCGCGATTTATCGACGAGTTGCCGAAGCAGATGATCGAATACCAGGCCGATGCGGGTTTATACGGCGGGCAGGGCGGAACCTGGGGTGGCCTATCGGAAAGCGCCTCGGCGCGTTCCGGCACCGGCTACCGCCGCCCCTTGCGCATGGTCGAGGCTGAAGAGTGGGAGATCAAACCCCGCGCAGCTTCGGAACGCGGGTTTAAGATCGGCGACCGCGTCTTCCACCAGAAATTTGGCTACGGCTTGGTCGAAGAGATCGACGGTTCGAAACTTGCGATCGCCTTCGACAAAGCCGGGCGCAGGCGGGTGCTCGACAGTTTTATCGAGCCGAGCTGATGGCGATTAGCTATGGCCGGTGAGTTTGGCGGCGCCTGGAGTGCGCGAGTCATTGTGACGGCCGAACAGACGTCGGCCTTCGAGCGCGTATTCGAAAACTTCGCCGGCGTCATCAGCCTGTACGAATGGGACGATAGTCAAAAACCGGTGCACTGGGCGGTTGAAGGCATGTTCGATGCCGCGCCGACACGCGCCGAGCTGACCGCGCGGGTCGCCCTGGCCGCGAGCGCGCTGGGGATCGCCGCCCCGGAACTGGTACTCACTCAGGTTCCTGCCAAGGATTGGCTGACCGAAACGGTCACCCATTTCCCCCCCTTGCGCGCCGGGCGTTACTTTATTCACGGCGATCACGCCCGCGGCCCGTTCCCCGCCAGCATCGTGCGGCTGACCATCAATGCAGCGACGGCCTTTGGCTCGGGCCAGCACGCCAGCACCATGGGCTGTCTGCTTGCTCTCGACAGTCTGTTTCGCCGGAAGCCGGCCACAGGAGGGCGAAACCGGGGGCTAAACTTCGCCGGCCTCGACTTAGGCTGCGGGACGGGCATTCTCGGTATGGCGGCGGCCAAGACCCTGCGTCGCCCCGTTCTTTGTGCCGACATCGACCCCGAGGCCCTGCGGGTAACACGCTATAACGCCTGGAGAAACGGGCTTAAGGGCCTGATCGCGCCGGTCCTGAGCGATGGCTGCGGCGACCGGGCCATTGGCCGCCATGCTCCCTACGGGTTCATTACCGCCAATATCCTCGCCCGGCCCCTGGCCGGGATGGCGGCTGACATCGCCGCCCTGCTTGCGCCCGGCGGGTGCCTTATCGTCGCGGGCTTTGTCCGCCGCGACGAAGCCATGGTGCTGAATGCGTACCGAGTGCAGGGCCTCAGACTACGGCGGCGTATCCGCATCGCCCCTTGGACCACGCTGGTCCTAGGCCGTTGAATTCCTTACCGGGTCCGAGAGAGCGTTGAATCCTGGCTGCTGTCTCTCTACGTTGGGGTCATGGACACGGTCCCACCGCCGTCAATCGCTGCTGCCGAGCGCCTGAGTGCGTTGCGCGCGGCTTGCGTCACCGCCGGTGTCGATGGCTACCTGGTCCCGCATGGTGACGAACATCAGGGTGAGTATGCGGCGCCATATGCCGAGCGTCTGAAGTGGCTGACGGGTTTTGCCGGATCGGCGGGTCTCGCCGTCGTCCTCGGCGATCGCGCCGCGATCTTTGTCGACGGGCGCTACACCTTGCAAGTCCGCGACCAAGTAGACGGGGCGCTTTACCAGTACAGGCATTTGATCGAGGAGCCCGCCACAGCTTGGCTTACACAGAATGTCGGCAGCGGGAGGAAGATCGGATTTGACCCGCGACTGCATACGCCGGGCGGCCTCGCAAGACTGGAGGAGGTGGCGGCCAAGATTGGCGCGGCTCTCACTCCGCTCGTCGATAATCTCATCGACCGGGTTTGGACCGGCCAGCCGCCGCGGCCACTGGCGCCGGTCGTGGTTTACCCGGAAAAGTTCGCCGGTCGATCAAGCGCCGAAAAGCGCGCGTTGATTGCCAAGGTCCTGAAGGGCGAGGGGATCAATGCCTTTTTCCTGACGGCGCTCGATTCCATTGCCTGGCTGTTCAACATTCGTGGCGGGGATGTCGAATTTAGCCCGCTGACCTATGCCTATGCGGTGCTGTTTGCCGATGGCAAAGCCGTGCTGTTCATCGATTCCGCGAAGGTCTCCGCCGAAGTTATCGCTCACCTGGGCCCCGACGTGCGCCTCGCGCCCTACGACGGCGTTGAGCAAGAAATAGACGCGCTTGATAAATCCGTTGCCATCGTCGGGCTTGATCGCGATACCGGTTCGCGCTGGGCCTATGATCGACTGAGTGCCGGCTTGGGAGTTGGCGGCCGCAAGGTGAGGGTCACCGCCGATCCGTGCACGGCACTCAAAGCCTGCAAGCATCCGACCGAGCTTCAAGGCGTGCGCGACGCCCACGTCCGCGACGGCGCGGCGCTTACGCGGTTCCTGGCCTGGCTGTCGAGCGAGGGGCCGAAGGGCCAGCTCACCGAGATCACCGCCGCCGAACGGCTCGAAAAATTTCGCGGCGAGAGCAATACCTTCCGTGGCGCCAGCTTCGCGACCATCGCCGGCGCTGCCGGCAACGGCGCCATCGTGCATTACCGTGCTTCGCCCAAAACGGCGGCGCGCATTAAGCCCGATATGGTGTTGCTGCTTGATTCTGGCGGGCAATATCTTGATGGAACGACCGACGTGACACGTACCGTTGCTATCGGCCAAGCGACGCCCGAGCAAAGGAATCGCTTTACCCTGGTACTCAAGGGTCATATTGCCCTGGCCTCGGCGCGTTTCGTTAAGGGCACCACCGGCGGTCAATTGGATGCACTGGCGCGCCACGCGCTCTGGCAGGAAGGCCTCGACTACGATCACGGCACCGGCCATGGCGTCGGCACTTACCTTGGCGTGCACGAAGGGCCGCACCGCATCAGCAAAGTCGGCAACACTGTCGCCCTGGAGCCGGGCATGGTGGTCTCGGTCGAGCCCGGCTACTACAAGACCGGCGAATTCGGCATTCGCATCGAGAACCTGGTGGCCGTGCGCGAAGCCCCCCAACCACCGGGCGCGGAAAAAGCGCTTCTGGAGTTCGAGACCCTGACCCTCGCCCCGATCGATCTCAACATGATTGAGGGCGCTTTGATGACCGATGCCGAAAAGACCTGGCTCAACGGCTATCACGCCCGTGTACGCGAGACGCTCGCTCCGTTGGTCGATGCCGAGACCAAGGCCTGGCTGGCAACGGCGACGAGGGCGGTGGTTTAATCCCTCGCCAATGCCGATGTCGGCACTTGGTAACCAATCCAAGTGCAATTCCGCCGCACCGAGGTATATGGGCCGCGCCACGTCCGCCCAGTAGCTTGGATCCGGCTCGCGTTTAAGTTATGCGCCCGCGCTCAGCATCTTCCTGAACTTCTTGTCGCGCTTGAGGTGCCATTCGCGGCTCATGGCCTCGCCGCGGGTCTGATAGGCCTCGGCGTATAACATCACCCAGTCCCGCCCGCGGGTCGAGCGTGCGCCGGTGCCGGCATTGTGCGCGGCCAAGCGCTGGCCGAGATTGGTGGTCCAACCGACGTAGGTGCGGGCGAGGCCCTGGCCGGAACTGCCGATTACGTAAACAAAGCAAGTCACGGGAGGAAGCCGTTCATATATGCTTTTCAATTTGCTCGCTCCGACTGTAACGTCGATCATTCGCCACCGTCGTCCCGATGCCGAATTGGATACCGGCAAACGATCATAATGCGCTGGGCCGGAGTAACCGCGCCACCAAAGAGATGGAGATCGCTTTGCCGACCTCAGATCCCCTGGTCACCTCGCGCGACATCGAGGACTTCATCGCCCATTGGCGAGCCATCCAGAAGGAGGGCCTGGTTCCGGGGCCCCGAGCGTTCCTCGATGCTCCACCCTTCAGGCTTCAGTCGGAAGTTGTAATTTACGACGTCCATGGTCCCACCGATATTCGTTTGCGTCTTTTTGGCAGTGGGCTCTCCACGATCGTAGGCCGAGAATTGACCGGTTCTGATATGTTGCAACACTTTCGGCCCAAAGCGCGGGCCGAGGCGGGGCGGATTGTCTGGTGCGCCGTCAGCAAGCCCTGCGGCTTCATTCGCCGGCTTGAAATGTCCCGTGGCGCGGTCGTAACCAGCGCCCTAAGTGTCGGATTGCCGGTCCGGCAGGAGCTAAGTGGGCGCATGGGCGTCGTCGCCTTCGTTTCAAGAATGGATCGGACGGTGGAATACACCATTGCCCAGGAGAGCCCGTTCCTGAGTGGGGTCAAGCTTATGCAGTGGGTCGATATCGGCGCCGGCGTGCCGGAAGCCTGAGCCAGACTTCACGCCCGCCGTTTGCGCCATACGTCGGTCGCTGCATTTCACCGGGAAGCGGATTTACTTTCCGCCGATCAGCGTCAGGTATTCCTGTTCGGTGAGAACTTTAACACCCAGACCGGCGGCCTCCTTGAGCTTCGAGCCCGCGCCGAAACCGGCCACCACGAGGTCGGTCTTCCTCGATACCGAGCCCGCGACCTTGGCGCCGAGGGACTGTGCCCTGGCCTTGGCTTCGCCGCGACTCATGGCTTCCAACGTGCCGGTGAAAACCACCGTCTTCCCGGCGATCGGCGATCCCGAGGCATCGGGCTGATCAAAGTCCGCGACCGTGAGTTCCCTGGCCAGGGCCTCGAGAATGGCGCCGTTACGTTTCTCGGCGAAAAAGGCCACCAGATCGTCGGCGACGGACTCGCCAATTTGTTCGATGTTGATGAGTTCACGGTAGGTTTCCGAGTCCTTGTCCTTGGCCGCGATCATGGCCTTGCGCCAAGCGCCGAAGGAGCCATAGGCCTGGGCCAGAAGCCGTGCGGTGGCCTGGCCGACCTGGCGGATGCCGAGGCCATAAATGACCCGCTCAAGGCTAATCGCGCGCCGCTGTTCGATGGCGGCGAAAAGGTTGTCGATGGATTTCTCGGCCCAGCCTTCGCGGGCGGTAAGCTTGGCGCGGCCGGCGCGCCTCTCCAGAGTGAACAGATCGGCCGGGCTTTCGATGAGTTTGTCTTCAAAAAATCCGGTAATGTTCTTCTCGCCAATGCCTTCGATATCGAAAGCATTGCGCGAGACAAAATGCTTAAGCCGCTCGACGGCTTGCGCCGGGCAGATCAGCCCGCCGGTACAGCGGCAGGCAACTTCGCCTTCTTCGCGCACCGCGCGACTGCCGCAGGCCGGGCACTTGTCTGGAAATCGGTAGGGCGTGCTGTCCCTCGGCCGTTTGGCCATGAGAACTTCAATCACCTGCGGAATCACGTCGCCAGCGCGCTGAATGACCACCGTATCGCCGGCACGGATGTCTTTCCGCGCGATTTCATCCTCGTTGTGAAGCGTCGCATTACTCACGACCACGCCGCCGACATTGACCGGCCTCAGCCGTGCAACCGGCGTCAGCGTGCCGGTGCGGCCCACCTGAACCTCGATGCTCTCGACAACTGTCTCCGCGCGTTCGGCGGAGTATTTGTGGGCAATGGCCCAGCGCGGTGCCCGCGAGACGAAACCGAGGCGACGCTGTAGGTCAAGCCGATTGACCTTGTAAACCATGCCGTCGATATCGTAAGCGAGCGCAGCGCGGTCCTCGCCGAGCTTGCGGTATTCCTTCAGCATCCCGGAAAGCGAGCTGCACAATCTTGCGCGTGGATTGACCGAGAATCCCCAGGCCTTGAGGGACTGCAGGAAGTCCCATTGGGTTTTCCAGTCCATGCCTTTCACTTCGCCCCAGCCGTAGGTGAAGGCTTTCAACGGTCGTGCGGCGGTAATCGATGGATCGATCTGGCGTAAGGAACCGGCGGCGGCGTTGCGAGGGTTGGCGAAGACTTTCCCGCCCTTCGTCCCTTGCGCGGCATTGAGGGCGGCGAAATCCGCCTTGGTCATATAGACCTCGCCGCGAATTTCGATGACCTTGGGCACCTCGCCCATCAGAAAACCAGGCATATTCTTGATGGTCCGTAGGTTGGCGGTGATATCCTCACCCTCGGCGCCATCGCCGCGTGTGGCCGCGACCGCTAGGCGGCCGTTCTCATAGCGCGCCGAGAATGACAAGCCATCGATCTTGGGCTCTGCCGTCATCTCGACGGTCTCATCCGCATCGAGATCGAGAAAGCGGCGGAGGCGCTCGATGAAATCCTTAACATCTTCGTCGGTGAAGGCATTGCCCAGGGACAGCATCGGGACGGTGTGCCGCAACTTGTTGAAGCCCGTAGCGGAGGCTGCGCCGACTTTCTTCGACGGACTGTCGGCCCGCTTAAGGCCGGGAAAGCGCTTTTCAATGGCTTCGTTGCGCTTGCGCAAGGAATCATAAGCGGCATCGGTAATCGTCGGCGCGTCCTCGCCATGGTAGGCGGCGTCGTGGCGGGAGATTTCTACCGCCAAAGCCTTGAGTTCGGTTGCGGCCTGCCTTTCGGTGAGGTCCGCGATGCCGACACTGCGTGCAGCCGGGCGCGCGGTATCAGTATTCACGCCAGCCTTCTTCACGCCAGCCTTCTTCACGCCAGTCTTCTTGACGCTAGCCTTTTTCACGAGAGCGGGCCGCTCAACAAACTATCGGCGGCGGCGCGGGCCTCGTCAGTAATTTTCTCGCCGGCCAACATACGGGCAATCTCCTCGCGGCGCGCGGATGGGAGAAGTTGCTCAACTTTGGTCGTGGTCTGTCCGGCCCGGCTCGCTTTGCTGACCCGCCAATGGTGATCGCCGCGGGCGGCCACCTGGGGCGCGTGGGTCACGACGATGACTTGGACATTCTTGGCCAGGCGGGCGAGGCGCTCGCCGACCGCATTTGCCGTGGCGCCGCTGATGCCGGCATCGACTTCGTCGAAGATCAGCGCCGCGCGCTCTTGCGACCCCGCCAACACAACCTTCAGAGCCAGCATGAAACGCGCCAATTCGCCGCCCGAAGCGATCTTGTCCAAAGGGCCCGGCGGCAGACCCGGATTGGTGGAGATTTCAAAGACTACGCGGTCCATGCCGTTTTCGTTCCAGGCCGTTTCCGGCTTGGGCGCGACGACGGTCCGAAAGGTGGCCTTGTCGAGTTTTAGAGGCGAGAGTTCCTTAGCCACCAGTTTATCGAGCGCGCTCGCGGCCTCCTTGCGGGCGAGGCTGAGAGCGTGGGCGGCCTTATCGTAGCCATTGCGCGCGGTCCTTTCCGCACCGGCAAGGCGCGTGACGGATTCGGCGCCGCCATCGACTGCGGCAAGCCGCGCTCTGAGTGTGTCCAGGAACCCAGCTAGGGCATCGACAGTGCAGCCGTGCTTGCGGGCGGCAGCCTTGAGGGCGAACAGCCGTTCCTCGGCGCGCTCAAGGGCGGCGGGATCGGCGTCGAAGTCGGCCCACACCCGGTCCAGTTCGCGCAAGGCTTCGCCCGCCTCGATGGCGGCGCGGTCCAGTGCTTGGCACAGCGTATCGAGCCGTCCGCCGGCCTGGGCGGCCACGCGGCTGAGGCGGGTCAGCGCGCCGCGCAGCGCCGCTTCGACGTCGGTGTTTTCCGAAATCACGGCCCGCGCCTCGGTCATCGCCTTAATAATCTGCTCAAAGTGGCGCAAGACCGAACGGGTGGCGGCCAATTCCTGTTCCTCGCCGGACTTGGGCGCGAGCATTGATAGCTCGCCGACGCGATGGCGCAGGCTCTCTTCTTCGGCGAGCGCACCACTCAGTACGTCTTGCGCGGATTTCAACTGGGCGGCGGCTTCGCGCCACGCCGTCCAGGCGGCGGCGCAGGCGGCATCCGCACCGTCGCGGGATTTCACGCGCCGATAGGCGTCAAGGGCGGCGATGTGCGTGGCCGGATCAAGCAGGCCATGGGTTTCGAACTGGCCGTGAACTTCCACGAGAAGGGTGCCGACATCGTGCAACAGTCCGACACTGACCGGCTGATCGTTGATAAAGGCGCGGCTACGACCGTCCGTGCCCACCACCCGCCGCAAAACAACGTCGTCCTCAAGGGCAATGTCCTGGGCCGCCAGGAGCACGGATACCGGGTGTTTGCGGGGCAGTGCGAACGAGGCGCTGACCGTGAGTTTGTCGGCGCCCTGGCGGATCAGGCCGGCGTCGGCACGGCCTCCGAGAGCCAATCCAAGGGCATCGAGGACGATCGATTTCCCGGCCCCGGTTTCTCCGGTCAAGACACATAAGCCCGCAGCAAAATCCACGTCCAGCTTATCGACTATCACGACATCGCGGATGGAGAGATGCGTCAGCATGCCATCCTCGACTGGTTGTTTGTCTATTTGGAATTGTTAGGCAGCCCCGGCGGCTGGGCGAGTCTTGCCGCGTCCTCGGCGGCGTTCGGTCCTGGCGCGGCGACGCTCGCTGGGGTGACCGCGACGACGCGGCGACCGGCGTCACGCGCGAGGCGGAAGGAATCGCGGTACCAGTCGCTGTTCGGATAGTTGTATCCGAGCACGGCGGCGGCCTTACGGGCCTCATCGTGGAGACCGAGTGCGGTGTAGGCCTCGTTCAGCCGATGAAGGGACTCGGGCACGTGACTCGTGGTGCTGTAGGTCTCCACTACGACCTTGAAGCGGTTAATGGCCGCGAGGTAATGGCGAGTGCTGAGATAGTAGCGCCCGATATCCATATCCTTGGCGGCGAGATGGTCGCGCGTTAGGTCGATCTTGAGGCGCGCATCGCGGCCGTAGGGGGTGCTGGGGAAGCGCGTGATCACGTCCTGAAGCGCGTCCAGCGCTTTGCGGGTTTGCTCCTGGTCGCGGCGCACATCGGCGATCTGCTCGTAGAAGCACAAGGCCTTCAAGTAATAGGCGTAAGCGATGTCGCGGTTGCCCGGATGCACGGCAATGAAGCGGTCAAGACGCGTGACGGCTTCGTCGTATTCGCTGGAATGATAGTGCGCGTAGGCCGACATCAGCTTGGCAGTCGTCGCCCAGACGGAATAGGGATGCTGGCGCTCGACTTCGTCGAAATATTTGGCGGCTTCGGTGTGACGTTCCTGCCCCAGGTAAACGACTGCTTGGCTGTAAATCTCGTAGATCGACTGTTCCTTATATTCAAGCTCGGAGTCCTTAGAGCAGCCGGCGAGCATAGCAAGGGCGGCCACGGCGAGTACGGCAACGCTCAAGTCGCGGCGCCAATTTGAATGGATCGGAATCGAAGAAATGCCCATGGTGTCCAATGCAGTGCCTAATCGTGGATTCATCTGTTTTTCAACTGAAGCCGAGTTTCAGCCGAAGCTGTCGAGGCCGTGAGCGCGATCGGCAACCGGCCGACGGGCGCGCAGTATAACACCGCGACCGGCGGTGTCACGCGGCCGAGAAACCCGGATAACATGGGACTATTAGAGCTTTAGGCGCAACTGCCGACCTAGGCGAAAGCCCGTCGGCTCGGCCGAGCGGCCCAGGTGGTGAGGCTTGGCGCATCTTGCCAGATATCGACCATCTCCCAGCATGCGCGGTCGGCGTAAACCTGGCGCATTAAACGGGCGGTATCGGCGTGGCTGGAGCAGCGCCCGCTAAAGTGGGCGATGATCGGATGGCCGGCGAGAAATAAATCGCCGATAGCGTCCAGGGCCTTGTGACGCACGAACTCGTTATCATGGCGCAGGCCTTCGTCGTTCAAGATGCGGTCGCCGTCCACAACAATGGCATTGCTCAAGCTGCCGCCGCGGGCAAGCCCCGCCTCGCGCAGAGCAGTGACGTCCGACAGCAGCCCGAAGGTGCGGGCACGGCTGAGTTCGTCGCGGTAGATTTCGCGATCGACGGTGAAGGAGCAGGCTTGGCGGCCAATGGCCGAGGCATGGAAATCGATTTGAAAATCGACGCGCAAGCCGTCATGCCAGGGCGACAGCGAAACCGCCCTTCGGCCATTGGTATAGGCGTGCGCTTTCAAAATTCTGAGCGCTTTGCGCCGCAAGTCCTGCTCGACGACGCCGGCGCATTCGATAAGGAATATGAACGGCTCGGCGCTGCCGTCCATGGCCGGCACTTCCGGGCCGTTCAGCTCGACGA
>SHVO01000063.1 GCA_009694245.1 Rhodospirillaceae bacterium | reverse complement strand
GCAACTACGATGGTTTCGCCAAGCATCTGACGGAGATCGGACCCGAGGCGTTCATCGGCTCGAACACGGCCCTGGTCGCGCCGGTGACGGTCGGCGCGCGCGCGATCGTCGCCGCGGGCAGCGTCATCACGCGCGATGTCGCCGCAGGCGATCTGGCCGTTGCGCGCGGGCGCCAACAGGATATACCGGGCGGGGCCGATCGCTTCCGTCAATCCAGGGCCGCCAAGAGCAAGCCCGGCGCAGGCAAGGGCCAGGCGCGCGCAGGCAAGGGCCGGGCCAGCGCAGGCAAGGGAGAGACCCGCGCGTCGGCGAAGGCCGCGGGCAAAACCGGCGGCGACGGCTCGAAGTCCGCCACGCGCCGGTCGCGGCCACGGTGACCTGGACAAAGACGGGCGGACCTAGAACAAGACGGGCGGACTTGGAGCGAAGGCGGCCATGTGTGGAATCATCGGCATCATCGGCAAGCAGGCCGTCGCGCAATCCCTGGTCGGCGCGCTGAAGCGGCTTGAATATCGCGGTTACGATTCGGCCGGCATCGCGACCTTGGTCGGCGGCCTCATCGAACGCCGCCGGGCCGAGGGCAAGCTGGTCAATCTGGAATCCCTGATCGACCGCCACCCGATCGAGGGCCGCACCGGCATCGGGCACACGCGGTGGGCGACGCATGGCGTTCCCAACGAGCGCAACGCCCATCCGCACGCGACTCGGCGCGTGGCCGTCGTGCACAACGGCATCATCGAGAATTTTCGCGACCTGCGCGCCGAACTGGAGACGCTGGGTTGCCAACTGGCTTCCGAAACCGACACGGAAGTCATCGCCCATCTGATCACCCACTATCTGGAAGACGAGAAGCTGGCGCCGGCCGAAGCCTGTCGGCGGACGATCGGGCGGCTGCATGGCGCGTTCGCGCTGGCCATCATCTTCGCCGGAGAGGAAAACCTGATGATCGGCGCGCGCCAGGGCAGCCCGCTGGCCGTCGGGTACGGCGACGGCGAGATGTATCTGGGATCGGACGCCATCGCGCTCGCGCCGCTGTCGCGCCGCGTCACCTATCTCGAAGACGGCGATTGGGTCGTGCTGACGGCCGCCGGCGCGGATGTCCGCGGCCCCGACGGCAAGCCGGTCGAACGCCCCGTGCGCCTCATCGCGACTTCGGGTGCGGCCGTCGAGAAAGGCGGATTCCGCCATTTCATGCTGAAGGAAATTCACGAGCAGCCCCAGGTCGTGGGCGATGTGCTCTGCGCGCTCGTCAACCCGGCCGACCGGTCGGTCTGCCTGCCCAATCTGCCGTTCGACCTTGCGGCGGTTTCGCGCGTGACGTTGGTCGCGTGCGGCACGTCCTATTACGCCGCCATGGTCGCCAAATACTGGATCGAAACGCTGGCCCGCGTGCCGGCCGAGGTGGATATTGCGTCCGAGTTTCGCTACCGCGCCCCGGTCATGAAAAAAGGAGGTCTTGCCGTTTTCATCTCGCAATCGGGAGAAACGGCCGACACGCTGGCGGCCCTGCGCGAGGCGAAGGCGCGCGGCCAGCACGTGCTGTCGCTGGTCAACGTGTTGGAGAGCACGATCGCGCGCGAATCCGACATCGTTCTACAAACCTACGCCGGCCCGGAGATCGGCGTGGCATCGACCAAGTCGTTCACCACGCAGCTCACGGTGCTCGCGTGTTTTGCCGTCGCGCTGGGCCGCGCGCGCGGCGCGCTTGACGCCAAGACGGCGGCCCGCCACGTGGAATCCCTGATCGAGGTGCCGTCCAAGGCGGCCGACTTTCTGGCGAGCGACGGCGCGATTCAGGAGATCGCCGCCGAAGTGGCGGCCGCGCAGGACGTGCTTTATCTCGGCCGTGGCTCCAATTATCCGATCGCGCTGGAGGGCGCGCTCAAGCTCAAGGAGATTTCATATATTCACGCCGAAGGCTATGCCGCCGGCGAAATGAAGCACGGCCCCATCGCGTTGATCGACGAACGCGTGCCGGTGATTGTGGTTGCGCCGACCGATGAGCTGTTCGAGAAAACGGCGTCCAACGTGCAGGAGGTACTGGCCCGCGGCGGCCGCATCATCTTGCTGTCAGATGTCGACGGCATCGCGAGACTAACCGTCCCCGGAATCCAATCCGTGTGCTTGCCCAAGCTCGATCCGCTGGTCGCGCCGATCCTTTATGCCATTCCCGTGCAGTTGCTAGCCTATCACGTGGCGGTGCTCAAGGGCACCGACGTGGACCAGCCGCGAAATCTGGCCAAAAGCGTGACCGTCGAGTAAGGTGGCTAGGGGGTATTTTACTTTCCTCTTCCGTCCCTCTTTTCCAACCTTACAGAGGTCGTTTTCGAGCCATCAAGGACTGTATAGCCTTGACCCTTTCGCTCAGGGTTTTTGTACTTAACCCCATCCCCGACGATGGGGTGCTGGAAGTGGATTTCGAGTTCGTGGTCTCGGGTCTCTGGAAGAAAGCGGCACACGATTTTTTCGATTAGTCCAGCCAGGTATTGCTGGCGCTGTACGTCGGTCAGCAAGGACAAGTTGCTGGAGGCAATTCGCAAGTCCCCCAACAAACAGTTCACCTATTCCCAATGCCAGAACTCTAAGTTGGTCACGGTCGTCGTTCAGCTTAGTTGATCTCCAGTTGACTTGCTTTCCCTGATTTGATGATCGCCGTCAAAGCGTTCATTACTTCTTTTTCTTTACCTCTGAATCCATGTTCCGATAAGGATTGACATGCGTTACCTTGGAAGCCAGAGCCACCGTTTACTGTAATCAACTGAACACTGTATCTTTCAGCAATTGACTTTGCGCTAGTGTACGTTGTCATCCGACAAATGTCATCAATGTGATGAACAAAAAACTGTGGAATGGACGACTTCTTGTAGTCGAAACGACCAAGTTCACGGTAAGAGCCTTTTTCGTATGGATCGGTTATCGCTGACGTGTGAATTGCTCCAGCATATCCGGCGGGATTATGTATTGGCATAAATGATGAAGAAATCGTACCCATGCTATGTCCGACCAACCACACCTCAGAGATCGATGGGGCGCGTCTTTTAACTTCAGCAATCAATTTATCAACATCTTCTTGCCGTTGTTTTGACGCTTGGTACCAGCTTTCGCAGTAATCTCCACTGTCAGAATGACAATCAACGATAAGGCTAGCAACACTCTCATCAACTAAGAACCGACGCGCTCGAATAAGAAAATTCCCAGTTAATTTTGACCCAGTCATTACACCGTTTTCAACGACTGGCCTAACGACTGAAGGGGATCCAGGCAATAAAACGGCAAGTTTTGTAGGTTTATCAAAGCCGATTTTTGTAGAGTACACGCCGACTTGCTTTTTCTTATCAGTTAAGTCAACAGAAATTAACTCTTCTTTTAGAGCTTGAGCAAGGGCAGAAAAATCTTGAGCATAAGAAATAGAGCAATGCCCTAGTGCCGTCACTAGCGCGAATTTAGAAAAATAAATAATTAGATTCTTCAAATTGAGGCTCCAATACGAGAAAAGACCAAATTATAAAAATCATTCATTTGGAAAATTCATAAAACTCGAAAATCCTAAATTTTATAGGGGCAGTGATCGTGCTGGCTTAAGAAGACTGTGGGGACGCTCGAATCAAGTAGTGCCGACTTCAAGGCGTACGATTTCTACCCTCATTGAGTCATTCATGCGCGCATCCCTAAGCTTACGTTTCTTGTAAATTGAAAAGACGCTTTCGGCACCAAGATTAAATCCACGGGGGGAGCGATAGCCCTCTAAAATGAGGAATTCAGCTATCTCTTTGTAGATCAGCTTGCCCCGATCGCGTGGGTCTAAAACCTTGTCTGATAGCTCTTTTTGATAGTCTGAGTAAGAGCCAAAAAGGAGACCTTTATGACTAATGTTTACCACGTATTTGACAATGGGTACGACTATTTCAGAATTACCCCCTAGCCAACCCACTCCGTTACGGTCGAGTCGATCGGTTCCCATGTCCCGCCGTGCGCGGCGACCGGAATTCAGCTGAATCTCATTCTAGCCAAGGCGGTTAACAGGATGGCCCCGGCGGGATTATACTCCGGGGACAGAACCGTGCCGGGATAGGTCCATGATCGAGGCCTGCCGCCGGCCCGCCGATTATCACAAAGAGGATTTCATGGAACTGAAGGATGACAAGCTGTTTCGCCAGAAGGCCTACGTTAATGGAGCGTGGCTAGCGGCCGACAGCGGCAAGACCTTCCAGGTGACGGATCCCGCCGACGGCTCCGTGCTGGGCACGGTGCCCGACATGGGCGCGGCCGAGACCAAGCGCGCGATCGAGGCCGCCAACGCGGCGCTGCCGGCGTGGCGCTCGAAAACCGGCAAGGAGCGCGCGGTCATCCTGCGCAAGTGGTTCGATCTGATGATGGCCGCCCAGGAGGATCTCGCCACCATCATGACGTCCGAGCAGGGCAAGCCGATGGCGGAATCTCGCGGCGAGATCGCCTACGGTGCGGCTTTCGTCGAATGGTTCGCGGAAGAGGCCAAGCGCGTGTACGGCGACACGATCCCGCAGCCGGTCGCTGGCCGGCGCATCATCGTCATCAAGCAGCCGGTTGGCGTTTGCGCGGCGATCACCCCGTGGAACTTTCCCAACGCCATGATTACCCGAAAGTGCGCGCCCGCGCTGGCGGCCGGGTGCACGGTCGTCGTGAAGCCGGCCGAGGATACGCCCTATTCGGCGCTCGCCGTCGCCGAGCTGGCCGACCGCGCCGGCATTCCCAAGGGTGTTTTCAACGTGATTACCGGCAGTCCCGAGCAGATCGGAGGCGAGCTCACGCGCAACCCGATCGTGCGCAAGCTGTCGTTCACCGGCTCGACCGAGATCGGCAAGCTGCTGATGCGCCAATGCGCCGACACGGTGAAGAAAATTTCCTTGGAATTGGGCGGCAACGCGCCGTTCCTGGTGTTCGACGACGCCGATCCAGACGCGGCGGTCGAAGGCGCGGTCGCCTCCAAGTTCCGCAACACCGGACAAACCTGCGTATGTGCGAACCGCCTGTACGTGCAGGACGGCATCTATGACGAGTTCGTCGGCCGCCTCGCCCAGCGCAGCTCCGGCCTGAAGGTCGGTCACGGTCTCAAGGGCGAGTTTCAGCAGGGGCCATTGATCAACAACGAGGCGCTCCAAAAGGTCGAGCAGCTGGTTCAGGACGCCGTCAGCAAGGGAGCGCGCGTCGTGGTAGGCGGCAAGCGTCACGAGCTTGGCGGCACGTTCTATCAGCCGACTGTGTTGGCGAACGTCACGCCGGACATGCGAATCTCGCGCGAGGAGATATTCGGTCCCGTCGCGCCGGTTTACCGATTCACGTCCGAGCAAGAGGCCATCGATCTCGCCAACAACACCCAGTATGGCTTGGCTGGATATCTTTACACCCGCGATATTGGTCGGGCGTGGCGCGTGGCCGAAGCCATGGAATACGGCATCGTTTCTATCAACGAAGGAGTGTTCTCGACCGAAGTGGCGCCCTTCGGCGGCTGGAAGGAATCGGGGATCGGCCGCGAAGGCTCATTCTACGGCATGGACGAGTTCCTCGAGGTGAAATATCTCTGCATGGGCGGCATTGGAGCCTAGGCGTTCGGCCGGCGTTGCGCCGGCGGAACCCCGCGTTCAGGCCGTGAGCGCTTTTGACTTCGATTTGCTGACGATCGGCGCCGGCTCGGGCGGCGTGCGGGCCTCGCGCATGGCGGCCCGTTATGGCGCCCGCGTCGCCGTCTGCGAAGCCGGCCGCGTGGGAGGAACCTGCGTCCTGCGCGGCTGCGTGCCCAAGAAGCTGCTGGTTTACGGCGCGCACTTCGCCGACGCCTTCGCCGACGCGGTGGGTTACGGCTGGACGCTCGGCCAGCCCGCCTTCGATTGGCCGACGTTGATCGCGAACAAGAATCGCGAACTCGACCGGCTCGAAGGCATTTACGGCCGCATTCTTCGTGAAAGCGGGGTCGAGATTGTCAAGGGCCACGCCCGGCTTCTGGATCGGCAAACGGTCGAGGTGGCGGGCCGGCGGATCACTGCGCGCCATGTTCTGATCGCGACCGGGGGCCGGCCGCATCTGCCGGATATTCCTGGCATCGAATACGCCATCTCGTCGGACGAGGCGCTGGACCTAGCCGCGCTGCCCAGGCGGGTGGCGATCGTCGGCGGCGGTTATATCGCGGTCGAGTTCGCGGGCATTTTCAGCGGCCTGGGCGCGGAGGTCACGCTAATCATCCGCGGCGCCAGCGTGTTGCGCGGCTTTGATGCCGATCTTCGGTCCGCGCTGACCGAGGAAATGGAGCGGCGTGGCATCAAGCTGATGTGCGATTCCGTGGTGCGCGGTATCCAGCGCACCGGGCGCGGCCTCAGCTTGCACCTCGCCATGGGTGACGAAATCGAAGCCGACGCCGCGTTGTTTGCGACGGGGCGCGTGCCCAACACGGAAAACCTGGGCCTAGCCGAAGCGGGCGTCGCGACCGGCGATAACGGCGCGATCGAGGTGGACGCGTACTCCCGGACGTCGGCCGACACGGTTTATGCCGTGGGCGACGTGACCGACCGGATGAACCTTACGCCGGTGGCGCTCGCCGAAGGCGCGGCGGTCGCGCGCACGCTGTTTGACAACGCGCCGACGGCGGTGGATCACAGCCTGATTCCAACCGCCGTTTTCTGCACGCCGCCGATCGGCACCGTCGGACTGACCGAGGACCAGGCCCGCCTGCGGCACGCGGCCGTGGATGTCTATGTGGAGCGTTTCGGGCCGCTGCTGCATACCTTGGGCGGGCGCGAGGAAAAGACGCTGATCAAGCTGGTGGTCGATGCCGATACTGACCGGGTTCTAGGCTGCCACATGATCGGTATGGACGCGCCCGAAATCGTGCAGGGGCTCGCGGTCGCGCTGAAGTGCGGCGCGACCAAAAGCCAGTTCGACGCGACCATCGGAATTCACCCCACGGCGGCCGAGGAATTCGTTACCCTGCGCGACAAGCTGCCGTCCCGCTGAGCGGACGTCAAGGCGAGCGGGTGTGGACGGCCCGGCAGGCACGGACAGAGAGAAAGGTTCGACCCATGGCACCCGACAGCGCCGCGCCATCCGCCGCTTCATTGCGGCTGGCCCATGGCGGCAAGACCGTTTACGGCGCCCGTATAGGCATCTTGATCCTGGAAACCCAGTATCCACGCATACCGGGCGATCCGGTCAATGCCATGACGTGGCCGTTTCCGGTACTCTACAAGGTGGTGGATAACGCATCGCCCGCCCGCGTCGTCGAGCAGCGCGCCGCGGGTTTGCTGGAACCGTTCGTCGCGGCGGCCAAGGAGCTGATCGCCATGGGCGCCGACGGCATCGTCGGCAATTGCGGATTCCTGGTTCTGTTCCAGGACGAACTGGCCAAGCGGCTGGGCGTGCCGGTGGCCATGAGCTCGCTTCTGCAGGTGCCCCTGGTCGCGCGCCTGCTGCCGCCCGGCAAGCGGGTCGGCATCCTCACGGTGAACAAAACCGAGCTCTCGGCCGAGCATCTGCGCGCGGCCGGGATCGCCGCCGACACACCCGTCTCCAGCACCGAAAACGGCCGCGAGTTCAACCGCACCATGTACAAGGGCGGCGGCGCGCCCACGGTCGATGTGGAGCTGAACGAGGCCGACGTGCTCGACGCCGGGATCAGTCTGGTCCGCGATCATCCCGACGTGGGCGCGATCGTCGTGGAATGCACCCGGATGGTGCCCTACAGCCGCGCCCTGGCCGAGGCGACGGGACTGCCGGTGTTCGATATCTACAACTTCGTGACGTGGTTTCACGCCGGCCTCGCGCCGAGGGATTTCGGCCATCCCGGCAGCGCGGCCCGGCCCTTCCGCGAGCGCTGAGCCCACGCTCCAGCGCCGAGCCAGGGATGTTCGGTTGGTTCGATTAATTTAACGGGGGAATGGTCATGGCGGAGAAGCTCACGATTGCGGTGCTAGGCGCAGGCAACGGCGCGCATATGGCGGCGGCCGAAACGTCGCTGATGGGGCATGCGGTGCGGCTTTGGGACTTCGCCCAGTTCGACAGCGTGATGAAGCCGGTCCGCGACGCGGGCGGCATCAAGGTCGATGTCAAGATCGACCACTACGCGGGCGGCAAGGGCCAGCATTTCGCGCCGATCGCGCTCGTCACCACGGACATCAAGGCGGCCGTGGACGGAGCGGACGTCGTGATGCCGGTGATGCCGGCGCAGTATCACGAACGGCTGCTCGCCGACCTCGCGCCGCATCTCAAGGGCGGCCAGATCCTGTTGCTCAATCCGGGGGGCGTCGGCGGCGCCCTGGTCGCCAAGCGCGCGCTGGACGCGGCCGGCGTCAAGGGCGTGAAGCTCGCCCAGCCGTCCGACCTGCTTTATGGTGGCCGCATCAGCGGTTCGGGCGCGGCGAACGTGACGGGCAAGAAGAAGAGCGCCGGCCTGGGCGTTTTTCCGGCGACCGACGGCAAGGACGTTCTTGCCCGCCTGGCCGCGATCTATCCGGAATATCGTCTGGCCACCAATGTGATCGAGGCCGGCATGGGCGGGCCCGGCATGGCGGTCCATCCGTTGCCGATGCTGATGAACGCGGTGAACATCGAAAAGAACGGTCCCTACACCTGCGACGGTTATGACATCACGCCGGCCGTCGCGTCCGTCATCGAGGCGATGGATGCCGAGCGTTGTGCGGTTTTGCAAGCGCTCGGTCTCAAGGCCGTTCCGGCGAAGGATATCCTGACGGCTTTCTATGGCGCGACGGGCAAGGACTTCTATGAAACGGTGCACAACGTGCCACTTTACAAGAACCAAAAAACGCCCGCCGATTTTCAGGATCGCTATGTGACCGAAGAAGTGCCGACCCAGCTTTTTCCGTCGGCCGAACTTGGCCGAGTGTTGGGCGTTCCGACGCCCGTGTTCGACGCCACGATCACGCTCTGCGGCGCGGCCAACCGCACGGATTACCGCGCGTCCGGATGGAGCTTGGCGAAACTTGGCCTCCAGGGCCTCGACCGCGACGGTCTCAAGACCTATCTGGAGACGGGGCGGCGTTAAGCCGCTCCGCGCGGGCCGCGGTTGCCAAACGGCCCGTCCGGGCTGTATAGGGTACGCCTTTCCGCGAGCGGCGCCTCGCTCGCGGCGGGTCGTCTGTGGCGAGGATCGTCATTGGGGCGCCGGGAAACCGCAGCCCGGCGATCCGCCCGGCTCTTAAAGATGACCCGCCATTCGATGTTCCGCCATTCGACAGTGGCGACGCGAAGGACCCTAACGGAACGAACAATGGCCGCACCCTGGTCTCCCGATAGTTGGCGGAGCAACCCCATCCGCCAGCAGCCCGACTACCCGGACGCCCAGCGCCTAGCGGCCGTCGAGGCGCGCCTGCGCAATTACCCTCCGCTGGTGTTCGCGGGCGAGGCGCGCCGCCTAATGGCGGCGCTCGCCAACGTCGCCGACGGCAAGGCGTTCTTATTGCAGGGCGGCGATTGCGCCGAAAGTTTTGCCGAGTTTCATCCCAACAACATCCGCGACACGTTTCGCGTGCTGTTGCAGATGGCGGTCGTGCTGACGTTCGGCGCGGCGTGCCCGGTGGTCAAGATGGGGCGGCTGGCTGGCCAATTCGCCAAACCGCGTTCGAGCGACAATGAAACGATCGACGGCGTCACGCTACCGGCCTATCGCGGCGACATGGTCAACGGCATGGACTTCACCATCGAGGCGCGCGCGCCCGATCCCGAGCGCATGGTGCAGGCCTACAATCAATCGGCCGCGACGCTTAATCTTTTGCGCGCGTTCGCCCAGGGCGGTTATGCCGATCTGCACAAGGTCCATCAGTGGAACCTGGGTTTCGTGGCCGAAAGCGAACTGGGCGAACGCTACCAGGACCTGGCGGCGCGCCTCGGCGAAGCGCTGGCGTTCATGGCCGCATGCGGCCTGACGTCAGAGACCACGCCGCAGATTCGAGAAACCGATTTTTTCACCGCCCACGAGGCGCTGTTGCTGCCCTACGAGCAGGCTTTCACGCGCATCGACAGCACCACGGGCGATTGGTACGACACCTCGGCCCACTTCCTGTGGATCGGCGACCGCACCCGCCAGCCCGACGGCGCTCACGTCGAGTTTTTGCGCGGCGTTAAAAACCCGCTCGGTCTCAAGGCGGGTCCAACCACGGACCCGGACCAGTTGTTGCGTCTCATCGAAACGCTCAACCCGCAGAACGAGCCGGGCCGCCTGACGCT
>SHVO01000062.1 GCA_009694245.1 Rhodospirillaceae bacterium | reverse complement strand
CCCCGTCGTCCCGCCTTGCGCCAGAATAATCTCGGCCTCACGCAGCTTGCCGATAATCTCCTCAGGCCGGTGTCTCTTGCCCATTTCTCTTCTCCTTCATGGCCCACACTAAAATAGTCGATGGACCACCCTGAAGGGGGCAGATCACCTTGCTACCTGGTACTACAAAGGGCATATTACTTCTAAGCAGAGGGTCGCAGGTTCAAGTCCTGCCGGGATCGCCACACCTAGCAGGGGAGCCGCATTTGCTGGCTTGGTTCCACAAGATGGGCGCGTCGACGTGAGCGCCCTGCCCGATATTGCTGGCGCGAGTGCGCCGAAGCAGGTCCTGTCCCTGTTCGACTGCGTGGCCATCATCGTCGGCATCGTCATCGGCGTCGGCATTTTTCGCCTGCCCAGCATCGTTGCCGGAATAGCCGGGGAGAGCTGGCTTATACTTCTCGTCTGGACGCTGGGCGGCGTGATCTCCTTCCTGGGGGCGCTCTGCTACGCCGAGCTATCCACGGCCTATCCATCGACCGGCGGTGAGTACCATTTCCTCACCCGAGCCTACGGGGGAACCGTCGGCTTCATGTTCGCGTGGGCGCGCATGACCGTGATTCAGCCTGGCAGCATGGCTCTGCTCGCTTATGTTTTCGGCGATTACGCCGGGCAACTTCTCCCCTTGGGCGAAAGCGGCGCGACAATTTATGCCGCCGTCGCCGTCCTCGCCCTCACCGGACTTAACATCGCCGGAATCCACCAGACTCGTAATGTTCAGAAAGTCCTTGCCTCGATCGCCGTGCTCGGGCTGATCGGCGTTATCGCCGCCGGTCTTTCGTTCACCGTCGCCGTCCCAGCGGCCACGACCGCGACCGAGCCGTCCGTCGGCTTCAGCTCGGCTATGCTGGGCTCGTCGCTGATTTTTGTGCTTCTGACTTACGGCGGCTGGAACGAGGCGGCCTACGTCTCGGCCGAGATACGGGACGGCCGGCGCGATATTGTTCGGGCGCTGCTCCTGAGCATCGGGATCATCACGTCAATCTATGTCCTGGTCAATTTCGTATATCTCAAGGTCTTGGGAGTAGCCGGCGTCGCCAACTCCAAGGCCGTGGCCGCCGATCTGATGGGCGCCGTCTTTGGCGCCCCCGGCGCGGTCTTCATTACGCTCCTGATCTTGGTGAAAGCGCTGGCCTCGATAAACGTTACCATCTTTACGGGCGCGCGAACCAACTACGCCATGGGACGGGATTTTCCGCTCTTCGGCTTCCTGCACCAATGGAGCGCGCGCGGTGGAGCCCCGGTCCGTGCATTGCTGTTCCAATGCGCGGTCGCTCTTGGCCTGATCGTGCTTGGCAGCCAGAAGGGTGTCCAGACTGCGGTCGATTATCTTTCGCCGGTCTTCTGGCTGTTCTTCTTGCTGACCGGTGTGTCCCTG
This sequence comes from Rhodospirillaceae bacterium, assembly GCA_009694245.1. GTDB lineage: Bacteria > Pseudomonadota > Alphaproteobacteria > Rhodospirillales > Rhodospirillaceae > SHVO01. The sequence continues at coordinate 8,795 of SHVO01000062.1, read as the reverse complement.
TTCGTCTTGCGACGGCGCGACGCAAACGCCGATCGGCCATTCCGCACGCCGCTCTATCCCCTGACTCCCGCGCTGTTTTGTATAACTTGCGCCTACATGCTGTATTCGAGCGTGAGTTACGCCGCGACCGGCGCACTTGCTGGGCTCGGCGTGCTGGCGCTCGGGCTCCCGTTCCTGGTGCTCGCTCGCCGCGGCGCGGCGGCAACAATTTCAACGCCCCCATCCATTCCCTAGGCATAAGGACGAGATGACCAATGACTCTGCGACGTAGATTCAGTCTGCTCGGCATTGCGGCATTGCTGCTTGCCTTCGGCGCGCATGCCCAATCCAAGTTCCCCGGCGAAGGCGGTGTCAATCTCGACGTACCTTACGTCCCGACGGCGCAAGGCGTCGTCAACCGCATGCTCGAGATGGCCGGGGCCGGCCCCAACGACATCCACTACGACCTCGGCTCCGGCGACGGACGCATCGTGGTTACGGCCGCCCGCGATTTCAAGGTAAAGAAAGGCGTCGGCGTCGACATCGACCCGGTTCGCATCAAGGAAGCCAACGCCAACGCCAAGAGTGCTGGCGTCACCGATCGCGTAACTTTCCTTCAGACCGACCTTTTCAAATTCGACTTCTCCGAGGCCTCGGTGCTGACCCTTTATTTGCTTCCGGACGTGAACTTGAAACTTCGCCCGACGATCCTCAACGCCATGAAGCCGGGCACGCGCGTGGTGTCACATGCCTTCACCATGGGCGACTGGCGCCCTGACAAACAGGAAGTCGTCGAGAGTGAAGCGCTCTATCATTGGGTCGTCCCGGCTAAGGTTTCGGGCGGCTGGGAATGGAAAATCGGTTCGGACAACTACCGCGTCGACCTTTCACAACAGTACCAGGTCGTAACCGGCACGCTTCAAGGTCCCGGTGGCCAGTCGCAATTACTCAACACCATGCTGAAGGGCGAAGACTTTCGCTTCGACGCCAGCGTGCCTCGCGGCGCGGCGCCGGTGGTCATGCATTTTGTCGGCAAGGCCTCGGGCAATACCCTGACCGGAGCCATTGATTTCGCCGGCGCCCAACGCAGCCAAATCACCGCGACCCGGGCGAAGTAACCTTCTGATCTTACGGGCACTGCCGGAGCGCGGGGTTAAGTCACGCACCCCGCGCGTCTTTTTTTCTGCGCCTATCTACGGCTAGAGCATCGTGCCGAAAAGTGGGAACCGGTTTTCGCGCCGGCGAAGGCCGGCATTAACTAGATGCGCGCCTTCGCGCGCGGAACGATGCGACAACAAAAAGTTTGAGTAAACGGAGCGATTCCGAATTCGCGCTGCTTGCTCTAATAGTTCACCTCATGAAAGGCGGCTCCGATGTCGCGTGAGACCCTCGGTTTGAGTGAAGGCCTTTTGGCCTATGTGCACAAGGTCGGGCTTCGCGATGACGATGACTTGCGACGCCTGCGCGAGGAGACCGCAACGCATGCCCTGGCGCGGATGCAGATTTCGCCTGAACAGGGGCAGTTCATGGCGCTGCTGGTGGAGACCATCGGCGCGCGCAAGGCTCTCGAGGTCGGTACGTTCACAGGCTATAGCGCCATGTGCGTGGCCAAGGCCATGGGGCCCTCGGGGCGTATCGTCGCGCTCGACGTCAGCGAGGACTATACCGCCGTTGCCAGGCGTCACTGGGCCAAGGCCGGGGTTTCCGACCGCATCGACCTGCGGCTCGCACCGGCGGCCCAAAGCCTCGCGGCCATGGTCGCCCAGGGCGAGAGCGGAACCTACGACTTCGCCTTCATCGACGCCGACAAGACCGGCTACGACACCTACTACGAATATGCCCTGAAACTCTTGCGGGCCGGCGGTATTGTCGCCATCGACAACGTGCTGTGGAGCGGCCGCGTGATCGATCCAAGCGACACCTCCGACGATACCAATGCCCTGAGAGCCCTCAATGAGAAGATCGTGATGGACCAGCGCGTCACCGTGAGCCTCGTACCCATTGGCGACGGGCTGACCTTGGCGCGCAAGCGCTGATGGCGGCGGGCTTACAGCCTTACGGCGCCGGGAGTTGAATCTGGCCATTTTCGCCATTGCCCTCGCGCCACCGCAACCTTGACCGTTACCTGCTTGGGCGCCTCAAGAAACGCAAACTGGCCATCAAGGCTGAGGCAGGTTTCCGAAAATCTCGTGCCGCACCGTATCGCCCGCCTTGATGCCGAGGCGCTTGGCGGTGCCGCCGGGCACTTCAAGAACGGCTCTGACCGGCCGCGTAGGTCCCACGGGCTTATCCGAGTGGGGTATCGTCTCTTCGGCGATGAATACGATTTCGCCCGTCGCCCTGATGAACAGCATGTCCAGCGGGATGAAGGTATTCCGCATCCAGAATTGTTCGGGCTGCTCGACATAAAAGTCGAACAACATCCCTCGGTCGGACGCAAGAAAGTTTCGGTGCATCAGCCCGATGGCGCGCTGCGATTCCGATTCCGCCAGCTCGACGGTGAAGGGGTGTAAGGCTTCGGCACTCTGGATGACCAGCGGCGAGGCCGGTAGCGTCTGGGCCTTGGCCGGGTTCAGCGGTTCGCGGGAGCGCAAACGTTGCGCATCGGCGCCTCCCGCCCAAATCAGCGAGATCAGGGCCACGACGGCGCCGAGGCCCACGAAGGCGCGGCGCGAGCTGTGCGGGCGGCCCGGGCGCGATTGAGTTTTTGGTTGAGCCATCATGGGAGACCCTATTCCGCGCGCTTCGAAATCCACCGATTAACGCTGACCGGCTTGCCGCTATGATTGCGCAAGACCGTCGGCCTCAAGACCTTGCCGGCGGCCGGTGCCTCTTGGAACTCAGGGGCGCTCTGGCGACGCGATAGGTTTTGCGTGCCGTAAAATTCCAGCATCGCTTCGAACAAGATCTCGGCCTCCGGTCCCGCGGCGTAGGAGTCGGCGTAGGGCGGGTGACGTTTGATAAGTTTGCTGAGGTGGTCGGTCGAGTGGGCGCCGAACTGTCGCCTGATGCTATCGAGAATGTGCCGCGGCAGTTCATCGACCGGCTTCAGATCGACCGCGGGCCGTCCGCGAGCGAAGACGCGGTAGACCGCGGGTTCTATGGGTCCGTCATCCATGGCGATAAACGTTGCCAGCATGAGCTTCATACCGCCCTGGAGGACGCCGAAATAGGCTTGGGCCAGGTACATGAGGCGGTGCAGCTTCTGAGGCTGAAGATGCTCGCCGTCGTCTGAAGCTCGATCAAGAATCCAGCAGGCCACCTCGAAACACGTTTCCACGGCCGTTGGACGCATGACGCAACTTCAGTTCCTGGAGCGAGAGCGGCCTAACGTATGCAGCACTTTGTCGCCGCCAGACATCGGGCGATCGGGATAACCATCCCCCTGCACCGTTTCAGCGCAGGAAGCCGATGTCGGTCGTCGTTTCGGCGGCCCCCATGAGGGCTTGATTAAATTCATAAATGGCAACGCTGCGTTCCGCCTCGGCAGCCACGGGTGGCGCCGAACGCAGCGAAGTCGCGGCTTGGGCATGCATCATCATCGTGCCGATTTCCCGCGAGACCAGGACGCCGCCAAAACTAACGACGCCGTCTTGGAACGGAGCGCGGTAGACCCGCCGGCGGCGGCGCGGCGCGGCAAATTCCTCGAAGTCCTCGTCGAAGACGGGAGTCTGGTCACGCGCAGGAGGAGCGTAAGCACCCGATAGCGGTTCGACGAACGGCGTGGACGACGCCACGGCGCTCCGGCCGTGACTAACGCGCGCCGTCGCTCCGATCATCCCCGAATTGGCAACCTGAGCAGTGCTCATCGCCGTGTGTACCTGTACGCAGAAGGTGTCTTTTTGTCGCTTTTGTTACCCTGCTTATATGGCCTGCCGAGGCCGCAAGTCAAACGCGGATGAGCTGAATCCAAACCGGATAAATCTCTAAAACTCCTGATATTTCAAATATTAAGGAGCTATTAATCATTGCGGAAAACTCAGCCCTGAAGGGCCAATGCCACCAGTGACCACAAATAGAGCGTGACAAATAGCCCAAGCAGGGCAGAGGTTTCTTTGATAAAGCTGTGCGCGGTCATGGCGTGGTCCCTTCTTTTTGTTCTAACTTTGTTCTCGTGGGTATAAGAACAAATAAGGAACATTATGTCAAGAGGACTTAGAGATTAGCTTACCAACGGGCTTGAAGCCCTGGGCTAGACCCCTTACGGAAAGTTGCCGGAACCGCACTTATTCTCATATTGAAGGCCGCGCGTGGGCACCCTTGTCTCCCAGATCGCCAATAAGCCGGGCAATACCCATCGGTTTTGCATCGCACCGATGATGGATTGCACCGACCGGCATTGCCGGTACCTGCTGCGCCTCGTAACCCGGCGCACGCGTCTCTACAGCGAGATGGTGACGTCGGCGGCGATCGTTCGCAGCCCGGATCCGGGCCGGTTCTTAGAATTCGGTCCGGCCGAAAAGCCGCTGGCTATGCAGTTGGGCGGCAGTGAGCCGGTGCAATTGGCCGAGGCCGCCCGTCGCGCCGAATCATGGGGCTATGATGAGATCAATCTCAACGTCGGCTGTCCGAGCGAACGCGTAACCTCGGGCAGGTTCGGGGCCTGCCTCATGGCCGAGCCCGCGCTAGTCGCCGAATGTGTCGGGGCCATGCGCGCCGCAGTCCGCGTTCCCGTGACGGTCAAGACGCGCATCGGCATTGATGATCTGGACAGCGACGAGCACTTGGATGAGTTCATTTCGACGGTCGCGGCAGCCGGCTGCAACACCTTCATTATCCACGCGCGTAAGGCTTGGCTCCACGGATTGAGTCCGAAGGAAAACCGCGAAATCCCGCCCTTGCGGTATGACCGCGTCTACAAACTGAAACGGAGCTTCCCGCATTTGGAAGTGGTTTTGAACGGGGGCCTGAAATCGCTCGATGCGGCCTCCGCGGCTCTGACCGCGGCTGATGGCACGGCGCTGGACGGCGTCATGCTCGGCCGGGCCCCCTATGATGCGCCTTATATGCTGGCCGAGGTTGACCGGCTGTTCTTTGGCGACACGGCCGCCGCGCCGGGACGCGCCGCGATCGCGACCGACTATATCGCCTATGCCCGGGACGTCATTGCCGGCGGCCTCAGGCCGCACCATGTCCTCAGGCACATGGTTGGATTGTTCCACGGCTGCGCGGGAGCGCGAGGGTGGCGCCAGGCGGTCGCACGCGTCGGCCAATCGGGCACGGATCTCCATGAACTCAAAGCGCTGGCCCAACGGATCGATGAACAGGTGGCGCTGGCGGCATGACTCCAGCGGCGGCCAGCCGATGGCCTATATCATTGATACTTAAAGTGAATTATAGGTATCTTGGCAAAAAGATCTAAACGCGCGGTGGGCAGCCAAGGCCCAGCAGGGCGCCGACGCTATAGCCGCGAGCATCGGCCGGAAACTTATAGGTGCGCGATTCACCGAACGCGGTTTGTCCCTGCCGACGGCCTCGAAACTCGACCTCTCCGCCGCGCTGAATGAAGATGGCAGCCTCAACATGGAGGCAGTCAGAACCGCCGTCAGCACGGCGCGGCAAGTGCAGGGTTCGCCGAAGTCCGCGAACGGCGGCGCTGCCCCTGCCGCAGCCTCATTACCCGGAGCGGCGGCGGCATCGACCGTGGGCCTGTTAAAAACATACTTCACTCCGGCGTGGTGCGCCGAGACCGAGAGCATCAATTCATTCTTTTTCCGGGCCGGCCCAGAGACGAACATCGACACTTATGCGAATGACGCGCGTGCTTGCAGCGACGCGACCATCATCGATTTGACCAAACTGGCGACGGCAGCCTTCACGGCCATGGGCAACGCCGGGCTAGCGGCGAAGATGTCGATACCCGTGCCGTTCGGCGCCTTATGCGGTCCCGCCTTACCCGAGATTTGCCGCCTGATTGCGGGTCTTCCCCAGCGCAACCGCTTGACGCATCTACGTCTGGAAGTGGTGCGGATTCCGCATTGGGTAACGGCCGACAGGTTGGTGCCGATCCGCAAACTATTTCGCCCCTACGTTCGGGACGTTGCCTTGATGGTCGATCTATTCTCCCCGCATGACCAGCTCCTGGTGCTGGACCACGTCATGCTGGGCGCCGACGTCAGCAATGCCGGAGCGGCCGACGAAGAAGCGCTCTTTCAGGCAATGCTGACGTTCCAACAGCGGGCCGGGCGCCGGGCGACTTATGTCCTGGGGCTGAACCACCGGAGCCACCTGCGGCGGGCAATCAAAGCCGGGATCGGCGAAGTCGGCGGTACGGCGCTCAGAGACAATGTCAGCCACCTTCCGGACCGCATAACCATTGTGCGACGCGAAGCCTTACTAGTGGATCGGCCTGACACTTGGTTCCCCCAAGTGGCCGGCCGATCCACTCGGCAGCCTTTATGATGTGGTCAAAATCCAACACAATCGATGGGATCGAAGCGTTATATTTTGACCAGTGGCGCCCTGATTTGGAGCAAGATTTACGGATCAGGTTGATTCAATCTGATTCGACCTTGCGCAAGAAATCCGGCGATAGCCTCGGCCGCGCGAACCGCCGATGGGACGGTCTGGAGGTCAAAGGTCGATTGAAAAGCCTGTTGCTGGATCGCGCTGTAGACGGCGTGATCTCTCAAAGCCCGGCGAAGCGCGTGATCGAGCCTCTTGATGTCCGAAACCACCGGCCCGAAGTGCCAGAATGCGTAGTTAGGATCGTCTTGCCATTGCGCCCTGCGTGGATTGAGAAAAATGCACGGGCGCGGCTCGATCAGGAATTCATAGATCTGACTGCTGACGTCGCCGAGATAGATATCCGCCGCCAGCGTATAGGTCATATCGAGACAGGCAGCACTGCCCGTATCAATACGGATATTGGAGCACCTTCGGTATTTCTCCGGCACATCACCGCGCCAGCGCACCGCCAGTCCCTCTAACGTCGCGTGCAATCGGCGCTTAAACAGCATGACATGCGGCGCGAATATGAGGTTGTAGTCGGTACTCCCTGCGAAATACTCCAGAACGTTGAGTCCCATGTCGTACCAGGACGACATGCGCGGCTCGGGGTGCGGGTTGTAAAGCACGACGGGCTTGTCGTCGGCGAAGAATTTTCGGTGCCGCCCGGCTGCGAGGTTGACCGCGTCGAACTTGGGATAGCCGACGACCGCGATTTGTTCGGGACGGAGGTAGCCGAGCTGCAAAAAGCGCTGGCGTTGTTTGGCGCCCGGCAAGAGCACAAGATCGTTCCCGACGAACGACGGCTGGAATCCGATCGATCGGTCGCCGGCGCCGTGATCGATCCGAAGAATCTTCAGGTGATCCAAGCCGCGCAGTTTCCGGAGAAAGAGGCTGGTGCCCTCAGTGACGACAACAGCGTCGAGGAACGCGAAGACCGCGCGATTGCTGTAGAGGTGATCCAGCCTGCTGAAGGGCATGACGGTGTCCAGCAGCTGGGCAATGGGCTTGTGCCAGGCGGGAATATCCAACCTGACAAACTTGCAGCGCTTCCCAGCCTCGGTTCCAGAGACGCCGCGCACGGCCTCAAGCCGGGCGTCCGAAGTGGCAAGGACCGTGATTTCGATCGCCGGGTGGCCGGCAAGAAGTGCTGGAATCACCGCCGCGCTGTGCCGCACCTGATGGCCAGCATCATGATTGTAGAGAAACCCGACCTTGGTGCGTGGCGTCATGGCGGAGGCGGCGCGGCATGGCCAGCCCGCGCGGCCAGAACACGATCGGCAATGGCGATATGGTCCTCGCGGTCCACGTCCATGGCCGCGACCGGGTCGTCGAGCACGACCGCCTTGACGGTTAGGCTTATGGAGCGCGAAACCGCCCCGAGGGCGGCGTCCAGATCCAAGCGGCCGCAGAGCGCGCGCAGGAGCGTCCAGGCGCCGAAGTGCAGGATCAATTGCCAGGGCTTCTTGCGCCGGCTTTCGACTTCGCTCCAAGCCCGCGCCGCCTTCGACCCGGCGCCCGGCGTTAAAGCGAACAGATTGCAGCCGCTGTAGCCCTCACCCTTCAGCCGGATATACGTGCGCTTGGCATGCGGAAAAGCCGCGCGAATATCGCGCTCGCGGGCCAGGCCAACAGCGGCGTCGGCGGAGTCTTTCAGAACGGCGGCGCAAAAAATATCGAGGGTTGCCGGGCTTAGGAGCGGATTGTCGGCGGTGGTCACCAGCACAGCGCCCTCAAAGCGGCTCTCATCGATGATCTTAAGCACGCTGGTGGCCGGGCTACCCGCGCCTTCACGGAACGTGATGCGGTGGCCGTGAGCGTGCTTTCCGACCAGAGCCTGGAGCGCGGCGTTACGCTCGATTTCGGCAATCCGGTTGGCGACCACAACAATGTTGCCGACATGACGCGCGGCCAGTAGCGTATCAAGAACAAAGAGAATCATGGGCCGGCCCTGAAGAACCAAAAGGGCCTTGCGCTGGCCGGGAGAGATCCGGGCGAGTGCATCGGCCGGACGGTCGCCTGCGAGGAGGATGGCCGTGAATGGCGCCGACACTTCTGGTCCCCTGATTGCCACGGTGCCGCTCTTCATTAGAGCGCGATGGCCTTTTATTAAATAGAAATCGCGCTCTAACGGCGGGCTCCGTTCAGAACGCCCCGTGGATGCGACGTTGTCACGTTAGCGAGTTTTACTCGATAATGCCGCCGAGTGCGCACCACCTGTATTGACCTGACCGATTTTCTGTACCAGTCGTGATGTTAGTCTACTGCATGGTTTCGCTCTGTTCGAGTGGTACTGGAATCGGGCTATAGGTCACCGGCGCCGGCGGCCTATAGCCGAGCGATGAATGGGGCCGCTTGGTGTTGTAGTG